>JBEKXZ010000008.1:0-117821 GCA_049511495.1 Bryobacteraceae bacterium | reverse complement strand
CTGAAATCGAAGTACTTCTCCTGGTATAAGGCCAGCACCTGCTCGGCCACCGCCATCGGAATCCGCAGAATGCTCGGCTTGCGGCGCCGCCGGTCAAACAACCCGTCATAGCCAAACTCCTCATATCGGTCCTTGATCCGGCGCATCGTCCGGTCCGAGATGCCGGCGATCTCCGCCGCCGCCATCCAGGTGATCTTTTTCGCCATCGCTTTCAAGATCACGTCTTGTAGTCTCATCATCCGCTCCATTTCCGCGGCGGAGACCGTCTCTGGGATTCTCAACTTCCACGATCCCCCCGCTGCCACGAACCGGACAACTCACGTGCTAATTGGACCGGACAATTCACATGCTAGCGACAGGGGTGTAGCCTGTAGTGGCGCCTCCGCCCGCGCTTTTGTATAATCCAGAATCGTCGGGCGAGAAAAGAAGTCAGACCCAGGAGAGTGGTGCTTATGCGAAGAACTTCGATGTCGCGCTTCGTTCCGTTCCTTGTGATGCTGATGATGGCAGCCTCTGCCGCGGCGGCGGACAGGGCCCTTTTAGAACAAAAGTTGGGAGCCCGGTACAAGCTCTCCACAGTGAATGCCGAAGGCGATTTCGTGGTCCAGGGCACCACGGTGGTTTTGCGGAAAAGCGGTTTCACGGGCGGCGCGGATCCCATCACTTGCGTCCACCAGTACAAGGACGGGAGAATTTCGCTTACCGGTCCCTCCAAGGCGGCTTGCACCGGCGCGGTCCGTACGCTCTCCAAGATTCCCATCGTCAATAAGATCCCCGGTGTGGGCACGGCCAATCAAGCGGTTCAAGGGAATGCCCCCACAACACGGCCCTTCGTGGCCGGGGAAAAGCTGTACATTACCAAGATCGAGGTGGTCAAGGATGACATCCATTTGACCTTGATTTCCGAGCTGGTGAACCAGGTGCGTTACACTGCGGAGATCCGATTCCATAAGGCGGCTACGCTGGAGATCCTGGAGGCGGAAAACCTCATTGCGGAGGTGTTGGGGACCGGCGCTGGGGGCGGAGGCGGAGGGAGCAAATCCACGTCCACGTCCGCGGCTTCTCAGCCAGTCGCCGCTCCAGCCGCCCAGGCCTATACCGCGCCGCCGATGGCTTCCCCTCAGCCGGCTACGGCAGACGCGCCGCTTCCTCCCATTGCACCGCCGGATCAGCCGGCCGCCGCGCCACCCACAATTTCACCGGGCATGACGATCGATCAAGTGGTGGCCGTGCTCGGGCAGCCGGCCAGGATAGCCAATCTCGGTTCCAAGAAAATCTACATGTATCCGAGTCAAAAAGTGACCTTCGTCGACGGCAAGGTCGCCCCGGCTGGGGACTCGGATGACTCATCCGGGAGCCAGCCCGGTTCCAGCCCGAGTATGTTGCTCTACGAACTCGGGCTGGGGGTCCTGATCCTGGGAGCCGCTGCGTTCCTGTTCATGCGCAGCCGCCGGCCCGCCGCGGTGGTCCCGGCCGGGCCCCCACCTCCGATGGCTCAGTATCAAGCCCCGCCGCCGGCCGCGCCGGTAGCGCCGGCCCCGCCCATGAACCTCATCCAGCGCCTGGACGAATTAGAGAAGCTGAAGGAGCGGGGAATCCTCACGCCTCAGGAGTTCGAGAGGGAAAAAGCGAAGCTGCGGTCGATGTAAAAGACGTAAGACAGAAAGAACGTATCTCCCGCCGAACTGCTTTGAAAACACGAAGCGACGCGTGATACAGAAAGAACGTGCCAAGCTCCCGGCTTAATTCCCCTACGGGTTCTTCTGTTCTCGAATAGGCGAGGCGGCCCGCTCGATTTCCGTCGCGCAGGTTTTCGTAGCTCAATACGGACGGCAGCCAGTCTGACTTCATGGTTTCCATCGGCGGCAAGGTTGGCTCGGGAAAGCTGATCGGCGCCAATGAAGGCGAGCGGCAGGTCCTTCGTCGTTTCATCCTACTGCTTCGGCAGGAAAGGAACCGCGATCTGCTGGGACCACGCCGCTCCGCTCGAGTCCTGGCCCGTGAATATCATGACTACCGACGACGGCACGGCAATGTTCCCCGCCTTCAGATTTGCGGTAAGCGTGCCGTGCGCCGGCAGCGTGGTGCTGCCGAAAAACTGCGCAATCGAGCTCGCGAAGTTCACCCCGTCGAAAGTGAAGCCGGTCACCGTAGTCGCCACCCCAGCGGTTTCGCTCAGTTGGACGGTGAAGGAGAACGTGGCGCCATTCGCATCCGGCGCCTGCTGATAGACCGGATTCGGCGTTACCGACACTACCACTTTGGAGGTCGCAGGAGTGCCCACGGTGAGCGTTGCAGTTGCCGATGAGGAACTGAACGTGGGGCTGCCCCCATAGTGAGCCTGCACCGTGTTGCTGGCCGCCACCAACTGGCCGCCGGAAACCGTGATGGACGCGGTGGCGGTTCCTCCGGAACCCGCGAGCGTCGCGGAGCCGAGCAAACTGTTTCCCAGCGTGAAGGAAACCGGTCCGGTGGGCGACCGGGTGCCGCTGGAAGCCTTCACGGTAGCGGTCAGCACCGCGGACCCGCTCGCCACCAAAATGGCCGGACTCGCCGTAAGCGTGGTGGTGGTGGACGTAACCGGAATGCCGCCCCATACCGTGATCAGGTTGTACGCGTCCACCGAACCCAGGCCCGTCACAAGGTCGTAACCCACGCCAGCGGTGTACCCAAGCTGACCGTTCACACAGTTCGGCGTATTCGCCTCACACGGAACGATGTTGTTCCCCGTGGTCACGTCGTGAAAAACGCCGGATGTGCCTGCCGCCGCCATGCCGTACAGCTTCGGGTTGATGTTGCCCAGGCCGGATTTCGTTTGCACCCCGTTCTGCACCAGATATTGATTGAGCACGGCGATCATTCCGGCGAAAGAAGGCGCTGCGGCCGATGTGCCGCCCACGGTATATGTCGCGCCCTCTGAAATGACGATGTAGGGGTCGTGCAGGGCCGACGCGGCCAGGGCGATGTCGGGCACATCGCGTGCGCCGTCGCTGGGAACACCGGGACCGGTTTGCCACGCGGGCTTCGAATAAACCGCACTAACCCCGCCGCCACTAGCCTCAATGTCCCCCCCAAGCTTCAGGCTCGCCGCGGTATCGTTCCACGCCGTCTCGGGGATATAGGATAGCGCCGAGCCACCGTAAAGCCCATTGCTCCCGCTCCAGTAGTCGGCGCTTCCTTCGTCGAATTCCGTCCCACCCACCGCGGTGATCTCGGGTACGCTCGCCGGGAGGCTAACTCCCAGACCTTGCGTTGCCATGGTGACGTCATAATCGCAGCCGGCCGCTCCCGAATCGCCCGACGAAGCCAGCCAGGTAATTCCCAGTGCATTGCCTTTCTGTGCCTCCACCTCAAAGTAGTAAAGGCCCAACCGATTGATTCCCACCTGGTATTCGCACAGCCCAAAGCTCTCGCTGATCACTGGCGCCAGGTTGTTGTCGATGGCATAGTAAGCCGAGTAGGTCGCGTCTTCGCTGTAAACGAAGATCAGCGTTGCCCATCGAGCCACCGCGCCGGCCCATTCCAGGTCCAGGTCCGCCTCCATTTCGTCGTCGCTGTCGACCCCCGGATAGGTGCCCGTGGGAACCATCTGTATCGTGGTTAAGGGCAGGCCCCAACTGCTGCGGAACGTGGCGATATCGCTGGCATCGATGTCGCTCTGTCCGACGATGACAATGCTCTGTCCCGCGCCCGTGTATCCGTAGTCATATAGGGGGACGAGATCGTAAATGGTGGCGAGGTCGTCCGGCAGCAGGTAGTGGCTTCCGTCAGTTGCGGTATAGTTCGGCCGGGCTTGCCTCCGCGGCGCCTTGGGGTGAAAGTCGTGCAGCCCCAGCACACCAGCCACGATAGGCTCGATGGCCGCCGGTAAGGACAGGTCCGTCGAGTTCGCGAAGTGAGTTTCGGCGCCTACCTGGTAGCGGTGGATTTCCGTATGCAGTGCCGCTTGCACCTGGCTGGCCGTGCCACTGAAACTGATGAAGTCGCGGCCGCGCGCCGTATACTCGACGGCGAAGCCCTGGGAGCGCAGCCAAGAAACGATCTTGTCCACATCGGCCGCACTCGTCCCAAACCGCTCGGCATAGGTTTCCGGTGTCAACCAGTTGTGGTAGTTCGGCGATGCTGGATCCTGCTGCTCCGCTAGCAATTGTTCGAGCGCGGCTTGCTGAGAGGCCGACGGCCTCAGCATTAGCGTGATGTTGCCGAGCCGGAAATCGGGTTCCACCGCCCCCCGATCGTACTTCGGCTGCGCCTGAGGAGGAACGCTGCCTCTGACGACCACCGAATGGCCGGCATCGATCGTGGCCATGATGCGGTCCTGCTGGGCCAGTAACGCGGAAGCGAACAAGCCGGCAAAGAGTATGGCGCGGACATTACGGCACAATAGCATGACTCGTTGTACCGCTCAGAGCAAGGTGGTGTCCATTACCAAAAGGTTTACAGACGGATATGTCCGGGGGTCATACAACATACCGGTGACAACAAGCCGGTGACAGGCAGGCGAAGAGGTTCACAAAAAAAGCGCGCTCCCTCCCAGCCGGTAGCTGGAAAGGAGCGCGAAAAGGTCCCATCTCGAATTTCGGGTTAAGCGCCGCAGAGCCGTGCGGCGCCGCGATCAGGCCGCCGATCGAGGTTGAACCAGCCGGCGTGGGGTCCGGCTTCTCGCATCTTCCGGCATTTGTAACGTGCGTTCAACCCTGCCACCTTTTGTTAACGGTACCGGTACGGAACATTGCAGGGCAATACACAGCTATTATCTTTCGGTGCTATACGGGACCATCCGGAAGTAAGTGGCTCCCTTTTTGCCGCTACATGAACTTGATGCGGCGCAGCGCAACCGCAACCATGCGCAGGAGCATCCAGCCGTGGCTCCAGCGTTGGATGTTGGTTTCGCCGTAAGTGCGCGCACCGTAGCGCACCGGCATGTCGGCGATTTTCAAATTGAAACGGGCGGCGCCGAAGATCAGATCAAAATCGCCAAAAGGATCGAAATCGCCGAGCCAGGAGCGGTTTCGGGCGATCATCTGGTAATCGCGGCGGCTCAGCACTTTGGTGCCGCAGAGAGTGTCCCGGATGCTCTGCCCGAGAAGCCAGCTAAACGCCTGGCTGAAGAACTTGTTGCCAAGAAGGTTGAGGAAACGCATAGCCTGGTCCTGCATCGGGTAAACCAGGCGGACGCCGTTGATGAAATCGCCGCGGCCGGCCAGCCACGCATCGTAAAAGCGCGGCAGGTCCTCGGGCGCGACCGTGAGGTCGGCATCGAGAATCATCAAAACATCGCCAGTGGCTTGGGAGAAGCCCAGCCGCACGGCGTCGCCTTTGCCCTTGCCGGTTTGGCGGAACAGCCTGGCGGGATAACCGGGGCGGGCGGCGATTTCCCTTTCCACGGCCTGGTAGGTGCCATCGTGGGAGTGGCCCTCGACGACGATCAACTCAGTCCCCGCCCCCATTTGGGGAAGGCGGTCGAAGATACGCGGGATATTGCCTTCCTCATTGCGCGCCGCCACAATCACGCTCACGCTGGCCTGGCGGCCCGGCTGCGCCTCAGGCTGCGGGCGAGCCACCAGAACGTTGGTAACGCCGAGGTGGGAAAACGGCCACAGCCGCACCAGGTACCGGTTGGCCAGGGCGCCCGCCAGAGGCACATGCACCGGGCACATCACCTCGCGGGAATGCCGGATCACTTCAAAGCGCGCCAGGTAGAGGAGGTTGGCCACATCGCCCACCGTCAGCCAGTTTTGCGGCAACAGGCGCTTCACCAGTCCCAGGGTCTCGGCGATGCGCCGCGGGCCTTCCCACAGGTTGCTGTAGAAATTGAGGAAGATCCGCGTCGCCGGATGGCAATGGTCGGCGATGCGCGTCAAGACCGCCTGCACATCCCAGACGTCGTTGATGAGGTCGGAACAAACGATGGCGTCGAATTTTTCGTTGAGATCGAAATCGTGAGCGTCGGCGATGAGGAAGCGAAGTTCGGGATGGCGCTCTTTGGCCAGCCGCACCATCTCGGCGGAAAAGTCGATGCCCACCCCCAGCGACGGGCGCAAGCCGGCGAGCAGATCGCCGGTGCCGCAGCCGATCTCGAGCACGCGCGCGCCCGGCGGAATGGAGAAGGCGAACCAGCGCTCGAGCTGTGCGCGGTAGTAGCGCCGCATCGGCTGCCAGCGCTGAATCCGGCGGGCGAATTCGTCCCAGAATTCCCTCCGCTGCTCGGTGTACTTGGACTGTTCGGGGTTTACCATTGCGACGCGGCGGTTCGGGCCGGTCATGCCCGGCCCCTACGGATGGGTTCACTTCTTCTTCGGCGCCGGCGGTTTCCACTTCCAATATACGGCACAATCCTGGCCTTTATCCTCGAACTTCTTGTCAAAAGCGGCGGGAACGCCGAGGTCCTCCAGCTCATCGGTGTCCTCGCAACTGGCCGCCGCAGCGAATCTTCCGGCAGCGATTTGCTTTTTCAATTCCGCTTTCGGGAAGATGTGCAGCAGCCTTTCCATCTCGGGTTTCAGTTGCAGCTTGTGCGAATCGGCGTACTCCAGGCCCGAGGGAGGCGTGCGGCGAGTCAGGAAGTAGATGGACTCATCGGCGAAGACGGGCGCGCCGCGCGGCACCACTTCATCCAGCTTGCGGGCGATGTTCGACAGCCGGCCCCACCACGGAGCGCCATCCCAATCGTCGTACAGGTCCCTGGCCAGAACCATCGCCACCAGGACGCTCACGAAAACCACCGCCCAGCGGGGCTGCATGGGTCGCGCAAATTGCGACACGATGAAAGCGAGGCCCGCCACGGCGAGGATAGCCAGGAACGGAACGGTGAGCAGATAGTAGCGCGCGAAAGTGGGGTGCGCCGTGGAGATGTGCAGGCTCAGGCCCAGCGCCAGCCATCCGCACAGATAGAAGGGGGCGCGCGTGGCCCGGTCCCATTCGCTGCGGAAGCGGACGAAAAACACGCCCGCGGCCACCAGGATTGCCAGCAGGATCGCCTGCGGATCGTTGGCCCATGCGGTGAGCACATCGGCATCGTGCGCGGTGGCGCCGTCCCAGGCCACCTGGCGGTACAGCAGGTGGTATTCGAAGATGTCGAAGCGCACCACGCGCGGTGCGCGCAGCACCACAGGCACAAACGGCAGCAGCGGAAGCGCCGCCCCACCCAGGAAGCCCGCGAGCTTCGTCCAGCGCGCGCCGGCGCGATTGTAAACCAGCAGCCACACGAGCATGATCGGGACCGCCGCCGAGCCCAGCAGCGTGGCGCCGGCCGCGCCCACCACCGCGCATCCGGCCGCGGCCGCGGGCAGCCAGCCGCGGTGGTCCGCCGACCACAGCGCGCAGCGATAGGCTGCCACCAGAAGGAACAGGCACAGCGCGTAGCCTTGCCCGATCGTCGAGTAATCCACGAACTGATGGTTCAGCCCGGCCAGCGCCACCACCGTCAAGGCGCCAGCCGGGCGCCAGCCGGGCGTGGGGAAGCGGGTGTAGACCGCGTGCGCGGCCAGCAGCACGCCGCCGGCGCCCATCACGCCCGCCACGGCGTGCGCGGTGCGCCAGGTATCGCCGAACAAGATCATCCACCCGGCGTTCCAATAGGCGTTCAGCGGAGCTTGCGGAAAAAAGAAATCCAGGTACGGCGTCTTCCCGGCTTTAATGAGCTGCGCGGCCAGCAGGTGGAATCCTTCGTCCCAGGCGAAGGCGAGGGTCTGCGCATAGACGGCCAGTCCGGCGGCCAAGAAAGCCGCCACCAGGGCAAACGGCGCCCATGGGCGGCGCCACAGTTTCTCGCGCGGCGCCGTCGCCGGCAGCGCCGCGACAGTTTCTTGCGCGGCGGGAGGCTCCGGGAACTGCGGCGCGCCGGCCAGCGGATCGATGGATTCCGCCATACCTCTATTCTTCGCTCCAGATCATGCGCGTGTGGTCGCGGTCGGCGGTATTCCGGTCGTCCAGATAGGCGCGGCCGGACCCGGTCCATTCGGCCGACCCTGGAATCGGCCAGTCGGTAATCAGGTAGTTGGTTGGATCGGAATCGGCCGAGTCGACGTTCTTGGCCCAGACTCGCCCGAACACCTGGCGAAATGTGGCCAGAACATTTCGGGCAAAATCCGATTCGGCGGCGCGGTCCAGGATGACGTTGGCCGCAGTGCGCGTGGAGATGGCGCGCACGTCGGCCAGGAACTCCCGGCTGAGCAGTTCGGCCGGAATGGCTTTACCGGTGTACGCGTCGAGCAGCGTGAAGCCGTAATGCGCTCCCTGGGCGCGCGCCCGCCGCAAAGCGTAACGCGCGGAGAGCGGCACGAAACTTACCTTGGCCGGCAGCGGCTGCGGCAGAAAATGCCGTTCGGCGATGTCCAGCACATCGGGGTCGACGTCCACCGCATCCACGCGCTCGACTTCCGGCAGGACCGCGGCATCCCGGGGAAACGTGAATCCCGCCGCGCCGACCGCCAGCACCAGCGCGCAAGGCGCGCCAGCCAGCAAGCGATCCGCCTCCAGTACGTAACCAACCGAGGTTTCGCCGGTATCGGCGAAGATGGCGGAAGCGCGTCCGCCGTTCAAATACATGGCCCGCTCCATCCGCCCGTTCGCTCGCCGCTCCTCCACGATGCGAATCGTTTGGTGCGGGCTGTCGAAGCGAAACCGCTCACTTGCGGGCACGGGCGACCCCAATCCCGCCCGGCTCACCACCGCCAGCGAAACCGCGCCCGCGGCCAGAATCATCCACCTCCGCCGATGGCTGGCCGTCCAAAGCGCGGCGGCGGCGAACAGCAGCCCGCAAATCGCGTAACCGGACCCTTTCACGCCGAATTGCGGGAACAGGTAGACGGGTGTGACGATGCCGCCGGCGACGCTGCCCAGGGTCGAGTAGAAGAGCACGCGGCCGGACGCCTTGCCCGCCTTGCCCTCGTCGTTGGTGAGTTCGGCCAGCAGCGGAACCGACTGCGCCACCAGGTATACCGGCACGGCAAACAACAGCGTGGCTGCGGCGCCGATGGCCGGGGCCAGGCTCAACCCCGCATCCAGAAAGCGTCCCAGCAGAGCGGCTTCAAAAGGGAAGGAAACGGCGGCATAAATGGCCCCGGCAAGAAAAAGATTTGCCGTGAGCGCGGTGCGCGTGCGCGAACGGCTCCAACGCGACGACAACTGGCCCCCGTGCCAATAACCGGCGCTCAGGGCGAACAGGATCACGGCCAGCAGAACTCCGGTGAGCGTCATGCTGGATCCGACCACGGGTATGGCCAAACGGATGGCAATCACTTCGACGGCCAGGGTCGAAAAGCCTTCCGCAAAGGCGACCGCCCAAGCCAGCAGCCGAAACAATGTATCCCGTCCGATCATTCGCGCGCCCGAAGCCGGGAATTCTACATTTAACATGGCGCGGGTGGCGCAGCAGTAGTGCGCGAGTAATCGGAGAGCGGACGCGCGTCCGCCCATAGGATCCGCTTATTGATGCTCCGGCGCCGCGGGGCGGACCGGGACCGGCTGCTCGCCCGGCGCAACCAGGACTGGCGGGGCCATCAGCGGATGTTCCGCGCCGCGGTGGCAGGTGTAGCAGTTGACGTGCTCCTTGCCATCGGGAAACTGCGGGTTGATGGAGCGCACCAGCTCGATCATTTTGCGCGCGACAATCTTGTGGTGCTTCTCGTCGCTGGCAAAGTCGCCCTGCACGTGGCAGAAACCGCATTCCACGCCTAGGGCGGTGCGGTACTCCCGCATGGTTTCCATCAACCCTTCGGGCTTGAGGAGTTGCAGGTTCTTGGGAACGTGGGGCGCTGCCTTGCCGCCGGCGGGCGGCGGACCTTGCGGCGCCTGGGCGCAGAGCGGAAATACCATCAGCATCGTGAGTAGAAATCGCATTGAGACATCATACAACGGAACCGCCCGCGTCTGAGGGGTGTCCTTACAGCCGCTTTACGCGCATCGAGTTCCCAATCGCTACCGACTATTCACCGGGCGAATTAAGGGCTAATTGAGGGACCGGCTGCCAAACTCGTAAACCTCCACGGTCCCACGGGTGCACGTCCTCCCTAATCTTCCTCGCCGATTTCTCGCCGTATCGATTCCGCGATACTGGCGCTGAACGTGTCCACGTGGCCCTGGTCGGCGGCTTCCACCATCACCCGCGCCAACAGCTCGGTGCCGGAGTAGCGAACCAGCACGCGGCCCGAACCCGCCAGGGCTGCCTCGGCGCGCTGGATTTCCCGGTTCACCGAAGGCACTTGGGCGAGATCCCGTTTCTCACGCACGCGGATGTTGACCAGCTTCTGCGGATAGACGCGCAAATCGGCGGTCAGCTCGTCCAGACCCACGCCGGCGCGGCGCGCGATTTCCAGCACGCGCAGCGCGGTGAGCAGTCCATCGCCGGTGGTCGCGTATTCGCGGAAGATGACGTGGCCGGACTGCTCGCCGCCCAGCGCCGCGCCCAGCCGCACCATTTCCTCCAGCACGTATTTGTCGCCCACCGGAGTGCGCAGCATGCGAATTCGATCGCGCGCCAGGGCTTTCTCCAGGCCCAGGTTCGACATCACGGTGGCGACCACGGTGTCGCCGTGCAAGTGACCGGCGGCCTTCATGGCGCGCGCCGTCATCAGCAGCACCGCGTCGCCATCGACGATTCTGCCCGATCGCGCGACGAAGATGGCGCGGTCGGCATCGCCATCGAAGGCCACGCCAAACGCAGATTTCGAGTCCACCACCGTCCGGCTTAGCCCGTCCACGTGCAGCGCGCCGCAGTTCAAATTGATGTTGCGTCCATTGGGCGCGCAGCCGGTCTCGAGCAATTCGGCGCCCAGGCTGCGGAACAGGTCGGGGGCCAGTCGCCAAGCCGCCCCGTTACCGCAGTCGATCGCCAGCTTGACGCCATCCAGTCGCACCGAAACGGTGGACAGCAGAAAGTGCAAATACGCGCGGTCGAGCCCTTCATCGGCCACCAGCGCCGCCTCATGCGGCGCGACCGGACTTTCGCGGAGCGCCAAAATCTCTTGCTCGATCGCGTGCTCTTCCGCGTCCGGCAGTTTGAAACCGCTGTGGCCGAATACTTTGATGCCATTGTCCTGGTACGGATTGTGCGACGCGGAAATCATCACCCCGGCGGCGAACGCACCCGTGCGCGTCAGGTACGCCACACCCGGCGTGGTGATGACCCCGGCGTAGCGCACTTTGACGCCGCGGCTGGCCAGGCCGGCAGCGACCGTGGCGGCAATCCACGCGCCCGATTCGCGCGTGTCGGCGCCGATCAGAACCTCGGGGTTCGCATGCGTGCGCGCCGCATCGTCGCCGAGGGCCACGCCAAAGGCGTAGACCGTGGCTGGATCCAGCGGGTACCTGCCGGCCACACCGCGAACGCCGTCGGTTCCAAAAAGCTGTTTTGCCACCGAAGTTACTTGGTCTCCTATTCTTTTTCTTTCGCCATGGTCACCGTAACGGTAACGGTGGGCGTCGAGCGGAAGCGCACGAACGAATCGCCGGCAAAGACGTTCACCTGGAAGCGCCCGGTCGCGGTCAGCGAGGAAACATCCACCCGATCGGTAGCCACTGAATTGACGCCCGCCACGTGGCTCTGCGGGCCCAGGATCGCCAGTTGCGCCGGGTCGGCCGTGGCGCTGGCCACGCGGTAGTGGTCGGGGGGCTCGCCGCGGAACCGCACCGCCACCGGCACGCTGCGCTCCAGGCGCCGCTCGAACGCGAGACGCACCTGCGAGGGGATGGCGCGCACGATATGGACGCCGCGCGAGAGCTGGACATTGGCCGCGCCGATCGGAAAGGTGCGCTCGCCCGGCGCCGCGCTGCTCATGTCCAGGACGGCCGCCGGATGCTGGCCGCCGTCGCCCAAACCGCGCAGCTCTCGGGAGGGACCGCGCAGCTCGAGCACGATTTGCGTCACCGGTTCCGAACTCAGCTCCAGGTTGTCCGGCAAGTTCTTGTACTCGACGTGGGCCGTGGCGAAGGTGGAGAGCTCCGGCTCGCTGGCCACTACCGCCCAAATCAGCACGGCAATCGCGAGCGCCAGCACCTTCCACCAGAAATTGTGGCTGACCAGCCCGGCCACCCACTGGAGCGTCTTCATAAACGGCCTGCGCTTTCCTGCCCGGGGCCCGCCGGCGGGGGCGAATCGTTCTTGAAGGCCAATGTCAGGTCCGCGGCGGATTCGTCGATCTGCGCCGGCGTTGGCCGCTCGACGCCGAAATGGCGGTGAACCCGTTCCAACACCTCCGGCACCGTGAGACCCTGCGTTAACTCGCCAAACGCCGCCACCGAAATGCGGCCGGTCTCCTCGGAAACCACCAGCGACAGGCAGTCGGTTTCCTCGGTGATGCCAATGGCGGCGCGGTGGCGCGTGCCCAGCTTGCGCGACACGCCGGGATTGATGGTGAGCGGCAGAAAGCAAGCCGCCGCGGCGATCCGGTCCTTCTGGATAATCGCCGCGCCATCGTGCAGCGGCAGACCCGGCTGAAAGATGCTCAACAGCAGATCGCGTGAGACCTGCGCCTCCAGCCGCACTCCGCTTTCGATGAACGTGCGCAGGCCGATGTCCCGCTCCAGCACGATGAGCGCACCGGTCTTCTTTGCGGCAAGTTGTTCTACCGCCATCAGAATTTCATTGGCCGCTTCCGGCGCGTGGAACCCTCCGGCGAGGCCCAACAGCCGCCTGCGGCCGAGGCGCGCGAGGGTTCGTCGGATCTCGGACTGGAAGAGCACGATCACCGCCAGGCCAATGTACGGGACAATCAGCGACAGCACCGAGCGCAGCGCCTCGAGGCCTGTCCACACCGCCACCACATAGAGGCAGACAATCACGGCGATCCCCAACAGGATGGCGCCGGCGCGTGTGCCGCGCACCACCATCAGGCACTGGTAGACCAGGAACGCCACCACCACGATGTCGATGGCGCCGGTCGCATCCAGCTCCGGCAGCGACGGCAAGTGTCGAAATAATTGCGGCATGGATGGGTGAATCGAGCCCGCTCACTCCCGAACCTTCATCTTAGCCCACGGCGGGGGGCTGACTCACCCGCGCCGGCCACCGAACGCCCTCCGGCTACAATGAAGCATGCCTTTTGCTTCGATCCCGGCTGCGCTCGAAGACGTGCATACGGGGCGCCTCGTGGTGGTGGTGGACGACGAGGACCGCGAGAACGAGGGCGACCTCACCATTGCCGCCGAAAAGGTCACTCCGGAGGTCATCAACTTCATGGCCACGCACGGTCGCGGCCTGGTTTGCCTGGCGCTTACCGGCGAGCGTTGCGACCAACTGCGGCTGCCGTTGATGAGCCCGCGCAACACCTCCAACTTCGGCACCGCGTTTTGTGAGTCGATCGATGCGCGCGAGGGCGTCACCACCGGCATCTCCGCCGCTGACCGCACCCGCACCATTCTCAAAGCGATCGACCCGGCGTGCGTTCCGGGCGATCTGGCGCGCCCCGGCCACGTTTTCCCCCTGCGCGCGCGCGAGGGTGGCGTGCTGGTGCGCGCCGGCCAGACCGAAGCCGCGGTGGATCTGGCGCGCATGGCAGGCCTCTCGCCCGCCGGCGTGATCTGCGAGGTCATGAACCCGGACGGCACCATGGCGCGCGTCCCGCAGCTCAAGGAATTCTGCGCCGCGCACGGGCTGAAAATGATCTCGGTCGCCGAGCTGATTCGCCACCGCATGCGCACCGAGCGCTTCCTGCGGCGCGTGGCGGAAGGCGCCATCGAGACCGAATTCGGCGAGTTCCGCGCGCTGGCGTACACCAGCGATCTCAATCCCGAATACCACCTGGCGCTGGTGTGCGGCGAGGTCGCCGGCCGGGAAGGCGTCCTGGTACGCATGCATGCCCGCTGCGTGTATGGCGACGTCTTTGGTTCCACCGCCTGCGATTGTGCCCGCCTGGTGCGCTGCTCGCTCCAGGCCATCGCCCGCGAGGGCCATGGCGTGCTGGTCTACCTGCACGAAACCGGGCCGGGCTTCCGCTCCGAAGATTCGCCGGGCCGCCCGGCGCGCATGTTGTCGCATACCCGCGAGTTCCTGCACTATCAGGGCGAAGCCGGCCAGCGGCAGCTTCAGCACGAGCATGGTATCGGCGCGCAGATTCTGTCCGACCTTGGCCTCCACACCATTCGCCTGCTGACCAACCACCCGCGCAAAATCGTCGCCCTGGAAGGGTTCGGCATCGAGGTCATCGACCAGGTGCCGGTTGGGCATTGATGCGTCGGGCGGCGCCCGCCCCGCGCTCCGGTTAATAATCGCGCGGCCCTCGCGTCCACACTGTTATGAAGGCTTCAATCGCTTCCACCGCGGCCCTGGCGGCCCTATTTTCCGGCGTGCTGTCCGCCGCCGATCCACAACTCCTCAACCTGGTGATGCCGGACGTCAAAGTGATGGCCGACGTCAACGTGGAGCAGGCCAAGAGCTCGCCCTTCGGCCAATACGTGCTGACGCAGGTCGAGACGCAACAGCTCACGCAGATCGCCGCGCTTACCGGCTTTGACCCGGCCAAGGACGTCAATGAGCTGCTGGTGGCCGGCAACGGCGCGGCCCAACACTCTGGCCTCGCGCTGGTTCTCGGCAACTTCAATGTGTCCACTATCACCAGCGTCATCGCGCAGCAAAAAGTGGCCACGGAAACCTATCAAGGCGTCACCATCTTCGAGAACCCGCAAAAGGAAGCGGGCCTGGCGTTCTTGAGCGGCTCGATCGCGGCGGCCGGCGATCTGGCGAACCTGAAAGCCGCTATCGATCGCGTCTCGGCGCCATCCATTCTGCCGGCTTCCCTGATGGTCGAAATCGGCCAATTGAGCGCAGCCAACGACGCCTGGGCGCTCACCACTGTGCCGCCTTCCAGTTTGAAACCATCGGCAACCTCGCCTGCCGTTCCGGGCGTCGGCAACGGCGCTGGTAGCGTGCTCGGAACCGTGCAGTCGGCCAGCGCAGGCATAAAGTTCGGAGCCAACGTGGTGGTGACCGCTCAGGCGCAAGCCGATACCCCGCAGAATGCCACCGCCATCGCCGGCCTGATCCAGTTTCTGGTCAACATGGCGCAATTGAAAGCCGCCGATGAGCCGCAAGTGCAGGCGCTGGCCAAGGCGCTGACGGTGAGCGCGAACGGCGCCGCCGTCAATATCTCACTGACTCTTCCCTCCACGCAGTTTCAGGAATTGTTGCAGCCGAAAGCCGCCGCTCACCACCGCGCCCACGCGGGGCAATAGGCGGAGCAGAATCTTCCTGACCGTCAGAGACCCGCGCTGATCGTATCGCGCGCGATTGGGCGAGAATAAGTGTGATGAGCGAACGCACTTCGGCATTGGCGAACGATCCGGTCTTCGCCGCGCGAATTCAGAAATACGTGGCGGAACTTTCGCGCAAAGGGCAATATCACAGCCTGGAATTGAACGATGGCACGGTGCTGCCGGGGCTGATCGGCGTGGAAGCGTTGCGCGCGCGCATTCGCGCGTTCCCCATTCCGGAAGACCTGCGCGGCCGGCGCGTGCTCGATGTGGGAGCGGCTTCGGGCTGGAACGCGTTCGAAATGGAGCGCCGCGGCGCCGAGGTGGTCGCGGTCGATTGCGTCGAATTCGGCGAGCTCCGCGCCGTCGCGGAGCTGCGCGGATCGCGCATCGATTACCGGCTGCTGGATGTGGACGAGCTGGACCCGGCTGAAATCGGCACCTTCGATTACATCCTGTTCTTCGGCGTGCTCTATCATTTGCGCCATCCGCTGCTGGGCCTCGAGAAGATCTGCGCCCTGGCGCGCGACAGCGTGCTTATCGAATCGTTCGTTGCGGATGGCTTGGGCGAGCGCTCCGACGCCTGCACGCTGGAGTTCTACGAAACCGATGAGCTGGGCGGGCAGATCGACAACTGGTTCGGCCCCACCACGAAGTGCCTGATGGCGATGTGCCGGTCGGCCGGATTCGCCCAGGTTGGTCTCGAGTACGTCGCTGACGGGCGGGCGGGTATCACTTGCCGGCGCCGCTGGGAAGATCCCGCGGCGAACCCGGTGGCCGCGCCGCCTTATTTGTCTTCGGCGGTCAACAATCGAACCATTGAGCCGGCCTTCCACCGCGCGAAGGACGAATACCTGTGCCTTTACTTCCGCTCGCGCGAAGATCTCAACCGGCTCGATCTGCGGGCGGAGGTGGACGGCTTCGGCGTGCCCGCTCTGGCCGTGACCCGGATTGGCGAACAGCGCGATGGAACCGGAGACTGGCAGGCCAATCTCAGGCTGCCGCCGGGCCTCGCCGCCGGCTCGCACGAGGTTCGCCTGCGCACCGTCAATTCGGGCTTCAGCAACAGCCTGCCGATTTCGATGATTGCGGAGCCCGGCCCGGGCCCCGACCTGCCCGCCGACTTCCCGCCGCTCGAAGCCACGACTGCGCCCGCGCCCGCGCTGGTTGCGGTCCAGAACACGTTCGATGGCTCCGCCATTTTTCGCGGCTTCAGGAACGAGTTCCTGTCGGTATATTTCACGACCGATGAAACCGCTTTGAGACGCGGCGACGTGCTCTTACAAGTGGATGGTCACGACGTGCCGGTTCACCTGCTGACAAACCCCGGCGGCGTCGAATGGCAGGTCAATGCGAAGCTCCCCGCTGATCTCGCCCCTGGAGTCCACCACGCCAGAGTGCGCACCGCCCACAGCCCCTTCTGCGAACCCGGCGAGTTTAAGCTAGAAGGGTAGGGAAGGTCGCCGTGGTCCCTACATCTGTTGCGCTGTGGGGCAGGTTGACAACCTGCGGCCGATTGTCAATCGGCCAAGCGCTGGACCAGGGAAACTCCTCCAGTGACGCCGCCACGCCCGCGCTGACCGGGTTGTTCTCGATATAGCGGACGATTCGCTCGAACTCCCTGTCGTCCCGCACCAGCCGGTCATAGCTTTCGTCTTGCCAGAACGGCTGCCCGGTTACGCCCAGGATTCGATTCCCCTCCAACCCAGTGAAGCGCTTGAGCGACTGCATCAATTTGGAAACCGGCGCCCGCGGAGTAATCAGAATATGCACGTGGTTGGGCATCACGACGTAGCTGTGCAAGCGGTAGTGTTGCAGCGTCTGCTCGTGATACCGGAGCGCTTCCACCACCATCCGGGCGACCTCGGGCCGGCGGAGGTGCACCGAGCCGTTGCGGAAGGCGTCGAGCAGGCGGTCCATGGCGACGAACGCCCGCCCGTGGCTGGTTGCCGCGGGAAAGACACGGCCCGGGGGAAGGCTACCGTGCAAACGCCAAGTAAGAAAGATAGGTTGGCCGATGGAACGGAGGTGGGGTAAGCGCCGGGAATGGAAGGTGGTCACATGAGAAAGTGCGCATTTTAGCCGGGAATTCTCAAAGGCCGGGTCGAAGTGGGCCGATTGACAATCGGCCGCAGGTTTGCAAGCTGCCCCACGGGCATCGGTCACAGCAGCCGCGGCAGCACATCTCCCGCCGGCCCGCGCAGGGCGCAATCGACCATCCCGGAATACGGCGTACCCTCGGTGTTAATCTCGATCACCTTCGCGCCGGCTTGTTTGGCGTAGGGGATCAACCCGGCGGCAGGGTAAACCTGGGCCGACGTGCCAATGATGAGCACCACCTCCGCGCTTGAAACGGCGTGCTCGGCCTCCTTCATCATGCCTTCCGGCAGCGGCTCGCCGAACCAGACCACGCCGGGACGCGCCAAGCCGCCGCAGCCGCAGTGCGGCGGCAGCTTGGGAAGAGGCACGCGCCGGTCCGGCCAGTTGGCGCCACACTCGGTGCAGCTCAGGCGCCAGATATCGCCGTGGAGCTTGAGGGTTTTCCCGCTGCCGGCGCGGTCGTGCAGGCCGTCCACGTTCTGCGTAATCAAAGTGAAGCGCGCAATGCGGATTTCCAGCGTAACCAGCGCGCGATGCGCCGCGTTCGGTTGCGCCTGCGCCAGCCGCTCGCGCCGCCAGTTGTACCACTCCCAAACCAGGCGGGGGTCGCGCGCGAAAGCTTCCGGAGTGGCCAGGTCCTCAGGCTTGTGATCTTTCCACAATCCGCCGGCGCCGCGGAAGGTGGGGACGCCGCTTTCGGCGGAGATGCCGGCTCCGGTCAGCACCGCCAGCGACGCCGCGCGCGTCAGCCAGTGGCGCGCTTGTCCCAGGCTGGCTGCATCTGGAGAAGCCTCCTCCACGGCCGAGAGCCTTCCTAATACAACACGAGGGCCCACAGAGGGGCCCCCGGCTGTTGCTTCCGTAATTTGGGCATGCTTTAAACGACGGTTACGTTTTCAGCTTGCAGCCCTTTGGGCCCCTGCTTCACCTCGAATTCCACGGCTGCGCCTTCCTCGAGCGACTTGTAGCCGTTCGACTGGATGGCGGAAAAATGAACGAACACGTCGTCGCCGCTCGGCCGTTGGATGAATCCATAGCCTTTGGCGGCATTAAACCACTTCACTACACCTTTTTCCTTCACTTGCACTTTCTCCTGATTTATTGTTCGTCGTGCTCTTGGGGGTCCTGAGGCAAGGAAAGCGGACTTTCTTGGGCTTGCTAAGAACATTTCCAGGCGACGGCCAACAACCATATCTCCTGCGTAAGGTATTCTCTCAGATGGCACTTCTATGGTCAAGCCTATACGTTATCTAAAAACCGAAACCGAGCTGACGGACAAGCTGCGGCGGCTGGCGGTGGTACCACCCGGGTCGGGCGTGGTGGCGGGTATTGGCGACGATTGTGCTGTTTTTCGCACCCGAAACAGCCGGGAAGATCTGCTGTTTACGACCGACCTGCTGGTGGAAGACACGCATTTCCGCCATGCCACGCACAGCGCAGGGGATATCGGCTGGAAGGCGCTGGCGCGCGGTTTGAGCGACATTGCGGCGATGGGCGGCGAACCGCGATTCTGCCTGGTCTCGCTGGTGCTGGCGCCCTGGTGCAATGCCACCTGGGTGGATGGGTTCTTCCGCGGCCTCTTGCGGCTGGCCGGCCGCACCGGCACGGTTCTCGCCGGCGGCGATCTATCGCACGGCGCAACCATGGTCTGCGATGTGGTGACAGCCGGCGCGGTTCCCCGTGGCCGGGCGCTACGCCGGGATGGCGCTCGCGCGGGCGATGCCATCTACGTTTCCGGCGCACTGGGTGGATCGGCTTTGGGGCTGGCGGCGGGCCGCGGCAAGGCATGGCGCCGGCACCTGCGCCCCGAGCCTCGCCTGGCGCTCGGCCGTTTCCTGCGCGAAACCGTGGGCGCCACCGCCGCCATGGATTTGAGCGATGGCCTCTCGCTCGACCTGGCTCGCCTGTGCCGGGCCTCCGGCCTCGGCGCGGAAATTGCCGCACCGCCCGTCTGGCGCGGCGCCACGCTCGCCCAGGCGCTCCACGGCGGCGAGGATTACGAGCTGCTGTTCACCGCGGCGCCGCGCGCGCTCGTGCCGGCGGCTTTCGAAGGCATTCCGCTCACGCGCCTTGGCGTAATGCGCCGGCATGACGCCGGCAAGGTAATGATGGCCGGCGAGCCGCTCGCGCCAGGTGGCTACGATCATTTCCGTTCGCGGTAAACTGAGAGGGACTCACCATGCGAACAAGTGGACTACTGGCGGTTGCGATGATGGTCCTCGCCCCGGGCTGGGCCGTGGCCGAGGTTATCGATTCATCGAGCAACGGTTTCACGGTCAAGTTGGCGATCACCATCCAGGCGCCGCCGGGCGAAGTGTACCGCCGGCTGATTCACAATGTCGGCGATTGGTGGAGCTCCGCCCACACCGTCTCCGGCGACCCACACAACCTGAGCATAGAAGAAAAACCGATGGGCTGTTTCTGCGAGAAACTCCCCGGCGGCGGCAGTGTTCGCCACATGGAGGTGATATACCTTGCGCCGGGCAAGGGCCTTGGGCTCAGCGGCGGTCTGGGGCCGTTGCAGACGATGGCAGTTGCCGGCAGCATGAGGTTCCGGATTTCGCCGGCGGAAAGCGGCTCCAAGCTGGAGGTAACTTACGCCGTTGGCGGTTACTTGAAGGAGGGCCTCGATACCTGGGCCAAGCCGGTGGATTCGGGCCTGCTGGAGCAGATTACGCGGCTGAAGAATTACACGGAGCAGGGCAACCCATCGCCGAAATAGTATGTCCCAATTTGCCACTACACCGGAACCGCCTTATTACGCGGTGATTTTCGCTTCCGCTCGAACCGAGGGCGATTGGGGCTACAACGAGACGGCTGCGATGCTCGAGGAACTGGCCAGAGAAGTGCCAGGCTATCTCGGCATGGAAGGCGCGCGCGGCGCGGATGGCTTCGGCATCATGGTTTGCTACTGGACGAGCGAGGCGGCCATCGCGGAGTGGAAAGCGCACATCGAGCACCAGGCCGCCCAGGCGCGCGGCAGGCGGGAATGGTACTCGCACTACCAGATTCGGGTAGCCGAGGTGACGCGCGCCTACTGCGGCCCGGCCCGGCCGGTAAGATAGCCACGGATAGCCGCCCGCCATTGCTGAGTTTCAGATGGCGCAGTATGATTATGGGCGAAGGAGATGATAATGTCCGCCTTAATTCTACGCTGGGTTGCTCGATTATCGGCCCTGCTGGTTGCCGGGGGATACACCGTGATGTTGGTTGGAGAAATCACGCATCCCCACTCCGGCCCTCCTACGACGCTCGTTGAACGGGCGGGAATCGCACTGCTCACGGCAACGTGCATCGGAATGCTCCTTGCCTGGCGTTGGGAGTTGCCCGGAGCGGTTATCTCGCTGGCATCGCTGGTGGCCTTCACCTTGCTGATACAAATGCGACAGCACGCCATTCTCTTCGTCTTCGTTGCTCCCGGAATTCTGTTCCTTGTGGATTGGTTCGTTCGTAGGGCAGGGAAGCCGAAAGAGACTGTCGTAGACGGAAAGGCGCCGCATTCATCCTGAAGCATGTGCGGAAGCCTCCGTTGGCCGCTGGGATCGAATGGGCACCCAAACCGGATCGGCGAGCTAATGACGGATCGCTTTCTTTCCGGCGCGGTGGCTCAGCGGCGAATTGCCGGAGAGCGCTTGATTGCGCTATTCTAAAAGCTCAAAACACTGAAGTAAGGATTCGATTTATTACAGATGGCCAACACGTATTCCTCGCTCAAGCGGGTGCGCCAGATGGAACGGCGCACGGAAATCAACCGCAAGAATAAAACCCGCCTCCGTCATCAGATCCGCGCCATGCGGCGCGCCATCGCCGGTAAGGACGCCTCGGCCGCCGCCGCCCTGCTGCCCGTCACGTTCTCCATCATCGACCGCTCGGCGAAGTCCGGCATCATCAAGAAAAACACGGCTGCGCGCTACAAGAGCAACCTCCACAGCCGCGTCAAAGCGCTCTCCGCATAAGCCGCGCTCCGCCGCGCCTGTTCGATCTTGCAGGCCGCGGCTGAACCTCGCCATCGGGTCCATGTCTCCTTCGTGTTCGCCCCACGCTCTCCAACTTCTGCCATAATGCTGGCTTATGCCTGTTCCCTTAGAGAATCAAGTGGCGCTGGTAGTCGGAGCTTCGAGCGGCATCGGCAGGGCCGTGGCCATTCTGTTGGCGCGGGAAGGCGCCAGCGTGATGGCCGCAGCGCGGCGCGAGGACCGGCTGCGCGCGCTGAAGGCCGAAATGGCCGGCCACTCTTTCGAGATCTGCTGCGCCGACGCCACCAGCGTGCCCGGCGTCGAGCGGCTGGTGGCCGAAACGCGGCGGGCGCTCGGGCCCATCACGATTATGGTCTACGCGACCGGTACCAACACGCCGGACCGCGCGTTGGTGCGCCTGCGCCCGGCCATCTGGGACGAGCTGATTTCGACCAACCTGAACGGCGCTTACTACGTCACCCAAGCCGTCCTGCCCGCCATGCGCGAGGCGCGCGCCGGCCACCTGATTTACATCGCCTCCATCTCCGGCCACACGCCCGACGTTTCCGGCGCGGCCTATCAGGCCTCCAAGCGCGGCATGATCGGTCTGGCCCACGCCATCCGCGTGGAGGAGCGTGAGCACGGCATCCGCACCACCGTCGTCAACCCCGGCCTGGTGGACACTGAGATACTGGAGAAGCGCCCCGTGAAGCCGCCGCCCGAACAGCTCGCGCAGGCTCTATTGCCAGAGCATGTCGCTGAGGCTGTGCTGGCCTGCGTCAAGCTGCCGCCGCGCGCGGTGATTTCGGAAATGACCATCGTTCCGACGGCGATCTGAGCGACACCAGGAGCGCCGTACGAAATACGGGGTCCGCACTGCTTCTTGATCGAGGGAGAAGGTCAATTGAAGGAGACCAAATACTGCCGTTTTTCCGCCTGCCCGGCGCACTGGGAGTGGTCGCGCTGATGCCGTGCGCCGCCCAAACGCCCAGTGCTCCCGCGCCGCCGGTTGCGCCCGTCAAGGAGCACCGCGAAACGCGCCACGGCGAAATCGTCATCGACAATTATTTCTGGCTGCGCGAGAAAACCGACCCGGAAGTGGTCCGCTATCTGGAAGCCGAGGACGCTTACACCACGGCCATGACCCGCGGCCTCAAGCCGTTCCAGGAAGCTCTGTACACGGAGATGCTGAGCCACATCCAGCAGACCGACATGGGCGTCCCCGTTCGCCGCGGCGCGTACCTGTATTACACGCGCACGGTGGAAGGCAAGCAGTATCCCATTCACTGCCGGCGCAAGGGCAACATGGACGCGCCGGAGGAGGTGCTGCTCGATGCCAACCAGCTCGGCGACCAGCACAACTTCGTCGGCATCGGCAACTTCGTGATCAGCGACGACGGCAACTTGCTCGCCTACACGGTCGACTACACAGGCTTCCGCCAGTACACCCTCCAGGTGAAGGACCTGCGCGACGGCCGCACGCTGCCCGATACCGCCGAGCGCGTGACCTCGGTCGAGTGGGCGGCCGACAACCACACCTTGTTCCTCACTACCGAGGACGCCGTCACCAAGCGCCCCGACAAGCTCTGGCGCCACGCGCTGGGCGACTCCGCTTTCACGCTCCTCTACGAAGAAAAGGACGAACTGTACGACATCGGCGTGCAGAAAACGCGCGACAAGCGGTACCTGGTGTTGGGTATCGAAAGCAAGGACACCTCTGAGTGCCGTTATCTGCCCGCCGGCGAGCCCGGCGGTGCGTTCCGGCTTTTCTTGCCGCGCGAAAATCGGCACCGCTATTACCTGGATTACCGCGGCGACCTTTTCTACATCCGCACCAACAAGGGCGGCCATAATTTTGAAGTGGTGACGGCGCCCGAGAAGGACCATGCACCGGCCAACTGGAAGGTGCTGGTGCCGCACCGTGCCGACGTGCGCATACAGGGTATCGATCTGTTCCGCGATTTCGCCGTGGTGATGGAGAAGACGCAGGCGATCGATCGCATCCGCATCTACGATTTCGACTCGCGCAACTGGACCGCGATCGCGTTTCCCGAACCCGTCTACGCTGCGTTCCCGGGCGAGACGCCGGAATTCGAGTCCGAATCGTACCGGTACAACTACCAGAGCATGGTGACGCCGCCCAGCGTTTACGATTACGACGTGCGCTCCCACAAGTCGGTACTGCGCAAGCGCCAGGAAGTGCCGGGCGGCTTCGACCCGTCGAACTACGCGACTGAGCGCCTGTGGGCGTCCGCGCGCGATGGCGTCCAGGTTCCCATTTCCATCGTCTATCGCAAAGGTTTCCCGCGCGATGGCTCGGGCGCGCTGCTGCTGCACGGCTACGGCGCTTACGGCATCGGCACACCGCCCACGTTTTCCGCCCCGCGACTGGTGCTGCTCGACCGCGGCGTGGCCTTCGCCATCGCTCACGTTCGCGGCGGCGATGAAATGGGCGAGCAGTGGCGCGAAGACGGCATGCTCATGAAGAAGAAGAACACCTTCTTCGATTTCGTCGATGGCATCAAGTATCTGGAGGCGCAGCAGTGGACCTCGCCCAGCCGGCTGGCCATTGAAGGCGGCAGCGCAGGTGGCCTTCTGATGGGCGCGGCCGTCAACCTGGCGCCCGATCTGTGCCGCGCCGTGCACCTGGCCGTGCCCTTCGTCGATGTGATGAACACCATGATGGATGCGTCCCTGCCGCTCACCGTAGGCGAGTACCTCGAGTGGGGCAACCCCAACCGTAAGGCCGACTACGATTACATGAAGACTTACAGCCCGTACGACAACCTGGAACGGCGCGCCTATCCGGCCATACTGGTCACGACCAGTTTCAACGACAGCCAGGTGATGTACTGGGAGCCGGCCAAATACGTCGCGCGCCTGCGCACCCTCAAGACCGATTCGAATCCGCTGCTGCTCAAGATCAAGATGGAGCCCGCCGGCCACGGCGGCGCTTCCGGCCGTTACGACCGCTTGCAGGACCAGTCGTTCGAATACGCCTGGCTGCTCACGCAATTAGGCATCTCGCGATAGGGCAGGGAACGCCCGGACCGGAACCAGAAAGGCGGGGCGCATTACACGCGCGGCGTTGGCGCGATGCGGGCCGGGGCTCGTTGGGCCACTGCTCATCGGCCGCCCGCATCCTGTGTCATCGTACCCGGTGCCAGCCGCCCAAGCTGGTATACGTTATACCGTGCCACTTTGAATCGCAGAGTCAATTTCGTGTTCTGAATATCACGATCTGTCACCAGGTACTGGCCTTGTTGCATTGAATCGACGGGGTCCGTATCCGGTTCCCACTGCTCGAGTCTGCCAAGTAGGCCGCACGCATAAAGAATCGCGAGGTCCTTGAGATGACTATCCGTCCAGACGCGCACCGGGGGCGCCGAGGTGCCAAGGTCAAGCAGGTGAGGTGTCAGCATCTCCGCCCGGAGCCAGGTCCCGGCCGCGATCGCATCGGTATCAGGGCCGCCGGCCCCCCGCAGGGAACGCATCATGAGGGCGTGATTGTTCCACGCCCAAAATACCCCGACCAAGGCAGCCAGAGCGACGGCCCCGATACGCTGACGCCGGGTCTGCGTGCGTGCCGAAGACAATAGATAGAGCAGCGGAGAAAGGGCTATCGGTAACAGGGCCATGCTGAAAAGAGTGACTGTCGTGTAGGGGTGTCCATCTGGATTCGCAGCGACAGCGGAAGCTATTAACACGCCGAACCCCAGACACGTGGTAGTCAAAACGGCCCTAACACGTCCCCGCTCCGAACCGGTTCGAACGGAGCCCCAGACGGTGCCGAATAGAACCAGCGGCAGGAGCGGCCATAAGTTGTGCAACAGTGCGCGTGGATACGCAGAAAGGCGGCCAGATAGGAGAGTTATCCCGGAGTCCCGAACTAAAGAATGGGCGTTTCGTTCCATTGCGTCAAAAGGCGAACCAAACTTCACCCAGCAACCAATGAGCCAAACGGCACAATAGGAAACGCACACAGCGGCAAACCACAACCAGGTCGTCACCCTGAAGGCGCCCCCTTGTCTCTGTGAAATCCAGGCGTAGACCAGCAACACCACGAGGATAGGCGCTAACACCATCCATGCAACCATATGGAACGAGGTCGCGGCAGCGAAGCACAGGGCAGCGGCCCACCATGCTAGCGACCTGGACCGTGGGGCGGCCGAAAGTCCGATCAGGAAAAGCCCGGCGCCGCCAAGGAGGAAACCGACAAGGGGCGTTTCGGGCATAGTCCCGGCCCCGATCAGAATGCCGATCGACCAGGGGGCTGCAAACAGCACCGCGAGAATCGAGTGCCGGCGGTCGCGGTACATACCCTGCGTAAACAGAAATACGCCGAGTAACGCTAATAGGTTGAACAACACTGCAACGCATCTGATCGCGGCCAAGGGATCGTTTATTAGATGCATGGCAAGGCCGTTTGCGTAAAAGGTGCCGCCTTGCCATATGCCATCCCACGTGACCAGATACGGTCGCTCGTACCACCCCCACGAGAGATAAAAGCGGGACGCATCGTCAGGGATGGAGTAATGAAACCCGAGCGAAGCCAGCAGGAATAACCAGGCCAACCGCCATGCCCACGCGCCGCACACAGCCAAAGCACAGTGCGACCGGGAGACACGTCCTGGTGACGTCGCTGGTTTGGGACCTTGTCTGCGAGTCGAGAATAGAAGCAGGGCAATTATAGCGGCAATCTGCGTCATCCAGCCCGCAGCCTGGATCGATAAAACCCGACTGATGGTCACGTGCCTCCCGCTCTCTCCTGAAATCCTGGCCGTGCACTCAACTATGGAAACGCCGTGTGAGGCTGTTCGATGTGTTCAGCAGGCTGCGCTATGGGCCCGGTGCAGCAAGCGCCTTTGAGAATCCTAATTATACAAGGGAGGAACGTCCGAAACGATCAGTGGCAATCGCTCAAGTGGCGCTCGCTCAGCCGCGCCTGCGGCCGAAGCATGGGAGGGCCGCGGCGCTCCTGCTAGAGTAAGAGCTTGGCCTTCATCTGGTTGCAATCGGGAATTGCGCCGCCGGCGCTGGCGGCGTTGGTGGGGTGCGCGGGCGCGGCACTGGGAATCTGGCTCACCGGCCTCCGTAGCCGTATCGCCGTGGTGGTGCCGTTCAGCGCCGGCGTGCTGATCGGCGTGGCGCTGTTCGGCCTGTTGCCGGAGTTGGCCGAGGATTCCACTTGGCTGCTCACGCTCGGGTTGTGCGCCGGCGGTTACGGCGCGCTGTTCCTCATCAATCGCTACGCGTACCCGATTTGCCCCAGTTGCGCGCACGATCACGATCACGGCGCGTGCGGCACTGAGCTGCACGGCTTTGCGGCTCCGCTGATTATAGCCGCGGCGCTGCACAGCTTCTTGGACGGCTGGAGCGTGGCCGTGGTGCAGCACGCGGCTCCGCTCGGTCTGCGCGTCGCCGTGCCAATCGCAATCGCGCTGCACAAAGTGCCGGAGGGAGTCGCCCTGGGCGGCGTGATGCGGGCCGCCGTTCCGTCGCGAACCGTGGCGCTGCTCTGGTGTTTGCTGGCGGAAGGCTCGACGCTGGCCGGCGGTGCGCTGGCCCTCGCGCTGGCGCCGCACCTGGGTAGCCTTTGGACCGTCTATCCGCTGGGCCTCACCGCCGGCTGGCTGGTTTACCTGGGCTATCATGCCGTGCACGAAGAGTGGAAACGCAAGGGCGCCGCCGCAACGTCCCTTTCCGCGCTCGCCGGCGGAGCCGCCGCCGCCCTCATCCAGCGCGGGGCCGAAGCGCTTTTGCGGTAGGGTGGGGCATGCTTCAGCTTGCCAACGCCCGCTTGCGGGCGCGTTTTTTTGGGCACATTATCGTTCGCGAATCCAACCCAAGATCGCCTCGTCCAGCCAGAATCGGTGCTCGCCGCGCGCCAGGAAGCCGAGGTGGCCACCGTGTTCGGTCAGGACAATTTGAATGTGCGGATTGCCGCGCACCGCAGGATGATCGAGTATCCGCCACGGCACAATCGTGTCGTCCTTGGCCTGTATCAGCAACGCGGGCACGCGAATCCGCTCCACGTAGCCGATCGCCGATTGCGTGCGGTAGTAATTGTCCGCCGTGCCCAGGCCAAACGACGGCGCGGTGATGCGGTCGTCGATTGCGACCAGCGAATCCAGGCCGGCGAGATCCGCCGCCTGGTAACGGCCGGTCGAAAGCAGGCGCTGACGCATCTTGCGAACGAAGCGGCGCTCATATAAGCGATTGTCGCGAGCGGCGACGCGATGCGCCGCGGCCTCCAGGTCCAGCGGCGCCGACACGCCACAGACACCACGCATGATTTCCGCGGCCGACTCGCCCAGTTCCCCGGCCAGCTTCAGCGCCACGTTCCCGCCCAGCGAGAACCCCACGACGAAGGCCGGCGTCCGGCCCTCCTGGCGGAACACGCGCAGCACCGCGGCCAGATCGCCGGTCAGGCCGGCGTGGTACAGCGTCGGCGAAAGGTGCGCGGTGCCACCGCAGGTGCGCATGTGGAACCGGTGCGCGGCGTAGCCGGAGCGAAGCGCGGTGGCGGCGAGGCTTTCGATGTAGCCCGCCTCGCCCGAGCCCTCCAGGCCATGCACCATCACGATCTCGCCCGACGCCACTTCCGGACGCTGCGATTCCACCAGTACACAAACGCCCGGTTCTGTTTCGATGACGCGCCGCTCGCGCCGGTGCGGGGTGCGCGGCCGCCGCCAGAAGTGCGATGCGATGGTCTGCAGGTGCGGGTTGTGGAACAGCGGATGGAAGGCGGTCATCACAGGACGCTACTTATGCCGCGCGGTTTCACTTCCGGGCTGAGTACTTGGCCCACTGGGTAGCGATGTTGGCGTCCTGCGCATCGCCCTCGTGGATGATGACCCGATAGCGGAAGCGGACGGATTGGTCCGGTGCCACGGTCAACGAGCCGTCCTTGGTCTTATCGCCGGTGAAGGCTGCCAGCCCAAACGGGTTGGCCGCGAACAGGCCGTAACCGCGCGCGTGCCAGCGCACAGGGTGGCGGGGATTTTCGGGGTTGTCCAGAATCGCGATTCCCACCTTTTCGCCGTTCACTGCACCGGAGTAGTCGCACCAGTTGGATGGTTTTCCCCAAAGCTGCCGCTCGCCCGCCAGGCCGTCGGCGTTGGTGATGTGACCGGTGCCGCCGGCTTCTTGCAGGACCGGCCGCATGCGGATGCCGAAAGCGCCATCCTTGGCGTCGCCGAAGGTCACGGCGTCCGCCGCCGCAGTGAGAGTGATGTCGAAATCGATGATGCGCAGCTTCGGATCGGCATAGAATATCATCCGCCGCGATTCGGTCAGCAGCTTGTGACCCGCCAGATCGGTCCAGTCGAAAGTGGCGGCGATCATGCCCTGGTCCTTCCCGCCGCTCGCCTCGTCCAGCTTGGCGAGGACGATTTTGCCGCGATTGGGCGTGGTGTAGCTGGCTTCGTTATTCCAGAAATCGAGGCCGTTTACCTTCTCGTGGGCGAACCACAGACCGCGTTGATGCGGGTGGTCGGGTTTGGCGATGGCCGCCTCTTCGGCTACCTTTTCCATTGGCCACATGCGCGTTACATAAGTGCCCGAGGGCGCGCGCAGCGGATGCAGATAGGGCTTGGTGACGGTCGCGCCGGCAACGAAGAACTCCGTGAACGCCTCCCCGCCGATGATGACACCGATCTTTTCCGCGCCCGGATAGATCTTCATGACGACGCCCGCCTTCTCCGGATCCCCATCGGTCTTAACTTGCGCGGTGGTCGGCCAGACGAGGGCTGCGGCGGCAAATGGAAACAGAGCGCGCTTGGTCACCCTATCATCTTACCCGCGTGCCGGGAGGCAGATCCGCTCCAGGCCTGCTCCAACGCAGCCAGGCTGGTGGTTTTCGGCCAGTCCCGGGCTCGCCTGGAGACCCGTAACTATCTGAAAAACTTACCGTTGTCCTTTGGCAGCCTCCGTGCTCCTCCGTCACCGGACGTTAGAAAGGAATCCGCCATGGTTCGCATCCAGCTTCGCTCGATGGGATGGGTTCTGGCAGCCGCTCTCACGGCTGGCGTCGCCGCACCTCTCCAGGCGCAGGATGCCGGCGATCAGCAACACGGCGTCGCCCGCATCAGCGTCATGGACGGCCAGGTTTCGGTGCGCCGCGGCGATGCCGGCTGGGTGGCAGGCATCATCAATGCACCACTGCTGGCCGACGATCACATCTCTACCGGCCCCAACTCGCGGGCCGAAGTCGAGTTTGATTCGGCTAATCTGCTCCGCCTGGGTGGTACTGCGGAAATCAGAATCGCGGCGCTCGAGGCAGGCCGGCTTCAAATTGAGCTCTCTCACGGCACCTTAACCTACCGTGTGTTAAGGCCTTCCAGCACAAATGCTGAGGTGGATACTCCGAATATTTCTGTAAGACCCACGAAGGTCGGGATCTATCGCATTTCCGTCACCGAATCCGGCCAAACGGAGCTCACCGTCAGGGCAGGGGACGTCGAGGTTTTCTCGCCCCGCGGTTCGCAGTGGGTGAGCGCCGGACAAATGATGATCGCCCGCGGTTCCACCGCCGATCCTGAGTTTCAGATAGTGGCCGCTCCGGCAGGCGATGCCTGGGACGCCTGGTCGGACAGCCGCGACCGCGTGCTCACGCAATCGCGCAGCGCGCAGCGCGTGCCGCAGGGAGTTTACGGCTTCGAGGATTTGGACAATAACGGGAGCTGGGTCTACACGCCCGATTACGGCAACGTCTGGCAACCGCAAGTCGCGCCCGGTTGGGCGCCGTATCAATTGGGACAGTGGGAGTGGTTGGATTGGTATGGCTGGACCTGGGTCAGCGCCGATCCTTGGGGCTGGGCTCCGTATCACTATGGCCGCTGGTTCTGGAGAACCGGTTTCGGCTGGCTGTGGTATCCGGGCGTTTTCGGTATGCCGCACTATTGGTCACCGGCATTGGTCGGCTTCTTCGGCTTCGGCGGTGGAGTTGGTTTCGGTGTTGGTTTTGGTTTCGGCAACATAGGCTGGGTGGCGCTGGCGCCGTATGAAGTCTTCCACCCGTGGTGGGGCAGGGGATTCTACGGTTCCGCCGGATACATCAACCGTTCCATGAATATTACCGGCGTAAACATCAGAAATGCCTATCAGAACGCACGTGTCACCAATGGCGTGACTGGGCTTTCGGTGCATGACTTCCAGAACGGGCGAGTTTCCGGCATCGTGCGGCCCACGGCGGCGCAGTTCGCGTCGGCTGGAATGATCCGCGGTGCCGTTCCACTGGCGGCTGGAAGCGCTGCTACGCGGTTCTCCAGCCGCGCGGCGTCGTACGTGCCGAGAAGCACCGGCCACACCACGTTCTTTCATTCTCCGCAGGCTGCTGCGGGTGCCCGCGGCATGGCGTCGCAGGGTGTGAACCGGTCTACATCTCAGGCGAGCGGGGCAGCCCGAGCCAACGGCAGTTCGGGCTCGGCGGGCTGGAACCGGTTCGGCGCGCCGGGCACGCAGTCGAACGCGGGCGGCCAGAACACGCGGTCGTCGTCTTCTTCGAGCGGCTGGCAGCGGTTCGGCCAGCCAAACTCGGGATACCGCAACAGCCCGTACTCGGGCGGCAGCCCGCGCTACAACGCGCCCGCGAACAGCGCGCCGAGCCAGCCGCGGAGCGCGCCGTCCTCCAATACGCCGCGGTCGAGCGGTAGCGCCAGCGGCCCGGCCAGCCGCGGAAGCAGTGGCCATCGCGCCTCCGGTCCTGCCAGGAGCAGCAGCCATCGCTGAGGGAAAGGGTTTTTTCAGAGAGCATCAGATTTCTTCCCATAGGCCCGGCCTCATTCAGCGGAGGCCGGGCCGTTTTTTGTAGCTGCTGCGGTGGCGTCTGCCGAATCGCCGTTCAGGGCGTCATCGGATGGAAAAGGGGACGGCGGGGCAGAGCGGCGCAATCCCTTCTGGCGTACCGGCGCGACACAGTTCGGGTAATTGTTTCGATCAGAGCGGCTTACTCAATGGTTTCTTTGTTTGTTGTTCGTTTGGGAAGCGGAAGAGGACGGTGCCGAGTGGCGATACAGAACAGTGTGCGCCGGGCGCATAAGTTTACATAATATCGGTTATCGGAAGTTAGAACGGCGCGCTTGAGCCTTCCGGCGGGACTTCGCCTCTGCGGACCGTCACCACGCGGCGTGAGGTCCCGGCACGGAACCGCAACACGAAACGCGTTCCTACGCACTCGGGTTGCTCCAGCGATCCCCCCAGTTGTTTGGCCAGGATCTCGACGATCCGCAACCCTAGCGATTTCCCGTTGCGCTCTGGCGCGATTCGCGGGCAGCCGACGCCGTTATCCTCAACGCTCAACTCCAATTCTCCCGGTGCCGACTGCCGCAACGAAATCCGAACCTCGCCGCTGCGCTCGCCTGGGAAGGCGTGCCTCAACGCGTTGGTCGCCAGCTCGTTCAGGATCAGCGCGCACGGAACGGCGCGGTGTATGCCGATCTCAATCGGTTCGGCGTCCAGGCGGATCGCGATGCGCCGCGCCGCAATGCCATACACGCCGCCCAATTCCTGCACGAGTTGCTCGGCGTATTCGGCAAAGGCGATCCGGTCCAAGTGCTCGCTTCCGGAAAGATGCTCGTGGATCAAAGCGATCGACCGCACCCGCTGCTGGCTGTCCTCGAGCGCCCCTTGAGCCTCGGCGCTCTCAATTGCGCCGGCCTTCATGCCCAGCAGGCTGACAATCACCGCCAGGTTGTTCTTTACGCGATGATGGACCTCTTTCAGGAGGACGGTTTTCTCCGCCAAGGCCGATTCCAGCTCGCGCAGCGTGCTACGCAAAGCGGCTGCGGCGCGCTGCTGCTCGGTGACCTCTCTGACCACTACCAGCACCTGTCCCTCTTCCGCCTCGGAAGCCGGCAGCCCCGCAACCGGCAGCGGCACGTACGATAAATCGAAATAGCGCTCTTCCGGCGGCAGCCCGGGCCCGCGGCGCCTGGGAACGGCCAGCCCGGTGGCGTGGTGCACAATCTGCTTGTCACGGACCTTCTCAAGCAGCGGCACAAGTATCGCCGCTGCTTCGGGCCAAACTTCGGCCGTAGTTCTCCCGGCCATCGGCTCGCCCGGCGCTAACGCCTGGTATGCCGGGTTGACCAGTTCAAACCGGAAATCGCGTCCGCGCAACAGGGCGATCGATACCGGCGAGTGTTCAATCACGGACTCCAGCATCCGCCGCCGCGCCTCCAGTTCACGCGCCATTTCCGAGCGCGCCTGTTCCGCCGCGGCCGCCGCCCTCTGCGCCTGCTGCAAACGGTCGAACAGCGCGCTGGCGACCACGCCGGACAATGCCAGCGCTCCCAGTCCCAGCCAGTCCTGCGGGTCTCGCACCTGGAAACTCCCGACTGGCTCGGTCGCAAAGTACAGCGACTCGAGCGTGCAGAGAATCGTTGTCAACACTCCCGGCCCCAACCCGCCCTGGTAGGCGCTCAACAGGATGAAGGGAGCATATGTAATGTAAGGAATCAGGGTTTGCGGATGAAGCGGGAGGCGCGACAGTTGCGCCAGCACAGCCAGCAGGACGGCCACTCCATAGCCCACCGCGGGCGGCATCCTCTTGCCGTGCATCATAGCCTCTCCTCCCGCCGTTCGATCATCGCGCGAGGGCCGGCGGCCGTTGCAGCAAGGTCCGCACCCGCCTCGCCAGTTCCAGCGGCCAGAATGGTTTCGACAGCACTTCCGCAAGCGGCAACGCGGCGCCCCCCAGTTCATCGTGCGCGCATCCGGAAACGAAAAGCGTTTTCATCTCCGGGCGCAGCGGCCTCAGCCGCGCCGCCAGTTGCAATCCGGACATGCCGGGCATCACCACGTCGGTGACCAGAACGTGGATCGGCCCGGGACAGGCTTTGGCGATCCGTTCCGCTTCCTCGGCGTCGCGCGCCTGCAAGAGTCGATAGCCTTCCCGCTGCAGACAACTATGCATCAGCCGCCGGACGCCATCCTCGTCGTCGACCAGCAGAACCGTCGGCGCCGGTTCGTTCGCCTCGGCCATTTGCCGCGACTCGCCCACCTTCTGCGGCTGTTCCGCGCGCGGCAACAGGATCTCGAAACTCGTACCCTTGCCGATTTCGCTCGATGCGCTGATGTAGCCCTCGCTTTGCACGATGATGGCGTGCACCACCGCCAAGCCGAGGCCAGTTCCGGTGCCGGAGCGCTTGGTGGTGAAGAATGGTTCGAAGATGCGGGCCAGCGTTGGCGCGTCCATTCCCTGCCCCGAATCCGCCACCCGAATTCGCACGTACCGTCCCGGCCGGCAGTCGCGCCATCTCACGTTCTCCGCGCCGATGTCGACCGGCGAAGTCGAGATCCGCATCTCCCCGCCCCGCGGCATCGCGTCCCGCGCGTTGAGCGCCAGGTTGAGGAATACCTGCTTCAACCGGTTGCGGTCGCCGCGCACCAATCCGGCGGACGAGCCCAACTCCAGGCGGAGCGTGCGGCCCGTCCCCAGGCTGCGCGCGACGAGGGGCTGGATCTCGCCAATTACCGCGTTGATGTCGAGCACCTCCGCGCTCGACGGATCCCGGCGGCTCAGCGTCAGCAACTGCTTGCTGATGGAACCGGCCAGTGTGGCGGCTTGTTTAATCTCGGTGGCCCGCTGCCGGTCACGGCCGTTTTTTAGGTCCGTCTCCAGCTCTTCGGCGTACCCCAAGATCACCATCAGCAGATTGTTGAAGTCGTGCGCCAGTCCTCCCGCCAGGTTAGCGATCGCCTCCATCCTCTGCGATTGGATCAGCCGGCCTTCCATCTCCCTGCGCACCAGAATGTCCCGCACCACCAGGATTGAGCCCAGCCGCTCCCGCTGCGACTGGTTCTCGGAATAACTGACTTCCACCGGCGTGCTGGTTCCGGTCTTCGAAATCAGCAGGTAGGATCGGCGCTCGTCCGGCAACAGGTCGAGGACGGGATCCCCGGCTGCGCGGCCGGTGGACTCATGGTTGAGCTGTAGAACATCCATCAGCGGGTGGCCCAAAGCCTCGGCGCTGGTCCAGCCGGAGAGCCGCTCCGCAACGGCATTCACAAAGACGATTTCGCCGGCTGCATTGGTGGCGACGATTCCTTCGCCCACGCTGCGCAGGGTGGTCGAGAGCCAGGCCTCGCTGGCTCGCACGCGCTGCTCCATCTCATGCTTGTAGAGGGCAATCTGCACCGTGCTGCGCAGATTGAGGTCGCCAATCGGCTTCAGAATGTAGCCCAGCGGCTCCGTCACCGTTGCCCGGATCACTGTGTCCGCGTCGGCGTGCGCCGTAAGGTAAACCACTGGCGCCTGCAACTCGTCCTTCAACGCCTGAGCAGTGGCGATGCCGTCCATCCCGCCTTGCAGACGGATGTCCATCAGCACCAGGTCGAAAGGAATGCTTCGCGCAAACCGCAGCGCTTCTTCACCCGAACTCGCGACCGCGGGCACCGCATAGCCCAATCGCTCCAACCGCCGCTGAATGTCGTCGGCGATCAGTCCTTCATCTTCGACCACCAGGATTTGCTTTCTTGCTTGTTGGGCTGCCTGCATTTGCCGATACCCCTCCGGACGAGCCGGGTGGTAGTTTAGTGCGTCGCTTCAGGCCCGATTCTCAGTATTATCGCCCACCGCGCGCCGCTGTGCCCACCGGCCAATGTGGTCGGCCCGAGTTTATATTAACGGCTCAGTACCAGTCTAGTACCTGACCTTCCATCCGATGGTAAATATTTCGTCAAGGTCGACTGTAGGCCTGGGTGGGCCAGTGGATCTGGTGCATTGCGTGCCGGGTTTTCACTCGGCGCAAAGTCCGTGCGCCACCGGCTGCATACTCCGGTCGAGACATTCCGCGCAGGCCTACGCCTCAATAGAAACAAGACACCGTTCCCCCACTAAAACAACTGTGGCGCAGCGAACTGCAAGCCGTCCTGCCCCACGCGTTTTCGTGCCGAAAGCCTGCGAGACTTCGCGTCTGTTTCCCCTGGTAGCGCTAGTGGGCGGCGCTGAAGTCCAAAGTGATCTGGCTGGTGTTTTCCACCGGCTTCCCGTCGAGCAATGTCGGTCTGTAGCGCCACTGCATGACGGCTGCCTTGGCGGCCGGGACAAGCAGCGGGTGTCCGGAGATGATCTTCACGGCGGTGACCTTGCCGTCGGTGCCAATGGTGGCTTCCAGCACGACTTGGCCATGGACGCCCATCTGGCGCGCGGGCGTAGGATACTCCGGGTCTTTGTGGTAGAGCAGTTGAGCTGGGGCGACCTTGCCACCCGTCGCGGCGGGCTTCTTCACAGCGGCTGGCGGCGGCGCAGGAGCAACCGGAGCAGGCGCGTTGGCAAACGGCATGCTCAGATTCGTATTCACGTTGACGCCGGCGGGCAGCGCGGGAGCGGCACCCAAGCCCGCGTCGGCAATCTCGGTCGGGCTGGCTGGGCGCAGCCGCCGCGCCAGCGAATCCGCGTTGAATGCCCTGGGAGCGGCCTTCACCGGCGGTGCCGGCGTCACTTCCGCCGGCGTGGTGGATGCCGGTATGCCAGGCTCGGCATTGGCGGGAGTGCCAATCGGCAAAGGCTGCGCCGGGTTCGTCTTCGCGGAGACCGGGTTGGCGGGGGCAGATTTGCCGTCCGGCATCGGCGACGGCCGCGTGCGCAACGACCGCACCGACTCGGTCACTGTCCTGGTCTGGTCTTTCCCCGTCACTTCCATCTTGAAGCTGACGTCGCCGGTCTGTGGCGTGTAAACGATGCTGCCGGTGGTGAGCTGGTTGGCGTCCATGTCGTAGTTTTCATGCCGGTCCCCATCGTTGATCGATAATACGCCGTGGCTGGCGTTGGCGATGGCGGCGGAATTCTTGTTCCAGGTGAGCAGCAGATCCGTGCCGCTCGGTTCCACCCGCAGCGTCAACTCGGCGACCTGCGACTCCATGGCCGTGGGCTGATGCGGGCGCATCATGTAGCCAGGATAGAGGAACAGTGCAACCAGAACGGCCACCATAACGGCTATGCCGCCAAGCACCAACATGAGCTTTCGGCTGCCCTGCGACTCGGCCGGCACTTCGCCGCTCAACGTCCCCAACAGCGGTTTAGCGAGCGCCTTCTCGGGAGCCACTTTGGCAGCGGGGGCCGGCTCGGCCGGTTTGACGGCCGGAGCGTCTTTCGTCACCGCGGCGGTCACCTTGACTTCCTGGGCAGCCGGCTTCGGCTCGGGAGCGGCGAGCGGCTTGGCCGGCGGCGCGGCCGGCTTGGTTTCCGGCGCCTTCCGGTCGGTTTTGTCGGCGGGCGGCGTGGAAGCCTTCGCATCGGCGGAAGCGGCGGTATCGCGACGCAGGCCGATCGGCACAACTTGGGGGCGGACAACTGGCTTGGCGGCCGGCGGAGCGCTGGCCGCGGCATTCGCCGGACTGGCCGGCGGCGGCGGCGCCGGGGCGGCCTCGAGTGGCGTCCACAGCGACGGTGTCAATTGCGCGGAGCGGAATGGAAACTCCAGATAGCTGGGCTCGCCGTGGAATGTGCCATCTTCCCGAATGAAAATGCCGCCCACGCTGGTCTTAGTGGCAAACGGCCGCACCAGCATGGCGATGTGATGGGGCGCGCGGAAGCGCGCATCGAGAAACGCCAGATCGTCCGCATCCAGACTGAGGCCCTTGCGGCTGTGGGCGCGGAAGAATCCCGCTACCGGAAGGTTGCCGGGCCCGCTGTGCTGTTCGATCACCCGTTCGAAACGTCCCAGATCGGCATCCGACAAACGATACAGCGGCCCTCGGGTGTAGTCGCACGGGACCGTCTCATAACCCTGCACAAGCACCGTCAGAGGGCTGCCTGGAATCACGGAGCCCAGCAACACGCCGCCAATCTCCGATCCTCGTGACGTCAGAGAGCGGAAGTTCTCAATGACTTCGGACTCCATCCGGTCGATGATCTCTAAGGCGAGTCGCACTGCGACCGGCTTCTGCGGAACCTCCCAAAGATAAGTAGCCACGGGCGCGGATTTCGGCTCGCCGCGTTCCCGCCGTGCTGTTGACTCAACCATCTCTATTAGCCTCCGCCCGCTGAAATTTTGGGCAATTCACTACACGGGTCAATTTTACCGGAAATCCAAGCAATATATACCCTAAAATTCACTCTATTAACCAAAATCAACGGTACTCATCAGTAGTGTTTTAGCCGATAGCTATCTAGATATATAACCCGTAATTCGCTTTAGTTATCAGAGGAATACTGTCGCCAATCACACTAGCAATTTCAAATTTGTACGTCTATAATAACCGGGAATGAGCGCCAGAACGTGCCAACTGTGCGGACGGCCCCTCAGCAGAATCTGGGTGGGCGCCGGCGGTGACTTCTGTTCGCGGGAGCACCGTAATCAGTATGGGCTGCGACTGGGGATGGACCGGCTGCAGGAGGCCAACAAAGTCGCAACGCTGATGCGGCGGCGCGAGAACTTGAAAACAGTGATGCCGGCGCAAGCGGAGAGTTTGGCTTCTTTGCAGCGACACGGCTTCCATCGGAGTATGCGCTTGGCTGAGCCGGCGCCCCCAGCCAACCACATGCGCAGCATTCGGCCGTTGCTGGAGGCGGAGATGCGGGGCGGCGGCGAGTTCTTTTCACCGCAGGCGCGCAGCCAGAAAGAAAAGCACGCTCCGCGCAGCTCCGGGTATCTGCGAGGCGGTAGCGAAGCGACTACACTGATGCTGCGCGAGCCGCCGGAATACAAGATGCCGGTGACGCTGCCGCGCCAGCGGCCCCCGCGGGTTTGGGATGGATCACGCTCGCTGAAAGCCCGCCGGCGGGGCTTCCCATTGCCGCGGCGGCGGGCGGCGCGCGCAGTGCTATCGGGCGAAGCGCAGCGGCAGCCGATGGGCGGAGCCACCTACCAGCGCGGCGCGGAGCCGCCCAAGTGGCTCGCATTGCCAATGCACGTGGGACGGCGCGTGCGGGCGGCGGGGAGCCAGCCGATCCAGCCGCCGCAGAGGCAACTGCGCGCCCTGGCCCTCGCGCGGCGCGCGCCCGAGTTGATTTGGCCCGGTGTCATGACGCCGCATATCTTCGTGAAAGAGGGTCTCGCACCGCAGTCCCGAACGCCGCTCATCACGCCGATGCTTCGTGCCGTGTCCCTGCCCCATGGGCCTACGCGCGGGCTGTTGCCCGGCATGGCGGGCGGTGCCGTGCGGCGGGTGGGCCGGACAACCCGCGATTGCCGCATGATGCAACGCGCTGCTGCCATCGATTGGACTGGATCGAACCTGCCCGGAGTCGTCCTGGCCGCGGGCCACGCCGTAGACGCGCACGTGCGGTGCGCCGCGTGGAGCCGCGAAGGAACGCGCGCGGTTGCCGTGAGTCCCAAGGTGTACGACCTGGTTCCGCGCTTCTCGACGGTATCGTTTGAGCCGCAAGAGGCGCCTTTCGGCTATTCGATTTTCAAGATACAAAGCGGCATGCCCGCGCTTCCGGTGTCGCAAGCTGCGTCGCCCAAGGCGGCGCAGCAGCAGCAGCGCACCCAGACGAAACAGGCGAAACAGCCGAGAGCGGAGGCCATCCGCCTGGAAGACCGCTTCGACGCCGGCCTGGGAAATTGGCTTGGCGGTGTAGGCGATTGGAAAGTCGATGTAGCGGGCGTGCGCCCCGGCGCTCTGGCGCTGTTCGCCCCGTCGCTCGGTATGATCGATTATGATCTCGAGTTTCTGGCCCGTATCGACCAGAAGAGCCTGAGTTGGGTATTCCGCGCCGCCGACGAGCAGAACTACCATCTGGCGACTCTCTCGACTTCGCCGCAGGGCCGCACCTTCACACGGTCCTCGGTAATCGAGGACGTGCCCGGATTGAGCGTTACCACACCGGTCCGTCAGGCGGGCGGCCCCAGGGCGGCGGTTACCATCCTCACGCGGGTGCGGGGCAACGACTTCACAGTTTCCATAGATGGCGAAACCATCGAGCGATGGAGCGACAACCGCCTCGCAACTGGCGGAGTAGGGTTTTTGGGCGCACCGGATCAGCGGGCGCGTCTCTATTGGGTGCGTCTGGTGGCAGACGGATCCGACCAGTAAGGAGGTCTGAAGAAAATGAGCAGCAACCCAATTCGAACCAGCGCTAAGGTGCAGCCCTTGCGAGGCCCGGCGCCGGACTTTCAGGAGAAGGAAACGGCCGCCACAAGCGGGCCCGGCTTCCTGGCGCGCGCGGTCGCTCTGCACTTGGCCGGCAAGCGGGATGAAGCCCTCAAACAGTTGCAGCGCGCCATCGCCGCTAACGAAGCCTCGCCCGAAATCTATCGGGCGATGGGGCACATCCAATTCGAGTTGGCCGACTATAAGGAAGCCGCCAAGAGTTACCGCGCCCTGACGCAGATCAAGCCGCAGTATGCGATGGGCTGGTTCAACCTGGCCGTCTGTCTCGAGCGCCTCGGCGCTTGGGAAGAAGCGGCGGAGGCCTTTGGTAAGGCCTCGACTCTCGATCCGGCTCATTTGGACGCACACCTGGGGCTGGGCGTGTGCCACCTGCGCCTCGAGGATCCCAAGAGCGCCCTATTCAGCTTCGAGCACTGCCTGGCGACGGCGCCGCAGCATGAAGACGCCCTGTTCGGCAAGGCGGCGGCGTTGCAATCGCTCGACCACGCCGACGAAGCTGCGGCAATCTACCAGAAGATCATCGAACGCAACCCGGACTCGGAAGAGTCGCTGGCGAACCTGGTGCTGATCGGCATGTCGAAGGAGGACTTCGACATGGTGCGCGAGTATTCCGAGCGGCTGCTGGAACTCAAACCCGAGTCCACGGTGGCGCTGGAAGGACTGGCGGCCTGGGCGGCGGCATCGGATGAGCATGCGCTCACCGCTAAGTTCTGCAACCTCCTGGTCAACGCGGTGCCGGGCCACTTCGAAGCCTGGTTCAACCTGGCGCTGGCGCACCAGAAGTCCGGACGCTGGCAGCCGGCGGCGGAAGCTTACCAGGAGGCCATCAAACTGCGTTCGCAATCCTCCGAGGCGCACACCAACCTGGGCGTCGTGCACGAACAATTGGGCGACATGGTCGCTGCCCGCGCGGACTACGATCGCGCCATGGCGGCCCAGCCCGATGCGCTGGCGCCGATGTGGAACGTGGCCCTGCTGCTCGAACATGCCGGCCAGTACGATGAGGCCGAGCGCTGGTACCGGCAGGTGCTGGAGCGAGCCCCGAAAGAAGAGGAAGCCCGCTTCCGGATGGGTTACCTGCGGCTTAAGCGGGAGGACTTCCGCGGCGCCGTGGAGGCGTTTGAAGGCTGCCTGAAGTACCGTCCGTATTGGCCCGAAGCGCAAGCCAACCTGGCTCTGGCCTATTCCGGCATGGGAGACAAGGAACACGCCGAGCGGCTGTACGATAAGATGCTCGAAGCCGACCCGAAGAGCATCGATGCGCTGCGCGGCATCGCGGCCCTGTCGATCCAATCCGGCGACTTCAACACCGCGCTGGAACACCATGTGCGCCTGATCGATCTCGGCGAGCGTTCGCCCGAAATTCTGTATAACGCCGGGCTGATGTACGAGAAAGCCGATCAGCCGGAGAAGGCCGTCCGCCTCTATCGGGATGCACTGTCGTTGCAGCCGGATATGCCGGAGGCCCTGCTGAACCTGGGCCGCATTCTGGAATCGACCGGCAAGAGCGATGAAGCCCGTTCCTGCTGGAGCAAGGCGCTCGAAGCCGAACCGGCTCTGGCGCAAGGCTACTTCGGTCCCACCATCGAGTAAGCGCCGGACACGCGATTTGCACGGGCCGGGGCACGCCCGGCCCGCGCGCCGTTGCGTATCTAGCACCGCGCCCGCAACTCCGGTCGTTTTTTGAACACGATCTCCCGTTCCCTTCGGCGGAAGAGTGTGCCGGTGAGAAGCTTGGCCGGGCATGCCCGGCCCCTATGGCTACAGCGATGCCTTCGCGACTGCCAATTCATGCGTGGACATGGTAGAGTAATTGGACAGTTGGGGAGGGATAGATGAAGATGTTGTCGATTGCCGTGGCGGCGGGCCTGTTTTCCCTTTCTGTTCTACCGGCCTGGCAGAACGCTGCGCAGACCGGCCAACTGGGAGCCGCCGTCGATGCCGATGAGACGCGCAGCGTCCTGGCCTCCGCCGTTCAGAAGAATCCCGGCAGTGCCGCTGCCCTCAAATCCTACGCGGAGTTTCTGGAACAGTACGGCCAGCCGGAAGCGCGCCTCGTATATGCCAGGCTCCTGGCGCAGGTGCGCCGGGCCGGCGGCGCGGCGGAGGAAGCCGAGATCGCGCGCCGGCTGGTGATCCTCGATCTGCTGGCCGGAGACGGCGAGGCGTTGGCGCGCGATGGCGAGTCCTATCGCTCCATCACCGGCAAGCCGCTTCCCGCCTCTTCGAGCGATCCGCGCGAAGCATGGCCCACCATCTCCGTACCCGGACCGATGCGGGGTTTCGCGCGCATGGCCGCCATTCCCTCCGCAGCGGCGCCCGAGGACGTGCTGCCGCTGCTGGCGCGGAATATCGTCACCAGCGGCTACCAGGCCACGCGCAGCAACGAGGCGCTGGAGCAGACCGAGTACCTCAAGCTGCTGCGCCGTTATCTGGCGCAGGCGCACGAGCTGGAAAAACTCGCCGGGGCGCAGTATGCGATTCAGGTGCCCAATTGCGATTCGCCCAACGCCGCCGAGCTGTTGCGCATCCTCGGTTTCCGCATGCGCGGCGCGTGCGGCTCGGACGTGGTGCTGGAGACGGTGAACGCCGGACGGGCTTTCTTGACCACCGATTCCGGCTTTCCGGTGAACCGCCTGGAAGAGGCGCTGCGCACCAACCGCCCCTTCACCTATGATTTTCATCCCACGCCCGTGCCGGCGATGTTCGGCCCGGCTTATTGGACCGCGGGGAGCAAGGAGCCCGATTTCCTCGAAAACTTGATCTCCGATCCCTCGCTGTGCCGTCTCTACCTGGGGCTGTCCGAGCTGGATCCGGCCACCGCTCGCGTGCTGCACGATGCGGGCACGCTCGCTCATCTGCGGGTGTATGCGCACGTACTGGATTTCTTCGGCGGCCAATTCGAGCTCCGCGACGGCAAAGCGGTGGTGCCCGGCGGGGCGCGCTCGGCGCAGGCCTGGGGCGAGCTGGTGGGCGTCTCGCCGGACCGTGGAGCGGAGTTTTTCGTTAAACTGCTGGCCAAGGACGACGGCTGGCTGGCCAGCCTCTTCGATGCGCTGGCGCGCATCAACACGCCGGTGCGCGACTATCTGACGGAACCAGCGCGCCTGAAGCGCTTCTACGCGGCGATCCGCGGGAAAATCACCAGCCCCGGCCCGGCGCGCCCGGTATTTCGCTCCAACAGCGACATGATGCTGCTGACCACGCGGCTGCTTCTCGACGACGGCGGCAAACCGCACGTGCCGGGCAGCCTGGAAGTGTGGAAGAGCCTGTTCAGCAACAAGCAGCAGGCCCGCTACGACGAGAAGCTGACCAAGCTGGCCGCCACCTGGAAGGAACCGGACGACCTGCTGGAGGCGCTCTTCGCGCTATGCCGTAAGTCGGTGGAAAACGACCCGCTCAAAATCTTCATGGCGCTGACCGACATTGACCGCGGCCGCGCAAACCCGCTCGGCGTGGCCACGGTGGAGCGCCTGGTGCGCTCATGGCACACTTACGGCAGCCAGTTCGCCATTTTCAGCGAATCGCCGCAGTTGAGCGACAAGTCCATTAACGAGTTTCTGGATACCGCCGACGCGCTGACGCGCCTGCGCGACCCCATTGTGCGCGCCGATGCTGGCGGGACGTTCCAGGCGCTGGTCTCGTTGTGGCAGATCCTGGTGCGTCAGCAGACCATCGAGGACCGCAACGCCGACGCTGCCTTCGCCGGCATCCCCGCCCGCTTCGCGAACGTGCATTCCGCCCGCGACGTGTTCGACGCCGGCCATCGGGGCTTCCAGTCGCTGCTCGATGCCGCGAAGCCCGCCGATTCCGGCGCTGGACCCCAAGAACGGATCGTCGGCCTGCTGACCGGCGTCGCCGAATCCGACGACCTCGAAACCCGCCAGGAGATGGAAGAGGAGATGCTGCGGATTCTGGACGCGCAGCACCTGATTTCGCTCGATACGCTGTTCCAGTTGAGCGATTTGCTCCAGAGCGGCCGGCAACCGGACAAGGCCGCCACGGCGCAATTGACGAAGTTGGCCGGACGCATCGCCGAGGTGCCACTGCCGCGCGCGCCGCTCACTGTCGTCGAACGTAGTGGCGTGAGTTTCGGCTTCTGGACCGGGAAGCACCTGGATGCCGAGCGCAAACTGAACCTGCGGCTGGCCATCGAAAAGGCCGGCGGCGACCCGGCCCGCCTCAAGGAGCTGACGGAGCTGCTGGCGCCGCTGCTGCGCGATTCCCTGGTCGGCCTGAGCTACGCGTATTACGCTCCGCCAGGGGCTCAAGTGCTCTTGACCAACCCGGTGTTCGTCCGCAGCCACGATTTCATCGGCACCGAAAGCCAAACCTATTTGTGGAGGCCCACCCAACCCTTCGGCTCGGGCTGGCCTTCCAATGGCGGCGGCCGCCTGGTGGGATCCCTTTCCACTTTGCCCTACGCTCTGGCGGAGGCCGAACAGAATTTCCTGGTGCCCACGCAGACGCAGGCGCTGATCTGGGGCGACTTGGTTCCGCAAATGATCCTGAGCGCCAAGATCCCGCGGTGGTGGAACGTCACGCCGGCTCAAATGCATTGGATGGGGCTGAACTTGTGTTACGGGCGCGAGCTGCTGGCCGAAGCCGCGTTGGATGAATCGGCGCGGGAGGCGGCGATGGCGGAGTTGGGCCGTCTGGCCGCGCCCGTGCGCACCGCCCAAGTGCGGCGTTTGCTCGAGCACGGGCAAGTGAAGGAAGCCGTCGAGCACGTGACGCCGGCCGAGCTGTTCTGGCTCAGCCGCGCACTGGAGCCGGCGCGGGCTGCCGACCGCTCCCCGCTGCGCGCCCAGATCGAGCGCCTTTCGCGCGAAGTTCCCGCGCAGGTGAGCCTGGCGGCCATTTCGCGCGCCTTCGGAGCGCCCAAGCCGACCCTGGCAACTTCTTACCGGCCCGAATTGCTCAACGTGCGCACCTTCCCCACGCTGATGGGCTATTCCAGCCGCATCCTGGCCGAAAGCTGGGAATCGAACAACCTGTACTGGGTTGCGCTGGCCGACGAACTCAGCCTGCGGCCGGCGCAACTCAACGTCCGCATTCCGCAATGGACGCAGCAATTGGTCGAGCACATTTTCGCTTCTCACCTGGATGACTGGCCCGCCGTGCTGCGGTCGCTGCGAGCCGTTGGCGACGAGGTCCGCGATCGGGCACGCGCTGCGTCGGCGGATCAAAAAGCGGCCCTCCGGGAAATCCCCATCGGGAGGCCACAATGACACTGTCCAGACGAGGGTTCCTGGGAGCGGCGGCCGGCGCCACCTTACTGCGGGCGCAGGAGCCGCAGCGGCCCGTCTTCCGCGTCAAGGTGGACATGGTCGTGCACAGCTTCCAGGTCACCGACAGCAAGAACCACTACATCAACGGCCTCAAACCGGCGGACTTCCGTATCTTCGAAGATGGCATCCCGCAGAAGATTGCGACTTTCGCCGAAGGCGCTAACACGCCGGTGGCAATCAACGCCGATGGCACTGCGACGCCCTTGCTGAACGCCAATCGCGGCGGCGTGCCGGGGATGGAACGGCCCGACGCCTTCGTCGGCACCAACGTCTTCGTCCTGTTCGATACCAGCAACTTCATGTACCACGGCTTCGTTTACGCTGAGGACGCGATCGCCGATTTCGTGCGCGGCCTCGATCGCGCCGATTCGGTAGCCGTTTACACTTTCAGCCGCAACCTGTCGCGGGCGGCCTCGCTCACCCGCGAGCATGGCGACGCCATCGCCGGGCTGCGCAACTCGGTCGCCGGCGATGACACGGCGCTCTACAACGCGTTGCTGCTGACCCTGCGCGACGCCGCTAAAGTGCCCGGCCGCAAAGTGGTGATCGTGTTTTCGAACGGCCCCGACAACGCCAGCATGATCGCTCCCGACGACGTGCGCGCGGTGGCCGAAGACGAAGGCATCCCGATTTATGTCATCTCCACCAGCGAGGTCAACAAGGACCCCATTTCGAGCGGTGTCTTCCGCCGTATCGCCCAGCGCACCGGTGGAAAAGCCTATTGGGCGCGCACCTGGCAGCGCCAGGTGGAAGCGTTCGACGACATCCGCGAGGACATGAGCAACTCTTACACCATCGCCTACTACCCCGCGGCCAACCCGAATGAGGGCTTCCGCAAGATCACCGTCGAAATCGTCAGCGACGTCGGCAAGAAGTACCGCATCCACTCCCGCCCCGGCTATCGCCCGAGCCGGTCGTTCTGATCAGCCCCGCTACCGCGCGGCCGCGCGCTTCTTTTCGTACGCGGCGAATTGCGCGCGGTATGGCTCGTAGCCGGCGCGGCCCATCAGGCCGAAGGTAAGCTTCTTGCCCAGCTCCACGCCTTCCTGGTTGAAGGCGTCGATGTTCAACAGCTCGCCCATAAACGCCGTCTGGAACTCCATCATCTGCAGAAACGCGCCCAGGTGTTCTTCGTCGACGCGGTCGAGCGTAACCGTGCAATTGGGCCGGCCGCATTCCACCATCGCCGCCGCGGTGGCGCGCCGCTCGGCGTCGATCAGCTTTGCCAGAGATTGCCCGGCGAGCGAATCGAACGCCGCCAGATTCATGTGCGCCTGCGGGATCTGGCCCGTCGAGTGGAAGCGCTTGACCGCCCAGAAGGTGAACACCTTGTCATTCGGCCCTTCAATGTACAACTGCACCTGCGAATGCTGATCGGTCGAGCCCAATGCGGCGACCGGCGTCTGCCCGGTGTGTACGATCTCGCCCTTGCGGTTCTTCGCCTTGCCCAGCGATTCCGCCCACAATTGCCGGAACCAAAACGCAGTGCCCCACAAATGATTCGAGTAAGGAAATGCCACCTGAATGGGCTTGTCCTTGCGCGTCCAGACCAGCCAGTGATAGAGCGCGGCCCGCAGGGCGAGGTTCCGCTCCAGGTCCGGTTGCCAGCAGCTGGCGGTCATGCGCGCGGCGCCGCGGCAGAGCTTGGCAATGTCAATGCCGGCGAGCGCCGCCGGCACCAGTCCCACCGGCGTCAGCACGCTAAAGCGGCCGCCCACGTTTTCCGGAATGCCGAATACCTGGTAGCGCTCGGCCCGCGCCAACTCGTACAAGTCGCCCTTGCCTTCGGTGGTGACGGCCACGATGCGTCCGGCGGTCGCGCCCAGCGCCTGCTGCAGCCACTCGCGCACAATCAGGAACGTGGCCACCGTCTCGGCCGTGCCGCCCGATTTGGCGATGGCCACCACCAGCGTCTTCTGCGGGTCCATGGAGGCGAGCGCGGCGGCCGTGAAGTCCGGGTCCACGTTGTCGAGGATCACCAGCCGCGGGTGTTCGGTAGTGAAAGCTCCCTGGATGGGATGCGGCCCGCGAATGCCGCAATCGAGCGCCCACGCTCCCAGCGCGCTGCCGCCGATGCCCACCACGCACACCGTGTCGAAGCTGCCGCGCACTTCGGCAGCATAGCGGCCGATCGCCCGAATGACTTTGGTTTGAAACGGCAGGTGCGGGAAACCGTACAGCCCCGCTTCGCTCTGCTTGCGGAACCCGGCGAGCGCTTTCTGCGCTTTGGATTGCGCGCGCTCCACCTCCGCGCGGGTTACGCCGTGGGCCTTGCCCACCATCTCGGCCAGCAGGTTCGTCTCGTCAAATTGAATGTTCATGAATGGCTCTGTGGAATCGGAATGAGTGTGTGAATTCGATTGTAGCGTAGCGGGAGAAAGCGGCGCGGACTGGCAAGTTACACAAAAAGCCGCTTGGGCTACGCATGCATCCGTAGGAACACAAATGAACTTTGTTCTTCATTTGTGTTCCTGCGTGTTCCTTGGTGGCTGATCCGCTGGTCCAGCTTCGGCGCCAGAGGGCGCACCTGCACTGCGAGTGGGCGCGGCGCTGTGCTCTGCCCTGCCCCGCTTGACGGGACTTCAAGCGGTGGCGATTTCCGACAACTGCGCGTCCAGATCCGCCAATGCCTTTTCCAATACAACCCGGTAGCGCGGGTTCTGTGCCGATTCGAGTTCCCGCACGATGCGCGTGCGCGACAAAAGAATCGTTTCCTTTTTACGGATGAGTTCCAGCCGGTCTGGAGAGAGTATATTGCGCTTTTGGGCGCGGCGGCTATGGTTCTCAGCAGCGTCGATCTGCGCCGCGACCGACTTGCTTTCCCAACCTCGGGCCATACTTCTATCTTACGCGCACCGGACCCCAGGTTGCTACTCCGAAACGGCAATGAACTGGAACACCAATCGTTGCAACGCGCTTTCCACTCCGTCTGCCCGTGCAGAGCTGCACGTTTGCCCGCGCGCTCTGGTATGCTCACCCGTATGCCGCGAAGAATTCTTCTGGCCATTTTGGCGCTGCTCGCTTCGGTTCCGCTGCTGATTCTTGCCGAGCAGCCGGAACCGGTCGACCTGAACGCGATCCACACGATCAAGATCGAAGAGTTTGAACACTCCAAGGTGATGGACATCCTCTACAACCTGACGGACCGCTACGGCCCGCGGTTGACCAATTCGCCGCAGTTCCGCGCCGCCGGCGATTGGGCCGTGAGACAGCTTCAGGATTGGGGACTGAGCAAAGTCCATTTGGAGAAGTGGGGGCCGTTCGGCAACGGCTGGGAGTGCGACTACTCCGCGGCCAGCATGGTCGAACCAACCTACCAAGCCCTCATCGCCATGCCGGTGGCGTGGACCATGGGCACCAACGGCCCCGTGACCGGCGAGGCCATTCTGGCGCCGATTTCGACGCCGGCCGATCTGGACAAGTTCCACGGCAAGCTGGAGGGAAAGATCGTGCTCGTTTCCGCACCGCGCGAGCTGCCCTTCCCCACCACTCCGCTGGCCCGCCGCTACACCGCCGACGAACTTAACGAGATGACGCTCGACGTGATCCCCACCGGCGGACGCGGCGGCCGTGGTGGACGCGGCGGCCCTCCCGCTCAGCCCGGCCAGCCCAACCTGACCTTCGCGGAAATGCGCGCCTTCCGCGAGCGCCAGCAGGCATTCTGGAAAGACGAAAAACCGGCGGTGGTGGTGCAGATCTCCAGCACCGGCGATAGCGGAACGCTATTCGGCGGCGGCGCCAATCGCGAGCACACCGACAACCCGCCGCAGGTTATCGTGGCCGCGGAACACTACAACCGCATCGCCCGCCTGCTGCAGCACGACGTGCCGGTGCAGCTCTCGTTCGACATCAGGAACCGTTTCATCACCGGCAATCCGGATTCATTTAACGTGATCGCCGAGATTCCCGGCGGCGCCAAGGCCGACGAACTTGTGATGGTGGGCGGCCATTTCGATTCCTGGCATTACGGCACCGGCGCCACCGATAACGGAGCCGGCGCCGCGCTGGCCATGGAAGTGATGCGCATCCTGAAGTCGGCCAACCTCAAAATGGACCGCACCGTCCGCATGGCCTTGTGGGGCGGCGAAGAGGAGGGCCTACTTGGATCGGCGGCGTATGTGAAAGAGCACTTTGCCGATCCCGCCGTGATGAAGCCCACCGCGGAGCACGAAAAGCTCTCCGTCTACTTCAACATCGATAACGGCACCGGCCGCATACGCGGCATCTACCTGCAAGGCAACGAAATGGCGCGTCCGATTTTCGAAACCTGGTTTGCCGCGCTCAAGGACCTCACATCGGGCGCCGTCACCATCCGCAACACCGGCGGCACCGATCATCAATCCTTCGACGCCGTCGGCCTGCCGGGCTTCCAGTTCATTCAGGACCCGATGGATTATGAGACGCGGACGCATCACACCAACATGGATGTCTACGACCGCATCCAGCAACAGGACATGGAACAGATGGCCGTGATCGAAGCCGCGTTCGTCTACAACGCCGCCACGCGCGCCGAGAAACTGCCACGCAAGGATCTGCCCGCGCCCCACGCCGGCCGCGGCGGCCAGTAGCCGCAAATGGGCCACATTCCTGCGTCGCGGAAGTGCGTGCGCCACGCTCTGCAAGCGTGAGCCGGGCAAGCGGCCTAACGTCTCGTGAAGATAAGTAACATTAACCGGGCGCGTCGTCAGCGCACGAATTGAGTGGCCACGCCCTTCGCCAGCGTCCGCACCGTGCTCCAGGCGTTGCCACTGACGTCCTGCAGACCGTCCAGCACTTTCTGCATCGCGGACAGAAAGTAATCCAGATCTTCTTCCGCGATATTGAGCGGAGGCAGAAATTTGATGAGCTCGGTGTGATAGCCGGCCACTTGCGCGAGGATGCGATGCTCATGCAGCAGCGGCATAATGACGGTCTGGCTGAACACACCCTCGTTGAGCAGATGGAGCGCATCCCACGCGGCTTTCAGCTTCACTGAGCCTTCGGGGCGCCGGAAATCGATGCCGAACATCAGCCCTTTGCCTCTCACTTCGAAGACGAAAGGGCATGTCTCGCCGATCTCGGTCAGCCGCGCGATTGCCTTGGCTCCCAGCCGGGCCGCGTTGTCGGCTAGTTTGTCGTCTTCCATCACCTGCAGAGTTGCCAGCGCCGCCGCCATCGCCAGATCGTTCTGACCGAAGGTATTCGAATGGATCACGCAATGCTCCATGCTGTCGAATACCGAGTCCATGATGCGTGGCGCCGCAATCACCGCGCCCACGGGCACATAGCCGCCGGACAGCGCCTTCGCTACGCAGACGATATCCGGTTCGACTTCGGGCCAGTGCTGGTGCGCGAACCATTTGCCGGTGCGGCCCAGGCCGCACTGCACCTCGTCGGCCACCAGCAAGGCGCCGGCCTTGCGGCAAAGCCGGCCGGCTTCCGCCAGATAGCCATCGGCCACCACTGCGCAGGTTTTCCCTTGCACCGGTTCCACGATGAAAGCCGCTGCGTCTTTTTCATGGAGTGCCTTTTCGAGCGCGGCCAAATCGTTGAACGGAACCTTGGCAGTGTCCGGCATCAGGCTGCCGAACCGTTCGCGGAAGAAGTCCGAGCCGTTGAGCGATAAGGACCCGACCGTGAGCCCGTGAAACGCGTGATCGCAGAAGAGAATCCGCGGCTTTCGGGTATAACAGCGGGCGAACTTGATGGCGGCTTCGACGCTCTCCGTTCCGGAGTTGCAGAAAAAGACCCGCGTCAGGTCTCGGCCGGAATCCGAACATGCGTGATGAGTCAGTTTTTCCGCGACCAGGCCGGCGAGCAAGGAGCAGTCCATGCGAACCAGATTCGGCATGTCGCGCGACAGCACCTGTTCGAGAATCGATCGCACCTTGGGATGGTTTCGCCCCAGCGCAAACACCCCCCAGCCCGTCAGAAGATCCAGATAGCGGTTGCCCTCCTCATCGAAGAGCCACGCGCCTTGTCCGCGAACGTAGCCCTTATCGAAACCGATGGTCCGGATCATTTTCACGAACGCGGGGTTGACATAGCGCTCGTGCAATTCGTACTGCCGGTCCTGCTGGGCGTCAAGCCACGCGAGGAATTCCTGGTCGTCCATAACAAAGGAGCGTTGCCCGCTCGAAAACTACATTGTAGTAGGATGCAGCCGGGCGCACCACGGTTACGCAGCCCGCGAGACCGCCGGCCCGCCGCATCCGGACATTTCGGAATTCGAGGACTGGTAGTCTGGCCCGAGTTGCCCCAGTTTCCCCACGTATCGAGCGACCTTTTGATTCGCATTCTCGCCTCGCTCGGCCACCGCGTGAGGGTGTCGGCGGTCAGACCCGGGTACAATAGAGGGCCCGAGGAGGGCGCACCGGTGTTGCAGACTACCTGGAAAACCAATTATAAGAATCATGTAATCGAGTTGGAAAACCGCCCCTGGCGGGAGCGGCTGCTGGTGGATGGGAAGGAAGTCGCCCGGCAGGCAGGCCCCACGTTCCTCCATCGCACGTTTGAGGGGGAGATTGCGGATGGCGGCAAGAACGTTCCCGTTCAAGTGACCACGTCGCCGTCGAAACAGCCGCGTGGCATCCGCTGCACGGTGTCCGTCGGCGGGGCTCCGATTTACGACGAAGTGAAGTGGCCAGCCCGCTGGTACATGGCATTAGGTGCGTTTGCCGTCGCAGTGGCGTTCGGCGTGGCTGCGGCGGTGCTGAAAATGTTCGGACTTTAGTACCATTCCAACTTTTCCCGGCTAAGGGATCTGCACCACCCCCAATTGGCAATGGATCGTACGCACCATCTTGGCCGAGAAAAGGAAAAGTGCAATTGCAGCACGCGTGTGCATTAGGATCGAAGGGGCGGCATGATCGATCCAGCGCCTCAGTCAGCGAGACGAACCCGACGCCAAGATGTTCCAGTTCCTGCAATCGGTGGCCAAAAACGTTATCAGATTTTGCCTTTGGAAATGCCCGTTTTTCGGCTATTTTTGCGTGACGCTCCCGCCTAGCCGGAGTCGATCCTTTCCGGCCAGGCTGAGACTCATCATAAGCGAACCCCCGGGACAGTAACCAATTGCACAGTTTCCACTAGACGAGTGACAGACGGAACGTTCCTGAGCGGAGCAGAGGCCACCGGCAGGACGCCGGCCACGGTAGTCGCCTGGCATCGCACGCCTTTCGGAGCCGTGTAGAATGGAGTTGTGAACGAGATGCCCGACTGGCAGCCAGCGGCCTACAAGGACTATAAGTGGATCGTCGCCGATCCAAAGCTCCTGGGCGGGAAACTGGCCGTCCGCGGTACGCGGCTGGCTGTCTCCTTGATCCTCGAATGCCTCGCGGGCGGGATGTCTCTCGAAGAAATCAATGACTCCTTCGATTCCGCTTTTCCGCCTGAGGCCCTACCTGAAGTTTTGAAGGTTGCATCCGAACTCGCTGGCTCCTTCCATGTGGCTGCTTGATGCCAACATGGATGTGCATCTCGCATCCGTCCTGACAAGTCTGGGAGTTCACTGCGACACCGCTGGAAATCGCGGCTGGAAGGCACTGTCCAACGGCGATCTGGTGCAGGCGGCAGTGGGCGCCGGCTTCCGGTGCCTACTCACTCGGGATCATCTCTTCGGCGAATCTGCTTCTCGCGCGCTCAAGTTGTTTCCGCAGTTCGCCGTCGTCGTTGTGAGTATCCCGCAGCGGCGTTGGCCAGAGTATCGAGAACAATTCCTCGCAAGATGGACAGAACGCCCGATTGAGCCTGTTGCCGGCCAACTGGTTGACTGGCCGTAGGAGAGTGCGGCCTGCCCGCCTATTCGGCTACCGCTAGCTCCGCCCACCCCGGCAGCGTCGCTGGCCGGTTGTTCAGGAAAACGATGCGCCTGGTTTTCGGGAACGGGAGGTTGCTGTCGAGCGCGCGGTTGTAGATCACGTATTGGCGGAGGATCTCCCGGTAATCGGAGTTACTCGTATCGAGCCAGGCGCTCTTGGCGGGCAAACCGCCTCCCCAGCCGAGCGAGAGCAGGCAGGAGCCGCGCTCGCGAGCCTCGGCCAGACGCTGCTCCAGAGCCTGCAAACTCTGGTCGAGCAGGCCCATCCCCGCCCACGAGGCGTATTGGCGCTGCAAGTTAAGCAGGCCGGCGGCGTAGACGTTGGCGGCCTCGAAGAAGCGGGCGCGGTTCAACGATTCCGGCCAGCGCACGCCGCGGCGCACTTCGGGCGAGAGCAGAAAATGGTTCTCGTCCCAACGGCCCTCAAATACCGTGCCGGGCGCGGCCATTTCGGCGAACGCAGGCGTGCTGTCCTCGGGCCGCGCGCCATCCACGGCGCCGCGCGGGCTTTGCTTCCATCCCAAAACCAGGCCGCCGCCGCGTGGTTGGAGCGTGGAGGTGCGCAGCAGGTAGACCTTGAAGGCGTCGTTGCCGATGGTGCCCGAATCGCCCGCGCTGACGAAGCGCATGCGATTGGAGCCGCTCGCGCCCAGCGCCTGTTCTTCCACGCTTTCCGCCGGACGCCGCGGGGGCCGCTCGGTCTTCACTCTGGCGGCGACGTCTTGCAACATGCCATCACGCCAATTGGCGAACAGCATGCCGGTGCGCAGGGCTCCCTTGATAGCGGTGCCGGGCAGGTACGGACCGGAAGCCCCCGCAGCGAACGTTGGTATGTGCAGGCTCTCGCCGGCGGCGCGGTTCCAGTAGGCCGAATAAGCGGCGTTTTCGAACGGGATGCGGCGCCCGGCGAAATTCTGCGCGAAGCCGCCCCAGGAGGCGAACTCGAGCTTATCGGCTTTCTTGAGCTGCGCCAGGTAGCCTTCCAGGCGCGGTCCCTTGGCCAACAGGCGGAAAATGCGCCACTGGTCGAGCACGTTGACGTGGTCCTTCCAGACCATGTAATCGATGGGGCTCAGCTTGCGGCCGTCCCCGACAAGGAGCGGCGTCAGACATGTGAGGCGGTATCGCATCAACTCACCTCGGGCAGCGGGACGGAAACCGCGAAGCCCGCGCGGAACACCGGATGCGGGAAGCCGCCGGGCGCCACGTCGGGCGCGGCGCCGCGCGGCGGGGCCGGAGCATAGATCACCGACCCTTCCCCCACCATCCGCAAGGTCTTTTTCAACTCGCCCGATCCGGCCGGGCTGTCGATGCGCCCGCTGCGCTCGACCAGCCAGTAATTGCCGCGCGACCAATCCACCCCGTCCTGCTCGGCCGGCGCGAATAATGAGAGCAGCCAGTGAGGCTTCGGACCGGCCTCGAAGATGGCCGCTTCTTCCGGCAAAATCTCGGGCACGGGCTCTTCTTCAACGGGCTCTTCGGCAACTTCGACGGGCTCTTCCAATTCGAGCACGCCGACGGCGGATGCAGTCTCGCGCGCCGAGTAAGCGGCCCCGTCAGCGGTGTCGAAGAATGTGCTGCCGTCGGACGCTTCGGATGGCGCCGGAGCATCGGGCTGGGAAGCGATAGCGTCTGTTCCACTCGCTTCACTCACCTCTTCGGGCGCGGGGGTGAGCGGTTCCTGGGGTTGGCAGGCGATAGCGCCCGCCCCACTTTCCTCGCCTGGCGGCTCGGTTGACGGAGCGGTCTCGACTGACGGGCCACCAGCCGGTGCTACAGGCGGAAGGATCATCTCCGGCAGGGTGCCTTCGGTAAACTCGGGAGCTTCCGAACGGCCCCAGCCGCGCGAGCGCTCGCCGCCGAAGCCGCTATCGGCGAGCAGTCGGAAGGCCGCCTTCACGCGATCGCGCCAGCGCTCCCACGCCGGCTCGTCTTGAAAAGCCGCCACCAGCCAAAGTCCGGCGCCGGCGCGAAATTCCAGGCACGCGATCGAATGCCGCTCGCTTGAGCCGCTCAAGCGGTCCACGGCGGCGCTCCAGCGCACTGCGGAACGGAAGGGGCCTAAGCGGCCCGCCGGCACCAGGCATTCGCTGGGACCATCCATGCTCCAGGCGTTCTCATCCGGCCGGCCGCCCGCTACCAGCGCCTGCACCATGGTGAGCGGCACGAAGCGCGCGCTTTTCCAACGCACCCGCGCGCCCATCAGCGAGGGCGATTGCGGCGGCCAGATGGTTCGCGGCGGCACTACGAAGCCGATGTCATCGAGAAAGGGGAAGCAGGAACTGAAAGAAACCGCGGGCTCGCCGCCGCGCGCGGTCGCGTCCAGCCACTCTTCGAACGCGCCCAGGCGCGCCATTGCGGCAGTCACCGCGGCGTAGACGGAATCGCTGTGGTAGATCGAATCGACCCGGTTGCGGGCGCCCGAATCGGGCCCCACTCGCCACGGCCCGGTCGGCCGCAGCTTGACGACCAGCCCAGGCGTCATGACTCCTCGCGCAGGAAGGAGAAGGCCGAATCGGCAACCGCTGCCTGAATCACTCCCAGGTTGGCGCCCGCCGCGATTTCTTTTTCCGCGGCGCCCTTGGCGTAATAGTCGCGGCCGCGCCAGACCAGGCGAAGTTTGTTGAAGGACACGCGTCCGCTGCCGCGCGAGCCGCCGCCGCCGAGCGCATCGTCCTCGAGCAGCCGCAGGCCTTCCAGCACGCGCACAAACAGCGGGGCGTCTTCCTCGCAGAGCACGTCCATCACCAGCCGCGTATGGAAGCGCGCGCCGGCGGGCACCCTCTCGATAGTGCGCGGGTTGGCCTGCGAGGTGATGCGGTCGATGGCGTTCTCGTTCTTGACTTCGGTCAGCTCATCGTCCAGGTTCTCGCGCATCTGTGCCGTGATGCTCTCCACGTCGAGCGGCGCGTCGAACACCGCCAGCCGCGCCGGCGTGGCCTGCGTGGTCTCGAGCGTATCGCCTTGCACCCGCTCCATGCGGCCCGGGCTGCGGCCGAATAGGAGGCAGATATCGTCGTCGGCGCGGTCGCTCTGGTGGATGCGGACTTCCTGGCCCTTGCGGCGGGACAGGTACACCAGCTCGGCGGGGACAGCCAGGCCGGAGCTCTGCTCGAGCAGCGAACGAATCTTGCCGCGCAGCGAACTGCCCGGCACGTACGGCCTGCCGAATGCATCTTTCGCCACCGGATTATCGGAGCCGCCGATTTCGAGCGAACCCTTACCGGCGCCAACGTGCAGGCCGGTTTCGCACGTCATTTCGGCTTCCAGAATCAGCTTGCCGATGAGTTTCAACTCAGTTTGGGAAGTGTGTGCGCTCATGCTTTACTCGTTGTAGGCCACGATGGCCTCGAAGAGGTCCTTGAACCGTTCGTAACCCTTGGTGTCGTTCTTCCGCGTCACCTGGAGCAACAGTTTCTCCAACTGGTCCAGGCTGCGCAAACCGTGGCGCGCGATAGTGTAGGCCAGGCGCGCGCGGAGCATCACAAATTCGTGCTGGCGCCCGCTTTCCGGTGCACGCACCGCGCGGCGCACCGCGCCATAGAGGCGGCGCAACTGGCTCTTCGTGCCGGAATCCAAGTCGCGCATGCGGCTGACGACGGCGTGCGCCTGGTTGTCCAGATAAAGACTGTCGTGGATGAGTTTCTCGAGCTCGATTTCGGGTGGCACTTCAAATCGCCCGCGGTCGGGACCTCGGCGGTCGCCGCGGTCGCCCCGCTCGCCTCGATCTCCGCGATCGGGGCGCGGCCCGCGGTCGCCTTGCGGCGGGCGCCCTTCCCGCGGTGGGCGTGCCTCCCGTGTCCGCTGCTCGTTCTCTTGTGTCATGTGCTAAACCTCGGTCACCAATCTGGCCCACTCGAGGGCCACCAGCCCGGCGGGCCGCATCTTCACTTCGGCGGATTTCCGGCCGGTCATTTCATTAATCAAATGGGTGCGCAGCTTTTGAAATTCGCGGTCGCGCGTGCCGCTCAGGATACGGTTGAAACGGCGCTGGAAACGCCAGGTGCGCTGCGTTTCCGCCTGGCCGGCCGGCCCATCGGCATAGGCTTCGTGCCGGTAGAAACTGCGCAACTGATAGAGAAACTGCCGCGACATGCGAAAATCGTGAATCAGACGCGTCACCGTGTCCTTCAGTTCCGCCGCGTCCGCCAGGTGGCGCCATTCTAGAATGCGCCCCAGCAGATAGATACAATCCTTGTCGGCCGATTTCGCCAGACCCAGATTGCGCCCGGCATCCTCATACACGCTGGCGAGCGGATAGTAGGACTCCGGCGCCAGGGCGATCGCCATCGAAATGGTCTTGCCCTCGGGGCCCGGATACTCCTTCAAATTCTCTTCCGTGAAACGGTGGAACAGCCGCTGCACCTCGCGCGCCAGCGCGATCAGCGCGTCCCACGCCCCGTAGACGGCGAAATCGTCGCCGCCGCAATAGAGGATGCTGACCTTGCGCCAGAACTCCGGCAGCGAACAGAGCACTTCCAGCTCGCCGGCGAAGAACTGCTTGTAGAGCACCGAAAGCGGCACGTGCTCTTCAATCGAATTGACGCGCCGCAGACGCAGTCCGAAGTTGTCCACATCGCCGCGCAGCACGCCCCAGATGGCGCGCCCCTGCGAACGCCGTGCCAGCGTCTGCACCGGAGCAGTCTGCTTGCCGTCGTCGCTGAGCGCGGCGTGGCGCGCCAGGAGGATGGCGTCCGGCGAAAGATTGGCGGTCAGGCTCCAGGTGTGTTTGGCGCCCTCGACCAGCACTTTCCCCGGCGACTCGGGAGACCAGCCGGCCTGCGCAGCCTCGCGAACCTTGGCGCCCAGCTCCTTGGCGAAGTAGGCATCGGCCGCGGTACTGGGAACGGCCGTGGAAGGCCGGAACGCGCCTTCCCCGGCGTCCGCCAGCGGCCGGTTGCGTTGGCGATCCAACTCCTCGTTCAGCCGGCGCCGGATCACCGCCCAGTCGCCGAGATTATCCGTCACGCCCCAAATCAGCTTGACGTACCCCGAACTCAAGTCGGCCATCTGCCTCGCCGCCGCGCGCAGGAAATCTTCCGCCGTCTCGCGCACTGCGCCCGGCAGCACGAGCAGGAACTGCCCGCCGCCGCTGGAGCCCAAAAGTATCCGCGCCAGCCCGAGCTCCGCCAGCAGGGCCCGCGGCAGGACTTCGCTCAGCAGCGTGATCCACTGCGACCGCCCGGCAAGCAAATCCTCGCCCGCGGAACGCGCAGGACGTCCCTCGGCGGCAGCCGCCGAGAGAAACTCTTCGGTGCCCAGGATTTTGCCTTGGAGCAGGATTTGTTCGGCCATGAAAAGTGCTCTAAGCCTTGAGAAACACCAACTGTAGCACAGAAACCTGAGAGTGATGGCGGGCTGCTTTGACTCTGATTATATGTCCCGCGTTCGCGTCCTGGCAGCGCTTGCGATGCTCGCCGCTGCCGCCGGCGCGCAGACCGTGCGCCCGCCCGCTAACGGAAACACCACCCGGACCAGAACCACGGCCCCCACCGCCCAGCCGCGTATGAGCGACGCACAACTGGAGGCCGGCATCCGCGCCCGGTTCGCCAAGTCGCAGAAGATATCGCAGGAGCATTTCCAGGTTCACGTGCAAGGCGGCGTGGCCACTATCGAAGGCAAAACCGGCGTCATTCAACACAAGGGCAGCGCCACCCGCATGGCCAAAGCCGCCGGTGCGCTGGCCGTCAACAACCGTATCCAGCTCAGCGATGCCGCCAAAGAGAAGGCCGCCGCCAATCTGGAAACCGGCCGGCGCCGCGCGCAGATCAAACGCGGCGACTCGCGCAGCGACCCACGCAGCGACCCGCAACAGCCGCATTGACTCGGCGGTGCAAAGGAAAAACGCTCCACGCGGAAACCTCGTGCGCGCACGGTACAAGAGTAATGAGGGCCATCAAGGAACATGGATGGACGTCAAGAGTCGTATCGGTGTCCCTCGGGTATTAATCCGTGGCTTTAACTGAGTTCTTAGCGCCTCCCGAGCGGCTGGCTGGCACGGCGTTTACCGAACAAGGCCGCTACCGTGCCAGGGTCGACTTGCGGGTCGGAGACTTGGCGAAGTACAGGCCGACGGCCCGATCGATGTTGGCGCGGGTGAGGCGGACGGCGCGTCCTTCGTACTCGGCGATGGCCTTCACCAGCTTGAGAATGTCCAGCGGATAGCAGGCGCGTAACGTGGTGGCGCCGGCGGCCATGCAGCGCTCCCTCATGTACTCGGCGCAACCCGTCTCGGCGGGCACGCTGTGGACGGTGATCACCTGCTTGACGATCAGATCGAAAATCTCGTCGCTGACGTCTTCCACCAGCACCTTGGTTTGGATGCGGCGCAGGAAGGCCTCGTCGGCCAGGTCGGCCGGGTCCAGGTTCGTCGAGAAAACCACCATGAGTTCGAACGGCACCTGGAATTTCATGCCCGACGCGAGCGTGAGGTAGTCGACACGGCGGTCCAGCGGAACGATCCAGCGGTTGAGCAACTGCTGCGGGGAAAGCACCTGGCGCCCGAAATCGTCGACCACCAGAATGCCGTTGTTGGCCTTCATCTGGCACGGCGCGATGAACACGTGCGTGGACTCATCCAGGCGCAGTTCCAGCATCGAGGCCGAAAGCTCGCCGCCCATGGTGATGCAGGGGCGATGGCAAAGCACCCACCGCGGATCGAGAAACTCGTCGTCCGCATCGACCTGCCGGTGCACGATCGGGTCGAAGACCGCAATGATGTGCCCGTCCACTTCCACGGCGTACGGAACGACGATGGCGTCCTGATAAATTCGCAGAATGCGCTCGGCGATGCTGGTCTTGCCGCTGCCCGTTCCGCCATAGAGAAACAGCGACTGGTGCCCGATCAGCGAGGGGCCCAATGAGTCCAGCAACGAATCCGGCAGGACCAGGTCGTGAAACGCCCGGCGCAGGCTGTCGCGGCTGAGGTGCAGTTTGGCGTTCTGTCCCTTGACCACTTCGTGGTACTGCTGGATCGAGACCGGAGCCGGTCCCACGTACTGGCAGACCTCACTGCGAGCGGTGGCCAAATGCCGGCCCCCGGCGGTCAGCGAGAACGAGTAATCGTTGCCGACCATACCCTTCACTTCCAGCAACTGCTGCTGCCGGAACTCGTGAAACACGGTTTCCAGAACCGGGAAGGAGAGTTTCAAAGTCTCGTGGAGCAAGGCCAGCGTACCGGTGCCGTGCAGCCACAGAAAGCGCAATACTAGATCGCTGACCATCGCGCGCGGGATTCCCAGTTCGCCCAGCCGGTCCGGAATGGTTGGCCTGACGCGAACCTCGTCGGTCTTAGGCGCGACCGCGATGGGTAGGCTGGCGGCCGGAGGTTTCGGCGCGGCGGGCAGTTTGTTCGCGGCTTTCTGGGCGCCTCGCGACTCCAGAATGATGAGGTTTGGGTTAGTGGAAGAGGCCAGGGTCTCCAGGCTCATAACACTGGCAATATACTATGCAACTCCAGAACCGAACCAGGATGGCGTTGGTTAGCGCAGTTCTGTAAACGAACGGTACTGCATGTGCGAGCGGATGAAAAAGTGCACCTCCCCCGTGGGATGCCATCGATGGCTCTTTTCCAAGCGCGCAATCATCGACAAACAATTTGATATCAATAGATTGCGGTGAGCACCAGATGGGCGATCACCACTTGCTGCTACTCTTTCTCACCGCTCGGCTCCGTCGACGGCGGCTTGCAGGTGTCGAGATTCACCGCAAATGCCGCGATCGAGATCCAGCGTTGGCCCTGCAGTTGCTCGATGTGATAGGACCGCGAAGCTGCATCCACCCGCACGCGCCAGCCGGCAGGGGGCACAGTTTGTAGCAGCCGAAACGGCTTATCGCTCTGCTCGCGGATGGTCCAGCTTTGACCGCCGTCTTCCGACTGGAACAGCGCGTAGCGTTCCTGTCCGCTTCCCTGGCCCCGGTCCAGAATCAGGCTGCCCGTGCTTTTCGAGCTGAAGAAGAACTGTAGCACTGCACCGAAGGGATTTTCCGCCGACTCCCGCAGCACGGCCCGCTCGGTCCATGTCTTGCCACCATCTTCGGTGAGCAGCAGGAAGGGGTTCTGTGGGAGGGGAAACTGCTCTTCGCCGCTGATCCAGCCGAAGCCCGAATCCAGGTATTGGATGCGATCGATGGCGGCGCCGCGGATGCGTGGGTGGGCTTCGCCCCAGCTTTGGCCCCCATCCTCGCTCGCGAGCAGCACAGAATAAAGGGTGCCAGATTCACTGTGAATGTTGCCGGACACTACCGTGCGTTCTCCCCAGTGCGCGGCCGCGGAAAGCTCCAGGAAGATCGGGCACGGTTCTTCCTCGCTGCAACTCAGACCCGCCCAGCGGATGTCCTCGCCCGAACAGCGGAAGGGCAGCCGCATGGGGCTCCCGCGGTTCTCCAATAAAGGAGCGGCTGGAGTGGGCTGTTCCGCCGCCTGGTCCTGTGCCCGCGATACCAGCCCGCAGGCGAGCGGCAGCCCCAATATCAGGGCGGCGAATCGCATCGCAAGCCAATTGTAGCTCAGGCCCGGTGATCGAGCAGAGCCTGCGCGAGTTGCCGTGCCGCGGCCGTAGCCATGGGAAACGCGTCAATGGCTCTTAAGGGCTATCGAACGGTGCTTCCTTTGCGTGAACCGAATTATCAACCGCAACTTGTAACCCAGCCGCCGGGTTGAACCGTCCAGAAGGTAAATCCCCGTTACGACTGCGGGCGCACTACAGCCTATCGCCTAAATGCGCCCGCGTTCTTTTTATCCGCGCGGCCCGATTCCCTGCCCCCAAATTGCCGCGGGGTTGGAGCGCGGGCCGTCACTTCAGGTGTTCGTCGAAAAAGGCAAGCACCATCGCCTTGGTGACCGGCGTTTGGAACTGCGGACCGCCATGCCCGGCGGAGACGATCTTGTAGAACGAGGCGTCCACGCCGGCCTTCTTCAGTGCCTCGAACAAGATTTCGCTCTGGTTGCACGGCACCAGGGGGTCGCGATCTCCGTGGAGGATGAGGAACGGCGGGCACTCCTTGGTGACATAGGCGATCGGGTTGGCGCGGGCGGCCTTTTCCCGGTTCTCCTGAATCGGGCCGCCGATCACGAGCGACTCCGGTGAATCGGGCGGGTCGTGCTTCAATCCTCCCGGCAGCGCCGCTTTGTCCATCTGCAGAAAATCCGTGGGACCGAAGAAGTCCACGACAGCCATTACCCGGCTCGATTGGTCGAGGTTGCCGGAGCCGCCCTCCAGGTCCTTGACGCCGCCCGTAACGCCCAGCATCGATGCCAGGTGGCCACCCGAAGATTCGCCCCAGGCGCCGAAGTGCGCCGGATCGAGACCGTACTTGCCGGCGTTCGCGCGAAGCCAGCGTACGGCTGCCTTGCAGTCTTCGATCTGCGCCGGGAAGAGAGCTTCGGAACTCAGCCGGTAGTCGATGGCCGCCACGGCGTAGCCCTTTGTGGCGAGCCAGGCGGCTTGCCCCTCCTGCTGCAAGCGGTTGTTTGTGCGAAACGCTCCGCCGTAGATCCAAACCACAACGGGCAGCTTGCCTTCCCGCTGGTTTGGCAGGAACAGATCGAGTTGTAGTTCCTTTGCGCCAATCGCGGCGAAGGTGAGGCTCTTTTCCATGCGGATGCCGGCCGGGATGGCCTCCGATCCAGGTCTTCCAGCCGTTCCTGGAGGGGGCTGGCAAATCGCGGCAAGCGAACTGAGGAAAAGCGTTATCAGAACCCGAGTGATTTTCATATTCGATCTACCATTATCCGCCGCTTGGCAGCCGGAGGGCGCGATCGGGCCAGGCTGGCCAGGCAGGCGGGACGGAAGCACATGGCGACGAAGCCGAGTGGCCCTTCCTCGGCTGCCGGGGTCGGTCGGGATGGGAGAAATGAGATAAACGGCTCTGATGGAACCGGTTGGGCGTACAATATTACCGCTGGGGAGGCAAAAAGGAAATCCTGGTCGAAGTGGCTGGGTACCCCTGTCCGGACGAGTTAGAGGCCATGGTCCGCTTGGCGCTGCAAGCCGCCCGGACGCAGCCGAGGTCCTGAGCCAATGCGGACGGCAAAATCCCAAGCCGGTCGCAATGTCGAGTGCGAATCTACGTCTGACTGCTTATGAAAAGTCTAGGCGCTTTCCGTTTATTTGCGTTTGGGTTACTGGGCGGAGTCGGCCTGACATCTGCCCAAACTGGAGTTGTACCAGATCGGTTTGAAGTAGCCTCTATAAAGCCGAGTGGTTCGACAGAGACCTTCAACGGCAATGAGGTAGTTTATTTTAAGTTTCATCATGGTGGAATCATCGCAAAAGGCATGCCGCTCGCTGTCCTAATTGCATTTTGCTTTCCGGATATTAGCGAAGATCGGATAATCAACGCGCCGAAGTGGCTTTTCTCAGCAAAATTTGATGTTGAAGCAAAGCCGTCAGTCGCCGGAGCAGATGATAGGGACCCAGGTCTCTCGGTTGCTGAGCAGAGTCTTGCGGTGGAGAGAGTTCAGGGACGCATGCGGGCTCTGCTGGAGGAGCGATTTCAACTGAAGACTCACCGCCAAACGATAGAGGTCAAGGGATTTGCATTGGTGGTGGGAAAGCGTGGCGCTACGTTCTTGAAATCAAGATTGCCGGACGGTTCGAAGGGAGGGGCATTCCGAAAGGTAAGTCCCGGGCAGCTTGCCGGCCCCAGCGCTTCCATGCCACTGCTTGCGTTTTATTTAGGGCAGGAGGTGGGTGTACCGGTGGCGGACAAGACAGGTCTATCCGGATGGTATAACGTGTCGCTCGCATGGACGCCGTATGCTGCCGCTATTGACTTTTCAGCTTCTGGCGATGAGAGCCCCAGCCCCGCAGCCGATGCGAACGGGCCTTCGATATTCACGGCTGTGCAGGAACAACTCGGACTCAAGCTTGTACCAGAGAAACAACAAGTTGTCCTGCTCGTAATCGATCATGTAGAGAAGCCGTCAGCGAATTGATCAAGCACGTTCGCGTATTGCCGTGCCGCAGCCCACGTAAACCGATTCCACTTTCAATGCTTCCCATGCCATAATTCCTCGTTTATACTCGGTTCATGCCGCGAATCAAGTTTGGCTATCTGTGGCTGGTCCTTCCGGCCTGCTTCGCGCAGACCACGACGCTGCGGCCCGACGCGGCGCCGGCGGAAGATCCCGTGGTGCGCGCCGAGGCGGTGCGGCTGATGGAACGGGCGGACATGCTCACGACGCCCGTGTGGCCGGCCAACGAGGAATTCTTCAATTTTCGGGTGCTCGAACCCGCCCCCGGCGAAGCCTCGGAGGGCGCCATTAAGATCGGCGTGAAAACACCCGTGAACAAGCGCTGGGAATTCACTTACGGCACTTACAAGTTCATTAGTGTGCAAAATGGCAGCGAGTTCGCCACCTATCGTTCGGAGAGCGCCGAGCCGGCGGCATTGACCTCGGTCCGTAGGTTGATACCCGTATTTCGCGGGCAGTTCGAACCCGCCGACATGATCCGCCATATCGAGGACGCCACGGTGGACGGGCGGTCGGCGCGTTGTATCGGCTTCGACACGCTCAAGGGCGACGAGCAGCAGTCCGGCCAGGTTTGCGTGGATGCGCAGAGCGGGTTCCTGTTATCGGTGCGGCAAGGCGATGAGACGATTCGCCAGTCGGCCTACTTCCAGTTCAATAACGCCTCGCTTCCCGGCCACATCGAGCGCTGGGTGGGCAACGAGAAACTGATCGAGATCGATGCCAAGGTCGTGGTGCGGACCGAATACCCGCCGGAGTACTTCGACTATCCGCCGGACGCGAAAATCGCCAACTCGTGCCGCTCGTTTCACCGCGCTTTCGCCGATCGCGTTCCGCAGCCGGAACCGAGGACGCAGTCGAATGAGGCCATTACGGTGAGATTGCACGGCAGGGTCGGCAAGGACGGAAAGACGAATTCGCTGCAGGTCCTCGACGCGGCTCGCCCGGACTTGGCGGAAGAGGCGTTGCGCATAGTGTCCGGGTGGACCTATCATCCGGCGATGTGCGAGTATCAGCCCGCTACGCAGGAGATGGATTTCGAGGTTAGATTCAAAGGTTGGTGAGCCGCCGTACGGCCGATCCATCCGATAATAGCGACATGGAACAGCGATTTCTTGGCAGAAGCGGTTTGAGCGTGTCGTCGCTCAGTTTAGGAACAATGACTTTCGGAGGCAAGGGCCGGCACGCGGCCATGGGTGCCCTCGATGTGGAACAGGCCGGCCGCCTGGTCGATATTGCGATTGAGCAGGGCGTCACACTGTTCGATACCGCCGACATCTATTCGGAAGGGCTCGCCGAAGAAGTGCTCGGCGCGGCCCTGAAGGGCCGGCGGCAAAATGTGCAAATCGCCACCAAGGCCTTCTCGCGGATGGGGCCCGGACCGAACGACCTTGGGTTGTCGCGCCACCACTTGGTATCGGCCTGCGAGGCCAGCCTGCGGCGCCTCGGTACCGATTATATCGACTTGTACCAGGCGCACTCGATGGACTCTCTTACGCCCATGGAGGAGACGCTGGAGGCCTTCGATTCGCTCATCCGCCAAGGCAAGGTCCGTTACATCGGCTGCTCCAATTTCTCCGCCTGGCAGACGATGAAGGCGGTCGCCATATCGGACCGTGGCAGCCTGCCGCGCTATATCAGCCAGCAAATCCAATATTCCCTGCTGGTCCGCGACGCCGAATACGAGCTGATTCCGATGGGTCTCGACCAGGGCGTGGGCGTGATGGCGTGGAGCCCGCTGATGTTCGGGCTGCTTTCGGGCAAAATCCGGCGCGATGCGCCGCAACCGGTCTTTGGGCGGCTGGCCGCGCTCGGAGCGCCGATCAAAGTGGAATGGGAGCGGCTTTATCGCATCGTGGACGTCATGCTGGCGGTCGCCGCCGGGCGTGGCGTCACGCCGGCGCAGGTGGCGCTCAACTGGGTTCGCGGCAAACCGGGTGTGGACACGGTGATCCTCGGCGCACGCAACGCGGAACAACTGCGGGACAATCTCGCTTCGGCTGCGTGGGAACTGAGCGCCGAGGAGATGGCACGCCTCGATGAGGTCAGTGCAGTCGCAGAACCTTACCCGAACTGGCACCAGCAGACCTGGGCCGGGGAGCGGAACCCGCATCTGCCGGCGACGCGCGCGTAGAGGCGGGCGTTACAGCCGTTCCAGAAGCCCGGTCAGCAAGTTATAGAAGGGTGCCACCGACGAGATCTTGATCCGCTCACTGGGGCTATGGACGTCGACGATGTGCGGGCCAAATGAGATCATCTGCATTCCGGGGTACTTCTCGCCGATGACCCCGCACTCCAGACCGGCGTGCATGGCGATCAACTCGGGCTTCCTGCCGAGAACCTCTTGGTGGACGGCCTGGGCCGTGCGGACGATGTCGCTGGTGGGTTCGGGCTTCCAGCCGGGGTAGTCCCCGGACTGTTCCACTGCAAACCCCGCGAAGTGGAACACTGCGGCGACCATGCGTGCGGCGGCGCGCTTGCTGCTCTCGATAGAACTGCGCTGGCTGGTGGCGATCTCGACTTCGTCCCGGCTGGTAGCGACGGTGGCCAGGTTGGTGGACGTCTGCACCAGCCCCGGGATGTCGGGACTCATGGCCAGAACGCCGTGATGCTGGCCGGCCAGGACGCGCACGATCACTGCGGCGTCGGCATCGGCGATGACCTGCTCCGGACGCGCGGCCGTTTCGAGGTCGATACGGAGGCCGGGATCGAAGGAGCCCAGATCACACTGCGCCTCGACTGTGTATGCAGCCAGCAGGGACTTCAGTTGCGGCGCATCGGCGGAATCGAGCATCACGATGGCGAACGCCTCGCGCGGGATGGCATTGCGCTTGCTTCCGCCATGGATGTCGGCGATAGCGACGGGCAGACGATCCATCAGAGCCAGCAGCGCGTGGCCGAGTACGCGAACCGCGTTACCGCGGCCGCGATGAATGTCGACGCCCGAGTGGCCGCCTGCCAATCCCGAGATCTTGACGCGCCACGCTTCGGTGGAAGGGGCGGGGCGGCGCTCGATCTTGCGCCGGGCTACTGAGTTGACGCCGCCCGCGCAGCCGATGCAAAGCGTGTTCTCCTCTTCGTTGTCGAGATTAAGGAAGTACTTGGACTTGAGGAGCCCGCCGGGAAACTTGGAAGCGCCGGTGAGTCCACTCTCTTCGTCGACCGTAAACACGAATTCCAGAGGGCCATGGGCGATCGTGTCGCTTTCCATGACGGCGAGCGCGGCAGCCACACCCACCCCATTGTCGGCGCCGAGAGTGGTGCCGTCCGCTTTGAGCCAGTCGCCATCCACCACCAGGCGGATCGGGTCGGTATCGAAGTTGTGGAGGGTGCCTTCGTTCTTTTCGCAGACCATGTCGAGGTGGCCTTGAATGACAGCCGGGACGGCGGCTTCGCGTCCGGGGCGCGCGGGCTTGCGGATGACCACATTGCCGGTGGAATCCTGCACCGGTTCCAGGCCCACGGTCCTGGCAACGGCAAGCACATAATGCCGCGCCGCAGCTTCCTTTTCCGAGGCGCGAGGAATGGCCGCGAGAGCCGCGAAGTGCTTCCAGACGGCTTTGGGTTCGAGGTGGTCCAGGGTGGTGGACACAGTCGGAATCATCATAACTTACGGCGCGGCGGCGGTGGGCCAGCAATATATGAGTAAATAACGCTGCGGCTTGCGGCAGCGGCGGCCGCTGCCGGGGCCCTGCGCTTCGGCATCGTCATTCCGCCGAACCGCCATCGTCGACAAGCAACCTACTGAGCGGCAGTTCCCGTCGCCGCCGGTGCAACCGGTGCGGCTGTCGCCTTCGCCCTGACCTTCTTCGCGGCGGCTTTCTTCACGGGCGCACCTTTTTTCACCGCCTTTCCGGGAGCCTTCGCCGCTGCCTTTTTGACCGCGGCCTTTTTCACGGCTCGTGCGGCCTTCTTTGCGGCTGTGGGTTGCGCCTTGGCTGCTTTCGCTAACCGCCAACGTTTCTTGGCGGCTGCAATAATCCGCTGCATCCCTTCTTTACTGATCCGGCGTTTTGCTTTCGCCGGCTGTGGTGAGGCTGCCGCTGACGGCTCAGATTCGGCCCGGAGTTTTGCCCAGCGCTTCCGCTGTGCTTCGGCAACGGCTTTTCTACCGGCGGCGCTCATCCTTCTTCGGCGCTTGCGCGTGGGCGCTGCCGGAGTGGCCGCGGTCTCAGCCGCGCCGCCGGACAACATCGCTCGGAGTCCGGCGATCTGTTGGTCGATGCGCTTCTTCTGCCCTTCGTAACCGTCGATGGCTGCGGCGATGATCTCGTTCGTAAATCTTGTCGGCATATGAGTTGCTCGTCTCTATTACAACTCCTTCAAGATCATCTTGACACAAAAGAACGCGCCGGACGCACAAATTCCATCCCTCCCAGACGTTCGGAATGCCCGGTCTGTTACAACGCCGGGCAACGGCACGTCGCGTGGCTATGCCGTGGCGACTACCGCTCCGCTCGCGGCTACCCGGTTCCGGGAAACGTGATAACCTTTGGTTCCTGGGAGAAACCACATGCGGAAATCGATAACTGCCTTCGTGATCCTGCTCAGCGCGACGGCACTTCTGTACCCGCAGGCAGCGGCGCCGGCCGCTGCTCCGCAGACTCCGCCCGCGCCGCCGGCCGCCGTTCCGCAGACTCCGCCCGCGCCCGCTCAGCCGCGCCCGCAAGCTGCGCCGGCTTACAACTGCGAGCCGGTAAACCCCAACGCCACGCCAGAGGCCCGCGCGCTGCTGAAGACCCTCTGCGCGGTATCCGGCAAGGGCATCCTGTCCGGCCAGCACAACTTTCCCAATCAACGCGATCTGGACACGGAAAAGGTCCACACGCTTACCGGCAAGTACCCCGCCATCTGGGGTTCGGATTTCGGTTTCACCGACGACGAGGATAAGGATTCCATCCTCCATCGCGACCTCATGATCGAGGAGGCCAAGAAGCAGGCCGCGGCCGGCTCCATCATTTACCTGTGCTGGCACATGCTCCGCCCCACCGAGGATGAACCGGGCAAGCCGGGCGCAAGCTGGAGGGGCAGCGTGCAGGCCCGTCTCACCGACGATCAGTGGGCGGAGCTGATCACGCCCGACACCCCGCTGCACAAGCGGTGGGAGAAATACATGGATACCGCGGCCGGCTACCTCAGGCAGTTGCAGGATGCACACATCCCGGTCCTGTGGCGGCCCATGCACGAAAACAACGGCGGCTTTTTCTGGTGGGGCGGCCGGCCAGGCATGGGTGGCACCGCGCAGCTTTACCGCGAGGTCTATGCCCGTATGGTCTACGTCCATCACCTGGATAACCTGATCTGGGTGTGGAATCAGAACGGCCCCGCACCGGTGGGCGAGTTCTTCAATTTCTTTCCGGGCCAGCAGTATGTCGATGTAGTCAGCTATGACAACTACCGCGAATTGAACGACCGGTATTATTACGAGATGCTGGCGCTGGCCGAAGGCAAGCCGATCGCTCTCGGCGAAGTCGGCCTTCCGCCTTCCGCCGAAGTGCTCAAGGCTCAACCCAGGTGGGCCTGGTTCATGGTGTGGGCCGGCATGGCCGGCGACCGCATCCTGCCAGCTTACAGCAATCCTTACGTAATCAATCGCGGCGATCCGATCCCCGGCAACTAGTCGTGGCACGCGCCGGCGTGCCGCGTCGAGATTCGTCCCTACCTCGAGCTGCCGCCAAACCTCCGGCATCGCAGGCCGAAAGCGAGGCCGCCGTGTGCTTCCGATCCGCCCCGTTTCCGTAGACAGTGGGTGGAGGGGGAGACGCAGTCTGTGAGCGAAGGGTGCCGTTTCGCACGCTCGCCAAGCCGTGGCGAGCGCCTGCCGGCTGGATCTGCTACACTATATTTGTCTTTGATCGTCCTGCTACAGCCTTGGCCGAAGTCCATCTGCCTGGTCTCTTGCCCGAACCGTCAAATACGAAGGAATCTAAGATGAAGAACATTTTTGTAGGCAATTTGGATTTTGCCGCAACCGAATCTTCCATCCGTGCGCTCTTCGAGCCTCACGGGAACGTGGAGAGGGTCAACCTGGTCACCGACCGCGATACGGGCCGCTCGCGCGGCTTCGCGTTTGTCGAGATGACGGACAGCGCCGAAGCTGATCGCGCTATCGCCGCCTTGAACGGCACCGAGTTGAATGGGCGCGCCCTCAATATTAACGAGGCCCGGCCCAAGTCCGACAGCGGCCGCTCCTTCCGCGGCGGTCCGCGCGGAGGCAGCGGCGGAGGAGGACCGCGGCAGCGCCGCGAACCACGCTGGTAAATCGCGTGACGAAGCCGGCCCGGTCCCGGCGCCGGCTTCGACCGTTTAGTGGAGGAATGAACCATTCCGGCCCGGTCGCACACCTCATTCAAGAAGCGTCAAAAGGAGATCGCCGGGATCGAAAAGCAGAAGGAAAAGGCGGCAAAGCGCGTGCAACGCAAGGTGGAGCGCCTGGGAGGTCCTCCCGCCGATATCGAAACCGGTGAGGTCGCGGCTCCGGCGGACGAAAACAGTGAGGGGCCCGAGTGAGCCCGGAATCCAGGCGCGGCGCGGTACGGCCGAGGGAGCTAGCGATGGAACTGCGGTACATGGGGTTTCAGCAGAAACAGAACAGGCGTGTGTACCGGTTCGACATGAACGACGCCGGCACCAAGTCCTCCGTTCCCCACGTGGTGAGCGTGGATATGGAGCTGTTCTTAAAGCACCATGTCGGCATCCAGGAAGGCCCGGCGCTGTGCGCGCAGAAGATTACCGCCGACCTGGAGGCCGATCGTCAGGGTGACCACGAACTGACCAACGAAGACATCCTCGCCTATGCCACGGATCGGGCCATGGCCGCGGAGCGCAAGGCCGAGGCGCGCCGCAGCGGTCCCGCACGCCGCAAACCCGAACCCGGCCAGCCCGTCAGCCCCTGGTGGCGTTAGGCCTCACCGATCCACCCTTGCCTCGCCCCTAGAGGCCGGGCATGCCGGGCCCGCCTTACTTGCGAAGCCCCGATTCATTCCTGGCTGATCACGATTTTCCCGAAGTGCCCCGCGGCTTTCATGTAACGGTAAGCTCCGCCCGCTTCGGCAAACGGGAAGACGCGGTCGATCACGGGGCGCACGCGATGAAGCGCAAGCGCCCGGTTCATAGTTTCGAACATCTCGCGCGATCCCACGTAGATCCCTTGCAGGCGTGCACCCTTCATCATCAGCGGACGCGGATCCACTTGGGCGCCCGGCTCCGACAGCACACCGATCAGGCTGATCCGCCCGCCAAACCGCACCGCGCGGAACGACTGCGGCAGGGTTCCGGCTCCGCCCACTTCAATCACATGGTCCACGCCGGCGCCGCCTGTGAGCTCCAGCACGCGCTTGGCCCACTCCGGCGTCCGGCGGTAATTGATGCCATCGGATGCGCCCAGCGCAATCGCCCGGGCGAGCTTGTCGTCGCTGCTCGAAGTGGCGATTACGCGGGCCCCGTGGAGGCGCGCCAACTGCAGCGCAAAAATGGAGACGCCGCCGGTGCCCAGCACCAGCACCGAGTCGCCGGCCCGAATTCCGCCTTCCACCACCAGCGCATTCCAGGCGGTTACCGCAGCGCACGGCAAGGTCGCGGCCTCCGCGTAAGAAAGGTGCTCGGGAATCGGAACCAGGCCTTCTTCGTCCAGCACCACGTATTCCGCCAGCATGCCGTCGATGGCGCCGCCCAGCGCGGACTTTGACTTCTCTGCCGTGAGCGCGCCCGCCAGCCAGCTCTGCATGAAGATGGCGGCCACTCGCGAGCCCGGACCAACCCGCGTCACCTGCGCTCCCACCTCGGCCACCTCGCCCGCGCCGTCGGACAACGGGATCAGCGGCGTTTTCACGTGGCGGCCATACCCGCCGCTCGCCACCACCAGGTCGCGGTAATTCAGGGAATTGGCTCGTACCCGCACCAGCGCCTGCCGGGGGCCGGGCTTCGGTTCCGGCCGTTCCACCAGCTTGAGCGCGTCGAGCGAAAAGCGATCTTCAAATACAAACGCCCGCATGACGTGCTGCGCTACTTGGTCTGCCCGGTGTTCTCCACAATGCTGCGGGCCAGGTAGTTCTCGATTTTCGAACTGTTGCGCGCCACTTCGTAATACGCCGCTTTCAGCAACTGGTCCTTGGCATTGCGCAGGTTCTCCCGTATGCTCTGCTGCACGTTCGGGTCGTTGATCTCGCGTTGGCCGGCGGATTCCTTGGAAATCATCTTGAGAATGCGATAACCGTCCGGCGAGGGAATGATCGGCGAGATCTGGTTGGGCTGCATCGACAATATCAGTTTGCGCACCTCGGGCGAAGAGTTGGCCAGCGCCGATTCCGGGATGAATCCGCGGTCGCCGCCGTTCGGCGCCGAGTCCGCGTCCTCGGAATAATTCTGCGCCAATTGGGCGAAATCCGCGCCCTGCTTGAGCTGCGCTTCCAGGTTTTGGATTTTGGCCCTGGCTTCCACCTCGTTGTGGGCTTTGCTGTTCCGCAGGTTGCGCACCGGCGTGTTGGCATCGGGCGTGACCAGGATTTGCGCCAGGTGGACCTGCGCCTCAGCCAGGTTAAAACTGGCTTTGTTGGCGTTGTAAAAATTCGTCACGTCGGCGTCGGTGATGTTGACCTGCGATGTGATCTCCTTGTTGACCAGCTTCTCCACCGTAAGCCGCTGGCGGATCTGGGCGCGCAGATCGCCGATCGTCATGTGCCGGTCGGCAAGCTGGCGCTCGAATCCCTCCTTGGTGAAGGGAGCCTTCATCTTGTTGATCTCGGTATCCACATCGGCATCCACCGCCGTGAGGCCCAGCTTCTCTGCGCGCTGCAGGAGGATCTCGTTGGTGATCAGGCTGGTCAGCAGGTCCAGCTTCTGCGACATCACCAAGTCTCGATTGACGGCTTCCGGTTGTTGCGGGTATTGCGTCTGGTAAGTCTTTTCGAGCTCCATGTAGGTGATGGGGTGACCGTTCACCACCGCGGCAACATTGGCGGGTGGCGCGTGTTTGCACGCAACCTGAAACAGAGCGCACCCCGCCAGGAGCAGAACGGGATATGGCTTCATGGCGAATCCTCATTGTACCCACACTTTGCCGCGGTGGGGCATGCTTGAGCTTGCCCACGCCCGGTGGGGCATGCTTTAGCTTGCCAACGCCCGCAAGCGGGCGCCTTTTTCTTCGTTCGTCCCGCCGCCAAGCGCGTGCGTCCCCGCCATCCCACTACACTAGAAGTATCCATGAAATTCGCGGCGCTCTCTCTTTTCTGCCTGGCCTCGCTTTCCCGAGCCGGCTCCTCCGGCTACTTTGCGCCAACGCACAGGCTGGCTGGGATCGGCGTGGACCGCGACGGCATTTCCGGCGACGCGCTGGCCGAACGCACACGGCTGATGGTCGAATCGCAGACATTCTTCATCATGCGGGAACCGAAGGCCGTGGCCGGGGCGAAACGCGTGACCGGCGATCCCAAGCTGCAGGCGGTGTTTCGCGCCGCCGCCGCAGCCAGCGGTTTCCCGCAGGATCTGCTGGAGGCGATCGCTTATCTCGAAAGCTGGGGCGACATCAGCGCCGAAAGCTGGGCTGGCAGCCCGAGAGGGATCATGCAGATCTCGCTCCCCACCGCGCGGACCATGGGACTCAAAGTGGGCCAGGTCACCCGCTACCGCACCGTCAAGGTGAAGGTGCGCGTGAAGACCGCCGGCGGGAAAGTCAAGTACAAGACCGTCAGCCGCCGCACACGCTACACCGTGATCGTCCGCGACGAGCGCTTGATTCCGGAACGTGCCATTCCCGCCGCCGCTCACTACCTGGCTGGCATGGAGCGGACCTTCGGCGGGCGGGACTGGGCCATCTTCGCTTACCACTGCGGGGAGGGATGCGTGGCCGAAATGCAGGAGCTCACGCGCCGCGCGCGTGGCATTCCCAAGGACCAGATCACCGTCCCTCGCATGTACTTCTCCTCCAGCCCTGCCTGGAATCGCGAACTCTATCTCGGTGTCCAGCAGCAGATGCAGCGCGACTACTCGCCCACTTACTACTTCCGGATTCTGTGCGCCAGCCAACTGTTGGCCCTGTACCGTTCCGACCCGGCCGCCTTCGCCGCGCTGGCCGACGCCAACAAGAGCGAATTCAACACCGTCGGCCGGGCCCCGCATCGCCTTTCGGTGTGGCTGAAGCGCGAAGACCTGATCTTCCGTTCGGACGAAGACATTCGCGCCGATAACGGCAAGCTGTTGGCCAGAGCTATCGAGCGGCCCGAATTATTCGGTTACACTTTGCGCTTCCCCGGCGCCGCGGCGGGTAGCCGGGAGGAGCTTGGCGCGGCGTCTCCCGCCACGCTCGGCGCCCTGATCTACATTGCGTTCGAAACGCGCCGCCTGTTCGAGGCCATAGGCGCGAACCAGGAGAAGTTCCGCCCGTTGCCGGTCACGGAGCTGGTTGCGCCGGAGGATGACGCACAACTGCAGGACCGGCGCGACGAAGCGGCTCACAGCTCCGGGCAGGTCTTCGATATCGATTACTCGGGCCTGCCGCCGATGGAACTCGAATGCCTGCGCTTCATCCTCGACGACCTGGGCGATGACGGTTACCTCGGCTTCGTCGAGGTCGGCCGCGAAAGCCTTCACATCGGCCCTTCGCCCAGCTCGCGCGACTTCTTCACCGCCGTCTACAACGAAGCCGCCAGTTCACCCGCCGCGCCCGCTCAGCCGTAGGGGCCAGGCAGGTAGGACAGACCATCGCCTTTGGTGGTCTGTCATACTTCGCCGAGCCGCGACACCGCGAAGTCTTCCGGAATTGGGCGGCTCGCGCCGCCTCTTATTTCGGAGTTTCATAGCCTGTTCCCGAATTTTCCCGGCTGGCGAGCTTCGGCAGTCTGGGCCTCGGCGAGGCATGGATGTACAATAAACGCATGCAGCCGCTGGAGGTGAACCGGACGTTCAACAGCACGCCGCTGCTGACCGTGAATAATTATTATTGTCCGGGAACGAGCACGGATTGCAGCACGAATAACGGCAATGTGCAGAGCCAGTGGATCGCGCGGAACGGGAGCGCCACGCCGTGGGTGCAGTCGTTCGGCTACGACGGCGTGAACCGGCTGAGCCAGGCCGCCGAGACGCTGGGGCAGGGGGGCACGCAATCGTGGCAGGAGGCCTATGGGTACGACGCGTACGGGAATCGCTCGATCGCGTCGAGCACGTTCACCTGGTCGGCGATGACGCCGCCCGGCTTCGATCCGGCGACGAACCGGAACAGCGGGGGCGGGTGGTCGCCGGCGACGTCCTACGATTCGGTGGGGAACGTGACGGCGGACCCGATGGGCGGCGCCTATCAGTACGACGCCGAGAACCGGATGGTGTCGGCCAATGGCACGACGTACCAATACGACGGGGAGGGGCGCCGGGTGAGCAAGAGCGGCGGCGGCGCGACGACGACCTACCTGTATGACGCGTCGGGGCAATTGCTGACGGAGTATGGGGCGGTGGCGGCGGCGTCCGGGACGCAGTACGTGGGGGTGGATGGGTTGGGGAGCACGCGGCTGCTGACGGACGCATCCGGCAACCTGCCACCGGCTGGGGGATGCCACGACTACCTACCGTTCGGGACGGAGCTTACGCAAGGGATGGCGGGGAACCGGGGGTCCTGCTTCGGCGGAACGGACGGCGTTGAAGAGAAGTTCACCGGCAAAGAACGGGATGCCGAGACGGGGCTGGATTACTTCGGGGCCAGGTATTTCTCCAGCGCGCAGGGGAGGTTCACGAGTGCTGATTGGTCGGGGACACCAGAGCCCGTTCCCTACGCGAACCTTCTGGATCCCCAGACACTGAATCTGTACGCGTACGTGCGTGACAACCCACTATCCAGGCCTGATCTCGACGGGCACTCGGACTACATTTGGCAAAAGCTTAAGAATGAGGTTTCAGGGAAGGGGTGGAAGACTGACGCGCAAGTGAAGGGCTTGAGCGTGGCACAGACCGCAGAGAGTCATGTGGGTAGCATGGATTGGGCTATTAACACGTCGAACTCCAGCGGCAAAGATATAGGCCACCCACATTTCAAGAATCCAAGCAACAAGTGCAACGAGTTCGTGGGCGACACGCTTGCTGAAGCTGGTAAGACACGACCGGAAGTACCGGACGGTAAGGGCGGCACGAGAATGCCAAACGCCCACGAGTTAGCTGATCCGAAGGTACACATACCTGGCCTGTCGGACCCGAAGCCGCTGAGCGAGGCACAGCCCGGCGACGTAATTGCTCAGGCGCATGGGGACTTCGGCCACTCAGGAATCGTTGTGGCCCCAGGACAGACCGCTTCCGTAAATACAGCCGGAACCTATGGTGGGCAAATCACACAAAATGACTGGGGCTTTAGACCTGCCGGACAGAACGGCGAGAGCAAGACTGACCCTGCTCCGGTTGTGCGAACCGCGCAATAAGGAGGGAGATAATGAAGACTGTCTCGCAGGTTCTTTTCGGCTTGGTCCTGGGTGCGGCTGGCATCGTCGTCGGCCTCTACCGGGGCCTTTTGCTGAATGGTCAGCCGGACTGGCGAACGGGCGCGGCGGTTCTATTGCTTATGGCGACCACGCAGTGGATTTCATTTTGTGCCTTCCGTCGCCACATCGCGCTACAGGTTATTTTCGGCGTGATCTTGTGCATGGCGACCGCGGTCTCATTGTTTCGCTCGAGTCATTCGTTCTTTTGGGAGACCCGATATCCCGACGGCTCGAACCCGATCACTTCGCGATCAGACATAGCGCTTCTTCTGCTCATAGCGATCACTCAGGGAATTTCGTTTCTAACCTTCCGCCGGATCAGGCATAGTAAGCGGGGGAAAACAAGCAAGGCCTGATCTGCGCTCCGCGTTAGTAGCGCTGCCGCTGGTTACCGGCGGTCACCGTAAGGACGGCGCTTCGCGCCGGCTGAAGGGGTGACACGTCACCCCAGAATGGGAGCTGTATAGGAACCTTGGTTCCCATATGGGAAACCAGGGGACAGACGAGGGATGCGGGGACAAGGGATGCGGGGACAGGCTACGAAACTCCGAAACTATCCGGCGAGCAGGTTCATCTGTCGCTCGTCCACCACTACCTTAAAGGGGGAAACGGGAAGGAAACGGGGACGGCCTGAGAGCCTGTCGGAGATAGAATTTCCACAACCATCCGTTGTGATGGGCTGAGGCAACGACCACGAGATGTTGGGGTCGAAATAGCGAAAAACCGTTCATTCCGACAGGCTCCTGAACTGCGTAGTTCTTGAACGGCGCCCTTTCTTCGCTGACTTACCCGTCCGGGCGCAAGGTGAGCTACGGGCTGGGGAATTGGGGGACGGGCTACGAAACTCCGCAATGGCAGCATGTCCGCTCCTACTGTCGCGTGCTACCCCGGCAGCCTCAACCTTGCGATGCACCCCGTCGCGCCCTCCCGGTTTTCCAGCGCTAACTCGCCGCCGTGAGCTTCGGCGATTTGCCGGCTCAGCACCAGGCCGATGCCGGATCCGCCGGGCTTGGTGGTGAAAAAGGGCACGAACAGGTTCGCCGTGGCGGCCAGGCCGGGGCCGTCGTCTTCCACCCAAATCTCCACCATGCCGCCCTCTTTCTTCCAGCCGGCGCGCACGCCGCCGCCGGTGGAGAGTGCGGCATCGGCGGCATTGCGCAGCAGGTTGATCAGCACCTGCTCCAACTGGTCCGGATCGCCGCGAATGCCGATGGCGGGGCCTTCTTTCACATCCACCGGGACGCGGGTTTCCAGGCTGACCGCCCGCCGCACGCAATCGCCGGCTTCGAGCGGCTGCAATTGCGGACGCGGCAGCTTGGCCAGCCGCGCGTAGGCGCTGATGAATCGCGTCAGGCTGTCGGAGCGCGCGTGGATCACTCCCAGTCCCCGCGTCAAATCCTCGCGCCAATCCGCCGGGAGAGGATCGCGCGCCAGAATGCTCTCGAGACTGCCGGCGATCGATTTGACCGGCGTCAGCGAGTTATTCAGCTCGTGGCCCAGCACGCGCACCAGCCGCTGCCAGGCCTGCAATTCCTGCTCGCGCAGCGCCTCGGTGAGGTCGGAAATGACCACCAGCTCGAGCGGCAGCCCGCGCTCGCGAATGCGTGTGCGGCGCATGCCCCAGCGTCCGGCGCGGCCGGGGAAGGCGGCCTGCAACATGGCCTGCGGCGGTCCCTCCAGGCACTGATCGAGATGCAGTTCCGCCGCCGTCTGGCCCAGCAGCCGCTCGGTGGGCGCATCCAGCAGACGCTCGCCGGCGCGGTTCACTAGGCGCAGCCGGCGGTGTTCGTCGAACGCGAAGATGGCGACATCGATTTCCCGCATCACCGTGCGCAGCAGCGTGGTGGCTTCCATCGCCCCCAGCCGCTGCTCGCGCAAGGTGACGCCGAGCGTGTTGATCTCGCGCATCACTTCGCCCAGCGCGTCGTCCGGGCGTGGGGCGCGGCCCCGTATGGAAAAGTCGCCTTCGCGCAGCGCGCCCAGCAGGTTGGTCAGCGTCTGCAAGGGGAATACCACGCGCTCGCGCAGCGCCGCCGCGAAACCCAGCCAGGCGCCTACGATCACCACCGTCAGCGTCCACTCGGTGCGCGGCTGGAATCCGCCGCTCCACAGCAGAACCAGCGCGCAGACCGACGCCGGCAGCGCCGCCAGCACGGCCAGCATCATAATGCGGTTTTCGTAACCGAGCCGGGAGCCTTTGTCGGTGCGCGGCATGGACAGTCGGGCGCGGCCGGGCTTCAGAGCCCGTACCGCTGCAGCCTCCGGTACAGCGCGCTGCGGCTGAGGCCGAGCGCGTTTGCGGCGTGGCTCACATTGCCGTTGAAGCGCGCCAGTGCCTTCTTGATGAGCAGCGCTTCCACGTCTTCCAGGCTCATCTCCTCCAGCCGCAGCGACGCTTCGCGCCCGCCGCGCAGGCCCAGGTCCGCGGCGCGTATGGTCTCGCCTTCCGCCATTAGCACCGCGCGCTCCACGGCGTGATCCAGCTCGCGCACGTTGCCCGGCCAGGTGTGAGACAGCAGGGCTTTCATCGCTCCCTCGTCGAACAGAGCGATGGCTTTGCGGTAATGCCCGGCGTGCTGGCGCAGAAAGTGGGCGGCCAGCGGCGGAATGTCCTCGCGCCGGTCGCGCAGGGGCGGCAGCCGCAACTCGATGGTGTTGAGCCGGAACAGCAGGTCCTGGCGGAAGCGGCCTTCATCCACCGCGGCGTGCAGATCGGCGTTGGTGGCGGAGAAGACCCGCACGTCCACGCGCCGGCTTTTCGACGATCCCACGCGCTCAAACTCGCCGGTTTCGAGCGTGCGCAGCAACTTGCCTTGCAGCGCCTGCGAGATGTTGGCGATCTCATCCAGAAACAGCGTGCCGCCATCGGCCATTTCGAAACGGCCTACGCGGTCGGTCTTGGCATCCGTGAACGCGCCCTTGACGTGGCCGAACAGCTCGCTTTCGAAAATCCCTTCCGCCAGGCCGCCGGTATTGACCGTCAATAGCGGGCGCGTCGAGCGCAGCGAGCTCGAATGCAGGGTCTGCGCCACCAGGCCTTTGCCGGTGCCGTTCTCTCCGGTGATGAGCACGTTGGCGTCCGATGGCCCGACGCGCGAAATCATGTCCAGCACCGGGCGCATGGCGGCGGATTGCGCGGTCAATTGCGGAAAGCGCTCGGCGCGCAGAGCGCGGTTCTCCTCCTCCAGCCGCTGCCCTTTGCGCAGCGCGCGGCCCAGCTCGATCTGCGTTTTGAGAATGGCGGAGAGGCGCGCGTTGTCCCACGGCTTTTGAATGAAATCGCGCGCCCCGCGGCGCATCGCTTCCACCGCCAGCTCCACCGATCCCCAGGCGGTCATCACGATCACCGGCAGCGCCGCGTCCAGATTCAGAAAGCGCTCCAGCAGCTCCAGCCCCTCCTGGCCGGAGGTCGTGTCGCGCGTGTAATTCAGGTCCATCAGCACGGCGTCGAAGTCGCGTGCTTCAACGGCATGGAGCGCGGCCGCGGGCGCAGTGACGGCCTCCGCCGTATAGCCTTCGGCTTTGATCAGCAGGCGCAACGCTTCCAGCACGTCCGCCTGATCGTCGGCAATCAGGATCGATGGCCTGCGGTCTTCGTCGGCTTTCATTCCATTCTATTGATAGCGCAAAGCTATCCCTTCAGGTGAAAAGCACGCCAGTGCCCACTTTGGCGAAGCGTGAATCCGGGCGCACCGAGCGTGGCACAAGGCCCGCGTGTGTCCGTTTGCGGGACGAGGCGGACAGGTAGGGCATGCTTTAGCTTGCCTACTTTTGATTGATTTTGGGGCAAGCTGAAGCATGCCACCCCTACTTCGCGTCGCGCCAATTGTCTCCCACGCCGATATCGACCACCAGCGGCACCGCCAACTCGCGGACGCCCTCCATCTCACGCTTGGCCAGCTTCGAAACTGCCTGCACTTCTTCGGGCGGGCATTCGAAGACCAGCTCGTCGTGAACTTGCAGCAGCATCGCCGATCGATAGCCGCCGCTTTCTAGCGCCGCCTGCACGCGGACCATGGCCAGCTTGATAAGGTCCGCCGCGGAGCCTTGCAGCGGCGAATTGACCGCCGTGCGCTCGGCGAAGCCGCGGGCGTTCGGATTGCGGCTGTTCATGTCGGGGATGGGCCGCTCACGGCCGAATAGTGTGCGCGTGACGCCGGATTGGCGCACCGCCGCGATCGTCTGATCGAGGAATCGGCGCACGCCCGCGTAGCGCTCGAAGTAACCGCGAATATAGCGCTCCGCCTCCCCACGCGAGATGCCCAACTGCCCGGCGAGGCCGAAAGCGCTAATGCCATATACGATGCCGAAATTGACCGCCTTGGCGTCCCGCCGCGCCTCGGGAGTGACCATCAGCGGAGGCACGCCCATTACTTCGGACGCCGTACGCGTATGGATGTCCTCGCCGTCGCGGAACGATTGCACCAGCAGCGGGTCGCCCGAAAAATGCGCCAGCAGGCGCAGCTCGATCTGCGAATAATCTGCCGTCACCAGCTTCCAGCCGGGACGCGGCACAAATGCCGCCCGGATTTCACGCCCCAATTCCGTGCGCACCGGAATGTTCTGCAGGTTTGGATTGGACGATGAGAGCCGCCCCGTCGCCGCCCCCGCCTGGTTGAAGCTGGTGTGCAAGCGGCCGGTGCGCGGATCGGCTAGCAGCGGCAGCGCATCCACGTATGTCCCTTTGAGCTTGGCGATCTGCCGGTATTCGAGCACCAGGCGCACGATTTCGTGATCCGCGGCCAGCGTCTCCAGCACATCCGCAGCCGTCGAGATCACCTTGCCTTTGCCGTATTTCGCCGGCGCCGGCAGGTTCAGATCTTCGAACAGCACCCGGCCCAACTGCTGCGGTGAGCTGATGTTGAACGGCTTGCCCGCAAGCTCGTGAATCCGCTCGGTGAGTCGCGCAATCTCGCCTTCCATCATCGTCGAAAGGCGCTGCAATTCGGTCCGGTCGATCAAGATCCCAGAGCGTTCCATCCGGGCCAGCACGCGTGCCAGCGGCAATTCGATGGTGGAGTACAGCTCGCGCAAGCCGCGCGCGTCGATGGCCGGCTCCAGTTGCGCTTCGAGTTCCAAAATGATATCGGCGTGCTGTTCGGGCGCCGCGCCAAGCTTGAGATCGAGCCGCCGGCGCGCCAGCTCTTCGAGCGAGCATCCCGCCGGATCGGCGTCCAAGAGGAACGCGTACAGCATCACGTCGTGCTCGAACCCAGCCGCCGCGATTCCCATCTCTTCCAGCGTCAGCAGCGCCGCTTTCAGGTCGCAAGCGATCTTGCGCGCGCCCGCATCTTCCAGCCAGGGTTTGAGCGCCTCGATCAGGCCGCCCGATGCCGCGCGCGCTTCGCCCGGTTTCGCGGCCAGGCCGATCGCGTCGAGCGCCAGTTCACCCTCGCCCGACCTGGCGATCGCCACCGCGACCGGCGCGTCGCGCGGCACTTGAGCCAGCCACGCGCGCAGTTCATCCGCATCCCCGAACGCGGCGTAGTCGTGCGTCCGCGTGTCTTCCGCCGGGCCCAGTTCCTTGAGCAGGCTGTGAAACTCCATCTCCTGGTAAACGGCCTTCAGCAGCGCCGGGTCGGGAGTGTGCGCGGCGGCCGATTCGAGCGAAAACTCGATCGGCACATCGGTCTCGATCGTCGCCAGCCGCTTGCTCATCCGTATGCGATCCACGTTGTTCTGCAAGCTCTCGCGGTACGCTTTCCGCTGCACCTCGCCCGCATGCGCAATGGCCGCTTCCACCGAACCGAATTGCGAGATCAAATCGCGCGCGCCTTTATCGCCGATTCCGGGCGCCCCGGGAATGTTATCGACCACGTCGCCCTTCAGCGCCAGCAGATCGGCCACTTGCGCCGGCTCCACTCCCAGAAATTCCTTAACTTTGGCCGGGCTGTACCATTCATCGTCCTTGGCCGGGTTGAGCATCGAGACGCGGTCGGTAACCAGTTGCATCATGTCCTTGTCGCTGGAGACGATCACTACTTCCACGCCCGCCGCTTCGGCGCGCCGCGCCAGAGCGCCAATCACATCGTCGGCCTCATAACCGGGATATGCGAGCACCGGAATGCGCATCGCTTCCAGCAGCCGGCGCACCTGCGGGATTTGCTCCAGCAGGTCGGGCGGCGTTTCGGCGCGGTTGGCCTTGTATTCGGCGAACTCTTCCAGGCGATGGGTCGGCTCGCCGCTTTCGAACACGGCGGCAATGTGCGTTGGCTGGTATTCGCGCGTCAGCTTGCGCAGCATGTTGTTAAAGATGTAAACCGCCTCCGTGGAAAGCCCCTTGGAAGTCCGCATGGGAGGGGCCCCGCTGTGCGCGCGTGCGTGATAGGCGCGAAAGATGAAGCCGAACGCGTCGATGAGGAAAAGCCGCTCGCCTGGCACTTGGCCCATCATACTATCGGCGGACCGAGGTTGGTCGTGCATGCCCGAACGGCACACTCCGCCTTGGCGGGGCTTTTGCGCCACAAGCTGTCGGCAGAGTGTCGCGTATCTGACACGGTATAATTTGAAATTCCCTTTTATAATCAATTGCATAGGATTCGGGTTTCGGCGTGCTATACCGAAAGATACTATGCCCGATAGGAAGATGCTCCTTGCGGTTTGAGACGACTATTCGGCGCCCGGTGGAAGCACGGGGAGTGGGGCTGCACAGCGGAGTCGCGGTAGGCATCCGCGTGGTGCCCGCGCCCGCTGGAACGGGGATCGTTTTTCTGCGCACCGATCTGGAGAATTTCGCGATCCCGGCAAGTTGGCGGCACGTCGCCCGCGTCAGTTACGCCACCAGCCTGATGCGCCAAGGTGTTCTCATCTCCACCACCGAACATCTGCTTAGCGTGTTCTACGGGATGGGGATCGACAACGCCTATGTGGAGATCGACAACTTGGAGGTGCCGATCCTGGATGGTAGTGGGCTGCCGTTCGTTCGCCTGATCGAAGAGGCGGGAATCCAGCACTATCGCCGCCGGCGCAAGTACCTGCGGATCCGCCGGCCGATTTCGGTGGAAGACAAGGGAAAGCGGATCAGCATCCTGCCCGCCGACAGCTTTCGCCTGACTTGCGAAACCAGCTATCCCGAGCCGGTGGGCCGCCACTCGCTGGAGATGGAAGTGACGCCGGCGCGTTTCGCCGCCGAGCTGGCGTTCGCGCGCACCTTCGGCTGGGAAAAGGACCTGGCGCAGATGCGGGACATGGGTTTGATTCGCGGGGCGTCGCTCGATAACGCGGTGTGTTTCTCGAACGGGGGCGCGATGAACCAGGAGGGGCTGCGCGCCGAGGACGAATGCTGCCGCCACAAAGCGCTGGACTTGATTGGCGACCTGGCGCTGCTGGGCAGGCCGTTGCTGGGCCACGTGATCGCCGAGCGCGCCGGGCACGCCATGCACGCCGCGCTGGTGGCCCGCGTCATGTCGGACCCCTCGGTCTACGAGATCCTCACCTTCGACCAGTTGGCCTCGCGCGTGGCCCAAGCACTGGTGCGGTGAAACACCGCAACCTAACTAAACGCAACCTTTCGCCACGGCCGGGGTTGGAGTAAGCTGAGAGTCACGGGCTTCCCCGCGTCCCCCCGAGCTCCATCCTGATAATAAGGAGTCTGTATGAAATACCACTCGATGGGGACCAGCGTGCTGTTGGCCCTTCTCATTTCCGCCGGCTTGGCTACGGCGCAGACCACCACCACTCCAACCTTTGAAACAGCCGTCACCACGGGCATTGTCGGCTGGGCGCCCGCTTCGCAGACGGCGCAATTGAACGTGCTCAACACGGGCGGTTTTCTTGCCGTTGCCGGAACCACTAGCGCCACCGGAACGAGTTCGACCGCCGCCGCCTGCCCGGTCGAGCTCGAGTTTCACGACGCGCAGAACAACGTTTTGAAAACGATGCAGGTGAGCAACGTGGCAGCGGGCACGGCGGTGTCGCTGACGCTGAAACTCGCCGATTTGGCCGCCGCTCCCTCCGGCCTTCGCCTCGATATCCGCGGCGTGGTCAAAAGCAATCCGGTCGTGAGCGGGCCCATCCCCGCCGGGAGCGGGACAATGATTCCCGTCCCATTCCCGGCCTGCTCCATCCTGCCGACGCTCGAATTGTTCGACAGCACGACCGGCGTGACGCAGATGTTCACCAGCGACACGCGTCCCTTCGGAACGCCGCAGATTGTGCCGCTGACCGTGGCGAACTGAGCGCCTGGCGCGCTTGCTCCCGTGGCGCACGCATTCGTGCGGACGGCGTCGGAATTGTTCTCGACGTTTCTACGCACCGGGGCGCCCGGTTTTCCATTCACTCTGCCATAGTCACGGCCGCTACGCTCAGTCCGCGCAACGTCAGCTTGGCGGCGTTCAGCGCCTGCCGGCCGGGAGCGCTGCCCTTCGTGGTTTGGTCGACGTACTCGACTTCAGTAGCGCGGCCGCTGAGCGTCAGCTCGATGTCGCGGTCGCGCTTATTCACCAGCAGCAGCTTGCGTTCTCCTTTGGGCGAGATCATCCCCAGCGTATAGACGGCGGAACTCCCGCTGGCCGTCTTCACGATCCGGTCGCCTGGATGGAAATTGTTCTTCAGCAGCTCCAGCACGCGTAACCGCGCGTTGGGAGCGCCGGTAGACCAATCGACCATCGACACGCTGGGGAACTGAGTGGGATAGCCGACCAACTGCGATTCGCCGGCGACATCGATGCCCAGCCCGGCAAGCTGGCCGAAGACGTACGCATAGCAGGCGCCCGACAGGTTCCAGTACGAATCCGGGATGCCTGTCTTCAGATTCGGATCTCCGGCCAGGATGCTGCCGATCTCGTCCACCGTGGTTTGCGTGGCCGGAGACAACCGCTGCCGGATGGCTTCGATGTAGCGCACCGTGGCGATGAATCGGTCCGCCTGGTCGAAGAACGTGAACTGTTGCACGGCTGGGCTCTCATCGGCCGGCGGGGTCGCGTAGAAATGGTACGAGATCATATCGAGCGGTATGCCCGGCCGGTGATTCCGCGGGTCGAGGAAATACTCGAACATGCGTGGGTTGTCGGACGGGGCGGCTAGGGCCATGCCAACGAACTTGATCTCGGGCGCGGCCGCGCGAACGGCGGCGGCAATCGCGTCATAGCGCGCCGTGTATTGCTCCGGAGTTGTCTCGTGCTCGAAATCGGGCTCATTCAGAACTTCCCAGTAGGCGATTTTGAAGTGATGCCCGGATTCGTGCCGTTGCCCGAGCTCATCGGCGAAGCCGCCGTTCGCGTACCAGCTCACCAGGCGCGCGTAGTAATCGCCAAGCTCTTTTCCGGAAGGGTCGCGCAGTTCCCTGCCCTGCGTGTAGTTCCAGAAGACTTCGTCCGGGTCGGCCGGATATTTCACCGGCTCGGCGGTTTTGAACATCCATTGTGGTATGGTGCTGAAGTTAAGGATCACCGGATGCCCCTTGGTCGCGTTCAGAAAGTCCACCGTCATGGGATCGATCAGCGAGAAATCCCAGGAAGTCTTCCCGTTCGCCGGCGGCTCCAGTTCGGCTACGGCCAGCTTCGGATAAGGCAGCCAGGGGACATAGCGAACGTAGTCGGCGCCCAGCCGTTCCAGTTCGCTGAACACGCGGTCGTGAATCGGCGACCCGCGCCGCAGCGGCGGATTGACAACCACCTGCAGAGTCGCCGTGGTCTTCGAGACCCGCTCCACTTTGTCCCATTGCACGTCAATCCGCTGGGCGAACGCGCACGCTGCGGAGATAATGAAAACTGCGAGCATCGTTAGCTTCATAATCCTCCTTGGTCTGGGCAAGCTAAAGCATGCCCCACCAACGCGCGCGAGCTTGGTGGGGCATGCTTTAGCTTGCCCGTTTCCCAACTCAGGCGCACCCGGCTCAGCACACCCGCACCGCTTCCACTCCCAGCAGCGCGCCGAGTTTCTGAATTCGCGACGCGAGATGCCCCACGCCAACGGCGCAATGATGAGCCGGTCCCTGCGCGTTCCATTCTTCGAGGAACCGCCGCGCGCCGATCGCAAAGCGGTAGCGGCTGTTGGTATTGCCGATCTCGAGAATGGGTCCCGCCACCGATTCAGCCTCCGCGAACACCAGCTTCAGGCGCCCCTCCGCGCTCTCCGCCACCGAAAGCAGCGTCACCGGGCCGTGTTTCACTTTCATCTCCACCGATAGCCCGTGGCCCACTTTGCCGTGGAACACGCCCAGCGGCCGCACCTTGGTCTTGCCCTCGGCAATCGCCAGATGCCCCGGCCCGTCGTGCCCCATCAGGATTACATCGTCCTTGAAGTCGGTGGCGTAGTATTCGGTGAACGATCCGCCGGCGCCAAAGGCATCCATGATCTTCATCGCCTGCGCGTTCTTGACTTCATACTCGCCGGCCACCGGAATGCCGCGCCCCGTGAGCAGACTGGTACCGAGAATGATCGAGCTAATGGCGTCTTCATTCTCCGGTACACCGGTGCCCTGGTAATAATATGCCAGCGATCCGAGCGCATGGTTTTCGACCAGCCGGTCGAGCGCCACCGACGTGCGCGCGGCGCGGCACAGTTCTTCGCCCGAGCAGTCCGGCTGTACGTCGAAGACGTCCTGGAAGCGTTGCACGCGCCCCGCAACCTCGGCTTCGGACACAGCCCTGCGGAGCGCGGCCAGTTCATCCACTTCCAGCAACTCGATGTGGCCGCCGAAAGTAGCGCACTGCAAGGTGAGATCGGAGTAGATATCCAGCATCCCTCCGTAGTAGTGGCCCATCAGGCCGAGCCGGTTATGTTCCATCACCGAAGCCACGCGCGCCGCATCCAGCCAGCCGGCAATCTCCTCCCACGCGGCGGGATCGTCTTCCAGCATCCCTGTCACCTGGAAAAACGGTACGTGGCAGCGGCGAAAGACATTCGCGATCTCCGGAACCGGGCACGCCTGGCACCAGCGCAACCATTCGCCGGTCATCCGCCCGCGATCGCCCATCCGGTGGAACGCGGAATAATCGATGGCTTCGCCAGGCGCGAGATTCAATATGACGACCGGAACCTTCGCCCGCCGCACCACCGGCAGCACGGTCGAGGACAAAGCGTAAGTCGAGACGTGCAGGAAGATGAGATCGACATCCGCGCGCCGGAACTCGTGTCCCGCCCACGCCGCTTTATCCGCGCTGTCGATCATCCCCAGGTTCACTACCGTGACGCCGTCCCGCTCGAGCCTTTCCGCGACGCGCCGGTTGTAGCCGGTCAGCTTGTCCAGCAGTCCGCCGAATTGCGGCCAGTAAGCGTCCAGCCCGATGCTGAACAGACCTACACGAAGCTGGCAGGGCGATGCTTCGATCTTCATAGCAGGGCAGCAGCCATTCTAACTCCGGGCCAGACGGCAAGCCCAACGTCATCCAAGCCACGGCGCAGGCTGTCGAGCCCCGGCTGAAGTGATCGGCGAAGTTCGCGCCAGACTCGCGCCGCTGCTCGTGTACTGCCGTCTGGAATCCATGGCTGGAAACGGCGCTTCGATTGCCCGTTAGCCATCAGGTGTCCCTCTGCGTGCCCGCCTCAAACTGTGCCCCACTTCCGCTTCACGCTAAACTAAGAGTTCTCCGCCACCAACATGCCCGGCATTTACGCCCGCTGGATCGACAATTGGGAACGCAAACTGGCGACGCGCGACACCAATCGCGTGGTCCGGCCGTTTGAATGGGGCCTGGACTGGCTCGGCCGGCTGGACTTTCCGTCGCTCCCCGATCGCGTGAGCGGCCACGCAAGAGAAGCGCTCGACCGCTTCGCCCAAGAGGCACTGGGCGATTCGGATCGTTTCTTCAGCTACCGTACGCCGGCGGATTATCGACTGCGCGAGGGCCATCTCACCTTCACCAGTCCCGTCGAAACGCCGTACGCGGAGAACAACACCGTGCATGCGCTCTGGTTTCCAGCCGGGCGCTCGTCGCGCCGGGCCGTACTGGTGCTGCCGCAGTGGAACGCCGGCGTGGATGGCCACATCGGGTTGGCCCACCTGTTGAACCGGTTCGGCTTGAGCGCGCTACGCATGAGCATGGCGTACCACGCCGAGCGCATGCCGCCCGAGCTCGAACGCGCCGATTACCACGTCTCGAGCAACGTCGGCCGCACCATTCACGCGTCACGGCAATCGGTGATTGATGCCCGCGCGTGCGTGGACTGGCTTGGTCGCCAGGGCTACCAGCGGCTGGCCATCCTGGGCACCAGCCTGGGGTCGTGCGTGGCGTTCATTGCGGCGGCTCACGACAGCCGGATCAAGCTGGGCATTTTCAATCACGTCTCGATGTACTTTTCCGACGTGGTGTGGACCGGCCTTTCCACCCAGCATGTGCGCAAAGGATTTGGCAGCGATGTTTCGCAGGATGATCTGCGCCGCTATTGGTCGGTAATCAGCCCGGCCGCATACTTGGGCCGCATGGAGAACCGCAAAATGCCCAGCCTGCTGATCTGGGCCAAACACGACACCAGCTTTCTGCCCGTGTATTCGAAGCAGGTGCTGCGGGCCTTCCGCGAGATGGACCTGCCGCACCAGGTCTACACGCTTCCTTGCGGCCATTACACCACCGGCCGGCTGCCGTTCAAGCTGATGGACGGCCTTGCCATGTGCCGGTTCGCGGCGCGCAATCTGTAACCGCAATACTACATGTCGCGGCCGGGCCGGAAACCGGCACCGCATATGGAAAACAGTATTGACTTTACATCGCCTCCGTGCGAATATTTTTTTATCACTGGGAAAGGAGGTGGTCCAGAGAAGATGGAAAGTAACAAGCGACCGCAGGAGGTGGCCGACTGTTAAAGTCGAGCCTCTAACGTAGCCGACGCCGCTCACCAGTTGGCGCGCGTCAAGTTCCTGTGGACCGGCTGCCTCTTGCGCAACCAAGCCTCAGGCTTTCTATGGCTATCGACCCCCGTGGATCTCTGACAGGGCCACGGGGGTTTCCAGTTTTTGTTATACTAAGAGTCTCGAAAGGATCCCCGCCACAAAAATGAAAGCTGGAATTCATCCTGCTTATGCCCCTGTGAACGTGATCTGCGCCTGCGGCCACACGTTCAAGACCAAATCTACGCACAAAGGCGACATCCGCATCGAAATCTGTTCCTCCTGCCACCCGTTCTTCACGGGCCGCCAGAAGCTGGTGGATACCGCCGGCCGCGTGGACCGTTTCGAGAAGAAGTACAAAGTCTCCCGCGCCGCCAAAAAGGCCCAGCCTACCGCGTAAGCGGGCCAGTATCAAGTGCTTCTCGACGGGAGTTCCCTCTTTTTTTCCCGGTCCTGCCCCATACAACGCCTCTTGCGCTGAGATTATGGACTGTCGAACTTCAACATCGCGCATCGCGTTTCCGGAAACTTCGGCGCGCTTAGCATAGGAGCACGCGTTCAAAGCCGGCCGCCGCAACGGTGTCGTCAGACAATCGTCCATCCCGAGGTGTACCGATCAGGTGGCCAGCCGCGCGCGAACGCCGCTGACGATCCGCTCCGTCGCGCCGTTGTCGTCGCCCGCTGCGGGCCTCAGGCATCCAGGCAAACTTCAGTAGCGGCCGAGAACGAAACTCAAGTCAACCTGCGCAACTCTCTCTATGGGCTTTCCATTGAGAAGGGTCGGCTCATACCGCCACCGCTTGACTGCGTACTGGGCAACCCGCCGCAGCGCCAAGGGGCCGCTGATGACGTTGGCCTCGACGATGCGGCCGTCCTTGCCGATCCGCGCGTCGATGGTGACCACTCCGGATATGTGGGCTTGTATCGCAGCCGGTGGATAGAGGGGCGTCATCATGTGGACGAGCCTGCCGCTCCGAACGATGCCTTCCGCAGTCGAATCGGTTTGCCTGGACGAGATCCGCACCATTGGTGAATTGCCCGTCGAAGGCAGCATCGCCTGCTGTTGCTGGATGGCAGGCTGATCGGGCGGCTGCCCCGTGGAATCCGCGGGCGCAAGAGGTTGCGCGTGGCCCACTCCCATCGATCCGGCCAAGGCCGCAACACTCAGAAAAACTAGCACACTCCGTAACGTGTTCCGCTTAGTCATGGCGATCCTTTTGTCGTGCTCTGTCGAACCAGTGGTCCACTTTATGACGCGAGTATAACGTGGCGGGATTCGGCTCGATGCTCGTGATCGTACTGGTCCCGTCCTAAGTGAGCGGGACTTACTAAAAGACCTGGTAGTACGACCCTCAGAGCCGCTTCCGATAACTGCGGAAACGAACTTGATGAGCCCCGTTCCTCGTCCGCCGTAGTCCACGCTGCCCCAGCGAATGACATCTGCGAATTCTGTGGAAAATCGCGAATGGCTTACGGGGAAATGCCGATGGTTCTAAGGACTTATCTCATATAACTATCGGTTAAGAATTTATATTTTGGGTTGCGTTTGTGAGGGCCAATGAACTCATCGCCAAGTCGCTAAGTCATCTGTATAAAAGAAGATAATTACAAAGTCGGTGGCCGTCCGATCACCGGGTGGTTTATATCTAGCTATCCATTTTTGTGCTTGACATCACATTTTTCTTTTGGTAATACTGAGACTGAAGTTTAGTACCTTCATTACTTATAGGACTTAGCTGGGTGATGATTCAGCAGGGAGCACTGGAACGCGGGCTAAGGGTTCTACGACAGCGTGATGAAGGAGGGCGGCCATAACCAGAAAGTGCTTCATTTTAGCAGGGTTATCGCTTGTAGCAAGGGCCCAAAAAACGCTGTTCGATGACGCGGATTTCTCCGGGTGGCAGAGCTTCGGGGTCGGAACATGGACTGCGGAAGGCGCTGAACTTGTCGGGCGCTCTGATAAGAACAGGCCCGGTCCTGGTTATATATTTACGCGCGAAGTGTTCACGGACTTTCGGCTGGCCTTGCTATTTCATATTTCAAGCGGCGGCCGGAGCTGTATCTATGTTCGTGAGCCGCGCCGGAAGTGGGGCATCGATGGCGATAACCGTCCGGGCTTCGGTCCCACTGGTGGCTATGAAGTGCTAATCGACTATCAGGATCGCGACAATCCCACTGGGACGATCAACAACATACAGAAACCAAAGAAGTTGGTTGGTGCTGAAGAGAAGTGGAACGAAATGGAGATCATTTGCAGGGGCGCCGAAATCCGCATTTCCATCGGGGGGCAGAACGTGAATCGATTCAATCAGTTACGAGTCCAGCCGGGCGTCATTGGTTTTGCCGTGCTGGGCGCGGCGTCACAGGACAATGTTGTGCGGTTTCGCAATATTGTGATTTCATCCGTCGCATGAACTTTAACTCCTTTGAATTAAAGGATTTTTAGGATCTTCGGAGGTTCGTCCCAAGTGCGGGCGGGGCAATAGGGCGATTGGCAAAGCACTGGAGAGAAAAGGCCATTGGATCAGCCGTTCTCTTCGCCGGTCGCGCCAAGCATCTCGGAAGGATATGGTTTCGTAACAGAGGATACAAACATGGATAGACATCGAGTTGCTTTCAATGCCGCGCGGGCGCCCAAGAGTAGGATCGGTTTCTTGCTGGTTGCGCTCGTTCTCTTCTCGTCAACAGTATTCGGTCAAGTGTTGGGGTCGATTTCGGGCTTTGTTCACGATCCGAGCAGCGCCAGCATTCCCAACGCCAGCGTCACCGTGACGAACTCGGAAACCGGCCTCACTCGTACTTTGGTCACCGATGAGCGCGGGTACTACGAGGCACTCTCGCTTCCCGTCGGCCGCTACGATGTCAAGGTGCAGAAGACCGGATTCCGTAACCTGGTCCGTTTCGGTATCGATCTCGCCGTCGCCCAGGATGCCGTTGTTGATGTCGATATGCAAATTGGCATTCTCAAGGAGGACGTCCAGATACCCGGCGACGCCCCTTTGGTGAATGTGGCGACCACCTCGATATCCGGACTGGTCGGCGAGCATGACGTCAAGGATCTCCCGCTGAACGGGCGGAGTTTCGACGACCTGATCACGCTCAATCCGGGAACGGCCAACACCACCGTGAACCGCTCCTCCACCAGCACCGGGGCGGGGCTAGGCAATAACTTCTCCGTTTCCGGTAACCGCGAGGACTACAATTTATTCCTTCTCAATGGCATCGAATACACTGGCGTTTCCACTGCCGACGTGATCCCGGGCGGTTTGAGCGGCCAGCTACTCGGTGTGGACGCAGTGCGCGAGTTCAACGTCCTGGAGAACGGCTATGGCGCCGAATATGGCAAGCGGCCCGGCGCGCAGGTCAGTTTGGTGACCATGTCCGGAAGCAATCAGTTCCATGGGACGCTGTTTGAGTTTCTCAGGAACAGCTTTTTCGACGCGCGCAATTTCTTCGACCAGACCTCAACCGTTCCTCCCTTCAGACGGAACCAGCTTGGCGGCGCCGCAGGAGGTCCGATCAAGAGGGACAAGACGTTCATCTTCGGCAGCTACGAGGGATTCCGGCAACGCCTCGCCGTCACCGACGACGCGATTGTTCCCGACAACAACGCGCGGAATGGGTACTTGACCCAGGCAAGCGGCGCCCCTACATACATAGGTCTGGCTCCGGGGGTCGCACCTTATTTCTCGCTTTGGCCGGTTGCCAATGGGCCGGAGTTGCCGGGCGGCGGAGGCCTTGCGTACTATTATGCTAACCCGGAACAGACGATCCGCGAAGACTTCGGAAATCTACGGCTGGATCACAACTTCTCCGACAGCGATTTGCTGTCTGGAGTTTACACCATCGACGACGGCTACAATCACAGTCCCGGAACCACCAGTTTGCAGCTTACCACCAGCACCGAGCGATCGCAGATTGCCAGCTTGCAGGAGACCCATACATTCTCCAATGCGATGATCAATGTGCTCCGGGGCGGATTTAGCCGCGCCAAGTGGCTGATGAACTCGGCGCCTCCGGGCGACGATTCCGCTCTGTCGTTCGTCGCCGGCCAGCCGGTTGGCAATATCAACATCGGGTCGGTAGGCAACGGCCAACTCGGCGCTGTCGCGGGAGCCGGTTCGAACGGGTCGCAGGAGTTCGATGACATCGCCCGCAACCTGTTCACCGTCACCGACTCGGTTTCGTTCGTCAAGGGCAAGCACCGGATCGAAATTGGCGGATGGTTTCAGAAGGTCGAGTCCAACGACAACGCCGCGGATCAGAGAAACGGGGTCGCCACGTTTACCAATCTCCAGAGCTTCATGCAGGGGAAGGCGACGCAGGTGGCCGCGACATTGAACCCCATCGAAATTGGCTGGCGGCAGACTGCCGGCGCGTGGTATGCCGAGGATTCCATCCAGATTCTTCCAAATCTGACTCTCACCCTGGGCGTCCGGGACGAGTTCAACAATGGCTGGAATTCACCGCAGGGCCTGGCGGCGAACTTCGTTTCGAACTCCAATCAGGTGCTGGAGACCCAGCCGGCGATCGGGCACTCCGTCTATTCCCAGAACAACGCGAAGCTCCTCATCGGGCCGCGTGCCGGTATCGCGTGGGCGCCATTCGCCAACCAACGCACCGCGATCCACGCCGGATACGGCCTCTACTATGAGCAGTTGGACTACATGGGCGATTGTTGCGATTCGATTCCCATTGGCATCTACGATTCCCGAGTGACCGTAACGCCGGCGACTTTTCCTCTTCTCATTTCACCGACGGAGACCCTTCCGGGGTCCAAGATCGGGCCGACCGGCGTCCAGCCCAATCTGAAATCGCCGGCCGTCTTCCAGTACAACATGCGCGTGGACCAGGCGCTCGCCGCTAACACGCTCCTCTCGGTCGGTTACGCGGGAGAGCGCGGCTACCACCTGCTGGCCACCGCCGACGCAAACACGGCCTATCCCAGCATCGTCGATGGCGCGGCGTATTTTGCGCCGAAGTCGCCCAGAATGAACCCCAACCTGTCGAATGCCCGCTATGAGGAGTCGAACGGCATTAGCAATTACAATGCCTTGCAGGTCGATGTAACCCAGCGGTTCAGCCATGGCCTGCAGTTCCGGGCCAACTACACGTTTTCGAAGAGTCTCGACAACCACTCCTCTTCCTTCCTCAACAACGAGGGTCTGGGTGGAACGACTACCTACCTGGATCCTTTCGATCCGAAACTCGATTATGGACCGTCGAACTTCAACATCACGAGCCGTGTCTCCGGGAATTTCGGCTACGCGCTGCCGATTGGAAACGGCAGGGCTCTTCTCGGGGGCGCCAGAGGCGTCATGAATGCGATTTTTGGTGGATGGCAGCTCAACGCCATCATCACCGCCCAGACCGGTTTTCCATTCACGCCGCTGGTTGGGTTTAATCAGTCCGGCGACGGCGACACGCGAAACCCGGACCGCGTCTCTTTGAACCCGAATTTCCACGGCCCCGTTATCGAGGGCAACCCGAACCAGTGGTACAATCCAAAGGCCTTCCTGCTCCCGGCGGCCGGTACGTTCGGCAATGCCGGCAGAGATATTCTCACGGCTCCAGGTCTGGTGAACGTCGATGGTTCTATGTTCAAGACCTTCCGCTTTGGTGAGCGCGCGAACCTTCAATTCCGGGCCGAAGTGTTCAATTCGTTGAATCACACGAATTTCGGATGGCCGGTAATCACCACGTTCACTTCTGCGGCGGCATGCACGCCGTCCAGCACCGGGGTCGTTCCTCCGGCATGCTATTCGTCCAGCGCCGGGGTCATTACATCCACCTTGACCACTTCCCGGCAATTGCAGTTCGCGCTGAAGCTCGGCTGGTAGTGTCTCTGCAACAGGCTGGGCGGATGCCGTTTGCGCCTGTCTTCGCCGCGGACGCCGCCAAGCAATCCCCGCTTGGCCGGCGGACGCGGCGGGACGGCAGGCGCTGCCGTTTGGAAGCAACGGACATACTGATTGTCGTGGCCGAAAATGAAAAGGAATTGGGCTAAAGAGTTCTTGGCGGGACGGATCTCTCGCCGGGATTTTGTCGACTATGCTGCCGTGGCCGGCGTGAGCGTCGCGGCCACCGGCAGGATTCTGCGGGCACAACGGATACAACAAGCCGGCGCGGCGCTGAAATCGCGCGACTATAATCAGACGAACCTCAATCCATACGAGGAATGGCGCAAGACCGAGGGCATCCAGGTCTATTCGGGCTATAGCCTTCCGGACATTCGGAACGCGGCGGTCCAGCCCTGGAAACGCATGGGCGCGCAGGGCGCTTACATCGACCTGATTGGCGGCGAGGGCGTCAACGATGGTTACCTGTGCGAGATTCCCCCGGGCGGCCAAACGAATCCGCAGCGCTATCTGTTTGAGGAGGTCGTCTACGTCGTCAGTGGCGAGGGCGAGACCGGCATATGGATGCCGGGCGGCCCCAGGCAGACCGTGAAGTGGAAAGCGGGCGCGGTAATCGGCCCGCCGCTCAACACCTGGCGCCAGCACAGGAACCGCGGCGCCGCGCCTGCCCGGTTGCTGGCCATCAGCAACGCGCCGGTGGTGATCGATCTCTTCCACAACCTGGACTTCGTCTTCAACAACGACTATGTATTCCGCGACCGCTATAACGGCGATCCCGACGCCTTCGGGGCCGGTCCCGAACACATCCGTCACAAGGATACCAATCCGGCCGAAAGTGAACAGAAGGGCGGCGTGGACACCTGGGAGAGCGCCTACATTCCGGACGCGCGGTCGCTCGGCCTGTTCAAGAGCGCGGAGCGCGGCAAGACGAATTCGCGGATCGAACTCCAACTCGCCGACAACACCATGCAGGCTCACATCTCCGAGTTCGAGGTGGGCAGTTACAAGAAGGCGCACCGGCATGGTCCCGGATCGCATGTGGTCATCTTGAACGGCCGTGGCTACACACTGCTCTGGAAAGGAGCTATCAAGTATTCCGGCGCGGCCGAGCACGTCCGCGTCGAATTTACCGAAGGCACAATCTTCGTGCCGCCCGACGGCTGGTTTCATCAGCACTTCAACACCGGCGGCGACCCGGCCCGTTATCTTGCAGCGAATTGGGGCGGCGACGGCAAATGGTTCATGCGGGCATTGGGAGGCGGCGGCCGCACCCATCGGCTGGGCAAGACGAGCACCCGAAAGGGCGGAAACCTGATCGAGTACGAAGACGAAGATCCGGCAGTCAGTGAGATGTTTGAGGCGGAGCTGAAAAAAGCCGGCGTCCGGAACAGAATGAATCTCTGACCGGCAAGTCCCGCCGCCGGCACTCCCGAGAAACTCCGCAGGGCGGGCGCGCCCGGCCCCTACGGTTTGGGGACGCGGCCGAACATGCGGATGCGCACCACTACGCGCCGCCCTTCGGCGCCGTAAAACTGCTGGAAGTTAGGCGCGCCTTCCACGTTGTTCACGGCCGTATAATTCCGGTGCCCGGTAATGTTGTTACAGCCTAACCGCAATCCCAGCCGGTAGCCGCGGAAAACGAAACGCCGCTCGATGTGCACGTTGAGGTCTAACGTATCGGGGTAGCGCTGCGCATCCGCCGGTCCCACGAGCACGCCGGAATCGGTCGTGATGGAATACGGAAAGCCGGTGTAGTAGTTCACCAGAACGGCCAGTGCCCAGTTCGGGCCGTGGAGCGGAAAATAACCCCAGCCGAGGAAGCGATTCGGCGCGTCCCAGGGCATCGGGGCGAAGTCGCTCGTCACCTGCAGCGGCTCGTCGATGGTGGTGGAGAGCACGGAATTGGAGACCGCTCGCGAGCGGGTGTAACTGGCCAGCCACCCAAACTGTTCGCCGAAGGACTGCCGCACGGTGAGCGCCGCCTCGTCGTAAGCGTCGCGCCGCAAGTTGGAGAGGACGTAGTCGCCGCCATATCCCCCGGCCAGATTCACCAGATCGAAATTCACCGGACCGGGCGGGCCGAGGGGAGCGTAAACGAAGCCATCGTCGCCGCGCTTGCGCATCCACTCGGCGCTCGCCGAAATGCGGCGTCCCAGGTCGCGCGCCGCGCCGGCGCTCCACTGGCCATAACGCGGGAACTTGAGGTCGCGGCCCGCCCGGAATGTGGTGATCAGCGGCGGCAACGGCGCTCCCGCCGGGTCGTAGGGTGTTGTGACGGCCTGCTGATCGAGCGGCCTGGAGAACAGGGCGAGGTTGCTGGGATCGCGCAAGACGGCGTAACCCGCGGTGAGCTTGGTGCGGCTGTCCGCCATCGGCGCCCAGGCGGCTGCGATGCGCGGCGACACCGCTGCTTGCCCCACCAAATCGTCCCAATCCAGGCGCGCGCCCGCATCCAACGTGAGACGGCCGGCGGGCTGCCAATGATCGTTGACATAGGCCGACGCGACCGAGTTCCCGCGATCGAACACCCCACTGCCCCGAAACGTGGTGACGAATTCGGGCAGGCCGCTCAAGCCGATCACTTCGTTCTCCGTGCGCGCGAAGCGCGCGTCGTAATCCAACCGTTGCGCGGTGGCGCCGGTCTGCAATTGGTGGCGTCCCCAAAGGTGGCGGGCGGGCGGAAAGTAGTTGACGAAAACCTGCCCGCGGCGCCCGCTCTGGCGCGCGTCGACGAAGTAGTTTCCACTACGGCCTTCGGGGGTGTACAGATAGGGGGCCGTGCCTTCCGGCACCTGCCGGTGATAGACATCCTGCCAGGCGATGCCAAATTCCACCAGCGATCCGCCGTACCACGAGTGCGAGTCCTTGGCCGTCAGAAGCCATTCATGATCGCCCACGCCGCTGCTGGTCGAATCCGGGTCGAGCGGCCCCAAGCCAAAGTGCGCCTGGTGATCGAAGTTGGTCAGAAAGTCCGCGTAGAGAATGTCGGCGGAAGAAAGATTCACCTGAGCGTGAGCCAGGTTGCCCAGCGCCCAGGCCGGGTTGGTGTCCGCTCCAGGAGGCAAGCCGTAGACATAGCCGCTGTTGTAGCTGCCATTAAAGCTGTCGGCGAACCAGGCGGTGCCTTTGTCGATGGGCCCGGAGAAAACGGCGCGCGGCGTCCAATCGCCGATGCGCGTCCCGCCCCGCTCGTCGATTCCCGGAACGAAATTGGTGACCGTATAGTGGTACTCGTCGGTCCCGGTCTCGGTTTGGATGGCCAGCGTGCCGCCCGATCCGGGCCCGTACTGCGCGGGCTCACGCGCGCCTTCCAAATTCACCGATTGCACTCCATCCACTGCCAGCGCCGTGGTGTAGCGGCCGTCGATCGGGTCCGTGATATCCACGCCGTTCAACGTGTACTGGGTCTGATATTCCGCCCCGCCGTGAAAATGGAGTCCTCCGGAGGGGTCTTCGAGCGCTCCCGGCAGCAGCTTCATGCCACTGCGCAAGCTTTCGGTGGATGGGTAAGGAATATCGTTGATCTCGGTGCCGCTCAGCCGCTCCTCGCCGGCCGTCGCGGTGGCGTCCACGGGATTGGATAAGGCTCCGACATGGATGCTCTGGAAGACTTCCTCCTGCACATTCAGCACCAGGGTGGTTTCGGCGCCGCCCGCCGCGATCTCCACCGCCTGATCGCGCAACTGAAAATATCCGGCATGGTCCACGGTGGCGAGATAGCGGCCGGGTGCGGGCACGGCGATGACAAACGATCCGGTGGGCGAGGATTCGGCTTCGAGCGCGGTCCAAGCCTCCTGCCGGACGCGGACGCGCGCGCCAGCCACCGGGGAATCGTTCTGGTCGACCACGCGGCCACTCCAGGCGATCTGACCCGAGGCTTGGCCCGCCAGCGCCAGACCAGCCAGCCACAGCGCCGCGATCCGATCGAATGGCATGCGGGGTCCTGCCGTTATTATGATCGAAACGCCGGACGCAGGCAGGCGTGGGACGCCCGCCTAGTCCTTTTCGCCTTTATGCAGTTGCTGAGCGAGGTAATTCTCGAGGCCCACTTCGCCAATAGCGTGGAGCTGTCCCTCGAGATAGTCCACGTGATCTTCTTCCTGACGGAGAATATCCTCGAACAGTGCGCGCGATGCATTATCGCCAACCGCAGTGGATGCCTTGATGGCATGGTTGAGTTGCTTGACCGCGTCCATCTCCAGCGCCAGGTCGCTCTCGAACATCATTTTGACATTGGTCCCAACGCGGATGGGGCCGATGGCGGTCATGTTCGGCGCACCGTCGAGGAAGAGAATCCGGTTGATGAGCTTCTCGGCGTGCACCATTTCCTCGATCGACTCTTTGCGGTAGTAGCCCGCCAGCCGGAAGTAGCCCCAGTTCTCGCACATTTTAGCGTGCAGAAAATACTGATTGATGGCCGTGAGCTCGGCCTTTAGGGATGCCCCCAATAGTTTCAAAACCTCTTCGTTGCCATGCATAGCCATCAGTCTATCCGTTAAACCGGGCAAATGCCAACGTGGGGGACGGGCGGCCCGCGGCGGCGGATTATAATCAAGAGGTGCGAATTTCGTGTGTCCTGGTCTTAGCGGCGGCGCTGGCGCTGTCTGGATGTCATCGAAGCAACGCCAGCAAGGACGCCGTGCGCCAGGCGGTGATCGATTACGTTGGCGGGCGCGGGCTGAACGTGTCTGCGATGAACATCGAAGTAACGGCGATGAGCTTCAGCGGCGGCCACGGCGAGGCCAACGTCTCTTTTACGCCCAAGAGCCCGCCCGGCGCGGCGGGCATGTCGATGATCTACCTGATTGAGCAGCAGGGCGCCAAGTTGGTGGTGGTGGGACGCAAGCAAGCCGGCGGCGCGCCGCACGGTGGCGGAGCCGTGCCCGGCGGCGCGATGAATCCTCACGGTGCGATGCCCCCTGCGGGCATGGCGAATCCGCACGGAGAGGGAGCGGCTGGCGGCATGCCGGCGCCGCAGGATCTGCCTCCCGTCGACAAGACCAAGAAATGAAACGCGTCGTAATCCTGGGCGGCGGGCCGGCGGGAGCATTCGCCGCGGAGCGGTTGGCGTCCGCCGGGCTCAGGGTAGCGGTGTTCGACGAGAAGCTGGCGTGGGAGAAGCCATGCGGCGGCGGACTCACTTACAAGGCTTACAGCCAGTATCCATTTCTGATTGAGAACTCGACGCCCAAGCGCCTGGTACACGAGACGGTGCTGAGCGCGCCGCGCGGCGGCGAAGCCAGGCTCAAGCTGACCGATCCGATGGTGATCTACTCGCGCATGGATCTGAACCGGATGCTGCTGGAGCGGGCCGAGCGAGCGGGGGCGCAGATCGAAAAGGCGCGCGTGCTGAGGATGACGCGGCAGGGCGCGGGCTGGCAACTGCACACCTCGGGTGGCGCCGCCAGCGCCGATTTCTGCATCGTGGCGATGGGCGCGCGCAATCCTCTGCGCGAGGTGGGCACCGAATTGAAGCCGCGGGACACCATGGCGGCGCTGGGATATTACGTAGCCGGCGATCAAGAACGGATCGATATTCAATTCCTGCCGAGTCTGGAAGGCTACATCTGGATTTTTCCGCGCTGCGGCCACCTTTCGGTAGGGATTTGCGGCAAGGGCGAGCCGGCGGCCGCGCTGCGCCAGCGGCTGGAGCGGTTCATGGCGGAGCGCGGTATTTCGCGCAAGGATGGCAAGTTCTATTCGCACCTGCTGCCTTCTCTCGACAGCGGCTCCTGGCAGGCCAACCGCGTGGCCGGCGACGGCTGGATGGCGGTGGGCGATTCGGCCGGGCTGGTGGATCCGCTCACCGGCGAAGGGCTGTACTATGCGATTCGCTCGGCCGACCTGGCGGCGCGCTCGTTGCTGGCCGACGTGGGGGACCTGGCGGCGAAGTTGGCGCACTACCGCGCGCTGCTGCGGCGTGATTTCGCGGCCGACCTGGAATTCGGCGCGCGCCTGGCGAAACGCTTTTTCGTGGGCCGGATTCTGTGCGGCGCAGTGACCGAGCGAATGGTCGAGTTCACCCGCCGCAGCCCGCGGTTCTCCCTCATCATGCAGGACCTGTTCGCCGGGCGGCAGCCCTATGCGGATCTCAAGCGGCGGCTGTTGCGGAATTTGAACGGCAGCCTTTACGACCTCGCCATGAGTTTCGGGTTTGCGCGCGTGGTGCCGGGCAGGAGCCCGAGTTGCCTGTTGTGACCGCCACGTCGGCATACTGACATGAACCATTCGAAGTCCGAAGCACTCTTTCGTCGCGCCCAGGAACTCATTCCGGGTGGCGTCAATTCGCCGGTGCGGGCTTTTCGCAGCGTGGGCGGGAACCCGCTGTTCCTGGCGCGCGGCGAAGGATCGCACGTCATCGACGTGGACGGCAACCGCTACATCGATTACGTCGGCTCCTGGGGACCTCTGCTGCTGGGCCACCGGCATCCGGAGATTCTGGAGGCGCTGGAGCGGGCGCTCTCGATCGGCACCAGCTTCGGCGCTCCGACCGAGGCCGAGGTCGAGCTGGCCGAGCGAATTCGCGACGCGGTGCCATCGATCGAAATGGTGCGGCTGGTGAATTCCGGCACCGAGGCCACGATGTCCGCCATCCGGCTGGCGCGCGGCTTCACCGGGCGCGACCTGACCGTGAAGTTCGAAGGCTGCTACCACGGCCACGTGGATTCGCTGCTGGTGAAGGCCGGCTCCGGCGTGGCGACGCTGGGATTGCCGGACGCAGCGGGCGTGCCCAAGAGCTTCTCAGATACTACCATCGCGCTGCCGTACAATTCGGTCGGCGCGGTGGAAGAAGCGTTTCGCGCGCACGGAGAGCGCATCGCGGCGGTGATTGTGGAGCCGGTAGCGGGCAACATGGGCTGCGTTCCGCCGGCGGCGGGATTTCTGGAAGCGCTGCGCGACCTGACCAGCCGCCACGGCGCGCTGCTGGTTTTCGACGAAGTGATGACGGGTTTCCGCGTGGCCTTCGGCGGCGCGCAGCAGCGGTATGGCATCCGGCCCGATTTGACCACGCTGGGAAAGGTGATCGGCGGCGGCTTGCCGGTGGGCGCTTATGGCGGACGCCGGGATATTATGAACCGGGTGGCGCCGGCCGGGCCAGTCTACCAGGCGGGCACGCTCTCCGGCAATCCGCTGGCAGTAGCCGCCGGCCTGGCCATGCTGCGGCACTTGAAGCGGCATCCGGGGATCTACGATCGATTGGAAGCGCGCGCCGCGGAGTTGTGCGCCGCCGCGCCGGCCGGCATAACGGTGAACCGGGTGGGCTCGATGTTCACCTTTTTCTTCACTGCGGGGCCGGTGACCGATTACGAATCCGCCAAGCGCAGCGACACCGCCCGCTTCGGCCGCTTCTTCCGCGCCATGCTGGAACGCGGCGTGTACCTGGCGCCGTCGCAGTTCGAGTCGGCGTTTGTTTCGGCGGCGCACACGGAAGACGATATCCGGCAGACCATCGCCGCCGCGCGCGAAGTCTTCAACGCCTGACCGGAGGCAGCAGCTTGCGGCCCGACCAGGCGACGATGGCGAAGAACGCGGCGAAGCTGACCAGGATCACCGCCAGGCGGCGCTGCGGAGAAAGCCGTTGCGGGACGGCGGCGCTGGGTGGAAACTCCAGGCGGATGCGCAAGCGGACCACGGCCACGCGGCCGTCGCCCCTTCGATTGTCGACCACCACCACGTAGTCGCCCGGCGGACGCACCTCGCACGCAAGCCTGCCGGCCCGCCCCGGTTCGGTCGCTCCCACCACGCCATGCGCCAGGCCTTCGCGTAGATGTTCCAAATCGTCGCGGCGCATCACCGCCAGACGAACCTGGTCCGAGCCGGCGCGCACTTCGTACTCGGCTTCGACCAACGCGGGACGCTGCCCGATTCCCAGATCCAACCAGCGCCACTCATCGGCCGGAATAGTGTACACCCGGTCGACCAGTTCCTCAACGGAAGCGAAGGCGAGCGCGAGCGTGCAAACCAAGGCGAGCATGGGTGTGGAACCGCGGGCCGGGCATTCCTCCCTCGCACATCTGGCGAGGGGCTAAAATGATGCCATGCACGTCAGTATGGCACAGCCGTGGGAGGGCATGTTTCCGCTTGCGCGCCGTTGAATTGCCGGGTTGGAAAACCAGGCTGAGCTGGGTAGCCGCCGTCCTGCTTGCCGTTCTGTTCCTCGCCTCCGGTTTGTGGAAGATCTCGGATACCCAAGCCTGGGCGCAGCGCATCACGCAACTGAAGCTGCCAGGCGCGCTGAGTGTACCGTTGGCGCTGCTGGCCGGGATTGCCGAGACGCTGGGCGCGGTGCTGGTTCTGGTGCCGCGCTTCCGGCGCTGGGGCGCCATCCTTATCGGGCTGCTGCTGATTGCGTTCATGGGCTATTTTGCCGTTCATTACAGCGCGCTACGCGGCGCCGATTGCAGTTGCTTCCCCTGGATCAAGCGCGCGGTAGGACCGCAGTTCTTCCTGGGCGACCTGGCGATGCTGGGGCTGGCACTGGTGGCCGGATGGTGGTCGCGACCGCCGGGCGGTTTGCGCACCGTGGCGGTGATTGCCGGCGCGGTCGCGGTTTTCGCGCTGGTCTCCTACGGCGTCACCGAGGTTCGGCAGAGCGGGACCAGGGCGCCCGCCAGCATCCTGGTTGACGGCCAGCCGTACGACATCGCGCACGGAAAATATTTCCTGTTCTTTTTCAATCCGGCCTGCTCGCACTGTTTCGACTCCGCCAAGCGAATGGCCACGCTCGAATGGGGACAAACGCGCGTGGTGGCGGTTCCCGTCGAACTGCCGCAGTACGCGCCGCAGTTTCTGACGGACACCCGTTTGAAGGCGGTGGTGACTTCCGATTTCGGTTTGCTCAAGCGCACCTTCGGCTACACCGCCTACCCGTTCGGCGTGGCCGTCGACAGCGGCCGCGAGAAAGCCGCGCTGCCGCGGTTTGATGAGACGGAACCCGCGGCCACGCTGCGCCGGCTGGGATTTGTGAAGTGAGCGCCATCCTTCGCATTCATGGGAAAATGAAACTGTCGTGATCGTAATCGACGGCATTTATTATGCGCTTGCGCTGGCCGGCGCCGGCGGCATCGTGTGCTGGCTGGTTGGGCCGTGGTTTGGCGCCCCGCTGTGGCTGCTGGCGCTGTTCTGCCTGTACTTCTTCCGCGATCCGCAGCGCGCGATTCCGCAAGGGCCGCTGGCGGTCGCGCCCGCCGACGGCAAGGTGGTCGCGGTGAAGGCCGAGAGCCCGGACCTTCGCCGCATCAGCATTTTCCTGAATATCTTCGACGTGCACGTGAACCGCGCGCCGGTGGCGGGCACGATCAGCGCGGTGGAATATCATCGGGGCGGCTTCCACGTGGCCAGCCGCGAGAAATGTTCCACCGAGAACGAGCAGAACATCGTCACCGTTCAAGGCGAAGGCTCGCCGGTGGTGTTCAAGCAAATTGCCGGCCTGATTGCGCGGCGCATCGTGTTCAATAAGAAGCCGGGCGACCGGGTGGCGGCGGGCGAACGCGTGGGCCTGATCAAGTTTGGCTCGCGCGTGGATGTGCTGCTGGGACCGGATTGGGAAATCGTGGTTCGGCCCGGGGAGCGCGTCAGCGCGGGCGCGAGCGTCATTGCGCGGCGGCGGGAGCCGGGCCATGGGGCTTAAAGACAGGCTGGTGGATCCCAAGTCGCCGGACCGGCGGCCGCGGCGCGCCGCTTACGCGCTGCCCACGCTGTTTACCGCCGGCAACATCTTTCTCGGCTATCTTTCGATTCTGGCCTCGTTTCGCGGCGCCATGATGGCTGCCGCCGGTGGCGCCGGCGCGGCGGAGCATTTCGGCGTGGCGGCCAAGGCCATCGGCGCGGCGGTGGTGCTCGACGGGCTGGACGGGCGCATCGCACGCATGACCAACACCACCAGCGATTTCGGGCGTGAGATGGATTCGCTGGCCGACGTGGTGAGCTTCGGCATGGCTCCCGCCGTGCTGGCGTTCTCCTGGGGCGTGCAATTTCTGGGTCCGGGGATGGGCGAGAAGATCCGCGGCCAGATATTCAATGCCGGCTACTTCATTTCGTTCCTGTTCCTGCTTTGCGGCGCCGCCCGGCTGGCGCGTTTCAACGTTCAGAAGAATCCCATCCCAAAGAATCCCGGCCGTCCGGACCGCAAATATTTCGTCGGACTGCCCATTCCGGCGGCCGCCGCCCTGGTGGCCGCAGTGGTGTGGGCGTTCGATGCCGAGCCGCTCGCCTGGTGGCCGATCTCCGTTGCGTGGCTGGGCCTCCTGCTGCTGATGAGTTTCCTGATGGTCAGCACCTGGCGCTATTACAGTTTCAAAGGCATCGGCCTTTCCAGGCCGTATACGCCGCTGATCGTCATTCTGGCTGGCGCCGTCATTTACGGCCTGTGGAATTACTCGCAGCCGATGTGGCTGGCAATGGCGGGCGGCTACGTGGCCAGCGGGATTGCGATTCGCATTGGCGGCATCGTCCGCCGCCGCTTGCGCCCCGCGCCCGCGCCGCGCGCTCCGGAGCACCAGGTTGGCTAAGACTCCGGTCATCGCGCTGGTGGGGAGCGAGTCGCTGATGGGCCGCGAACTCCGCGATATCGCCGCGACCAGTACGCCCGAGATCGCGCTCAAGCTGATCGCCGCCGAGGACGAGCAACCGGGCGCGCTCACGCGCGTGGGCGACGTGCCGGCCGTGGTGGGTGGCCTGGACGCCGATTCGCTGGCCGGCGCGCGCGCGGTAGTACTGGCCGGTGGCCCCGATTCGGCGCGCCAGGCGCTCGAGTTGCTCGACGGCGACGAAGGCACGGCCGTCATCGATCTCACCGGTTTTGCCGAGGAGCGGCCGGACGCGCGGCTGAGAGCGCCGCTGGTGGAAGCCGGCGCAGACGAAGCCGAAGACGATTCCGGCGCCGGCGTCCATGTGATTGCGCATCCGGCGGCCATCGCGCTGGCGCTGTTTCTGCGCCGGTTGCACGCGCACGACAGCATCCGGCGGAGCGTGGTCGAAATCTTCGCTCCGGCCAGCGAGCACGATGCCCGCGGCGTGCAGGAATTGCAGCAGCAGACCATCAGCCTGTTTTCGTTCCAGAACCTTCCGCGAGCCGTTTTCGATGCGCAGCTCAGCTTCAATCTGCTGGCGCGTTATGGCGAAGAGGCGCCAGCCTCGCTCGAAGACACGGAGCTGCGCATTGAGCGGCACCTGGCCACGCTGCTGGCGCTGCCCGGGGAAGGCAGCGGCGCGCCCCTGCCATCGTTGCGGCTGATTCAGGCGCCCGTGTTTCACGGCTATAGCATTTCGGCGTGGGTGGAATTCGATGGCAATCCGGGCATCGAGGCTCTGGAAGCGAGCCTGGCGGCGGGACCCATCGAGGTGCGCACGGGCGAATTCGAGCCGCCTACCAACGTCGGCCAGGCGGGCCAGGGCGGTATCGCCGTGGGCGCCGTCTCGGTGGACCGCAACAATCCGGAAGCCTGTTGGTTCTGGCTGGTGGCGGACAATTTGCGGCTCGCCGCGGAGAATGCCGCGGAGGTGGCGCGGCAACTACCATGACCCGGTTTGCGCTTGCATGGCTGGCAGTGGCGGCGGTTCTGGCCGGCTGCGGCTACCACATTGCGGGACAAGGCGCGCTGATGCCGAAGAGCATCCACACCATCGCCGTCACGCCGATGTACAGCACCCGCTATCAACTGGCGCGCCTGCTGCCCGCCGACATCACGCGCGAACTGATCGCGCACACGAAATACAAGGTGATCGACGATCCCGGCCAGGCGGACGCCGTGCTGAGCGGCCATGTGGCCGGATTCAGCAATTTTCCCACTCTGTTCGACCCGGCGACCGGCCGCGCCACCAGCGTTGAGGTGGTGGTCAGCCTGCAAATTACCCTTACCGAGCGGACCAGCGGCAAGACGCTGTTTAGGGCGTCCAACATGGAAGTGCGCGAGCGCTACCAGATTTCCACCAACCCGCAGCAGTATTTTGATGAAAGCGGCACCGCCATCATGCGCCTGAGCAAGGATGTGGCGCAATCCGTGGTGAGCGCCATTCTGGAGAATTTCTAATGGGCGGGGCATGCTTTAGCTTGCCCACATTGGGCCGTGGTCAAGCGCCACGCGGGCAAGCTAAAGCGTGCCCCACCATATGACCGTTCCACAGTTCCTGGCGCGCGTGAAAAAAGGCGGCCCGCCGGCAGTGGCGCTACTGATCGGGCCCGAAGCTTACCAGCGCCGGCAGGTGAAGCGGGCTCTGACCGCAGCGTTCCCGCCCGGTGCCGTCACCACCCACGACCTGGCCGAGGTTTCGCTCGCCGGCATAGTGGACGACGCGCGGTCGCTTTCTTTGTTCGCTGCCCAGCGGCTGATCTGGGTGGTGAACGCGGAAGCTGCCTTGCCGCGGGGCCGCGCGGCCGAAGCGGATGGCGAAAGCGGAACCGCCGCCGACGGCGACCCCGCGCCGCTGGCCGCTTACGTGAAAGATCCGACGCCCGGCGTGGCGCTGGTGTTCGAAGCCAGCCGCTTCGATTTCGAAGGCGACGACAAGCGCAAGCTGGAACGCGTCGCGAAGTTCTATGCGGCTGTCCCGGAAGCAGTGGAACTGCGGCGGCTTGATGCGCACTCGGCGCGGCTGGAGGCGGAACGGTTAGCTGTTGCCGCCGGCGCGCGCCTGGACGCGGAGGCGCTCGACCTGCTGGTGGAATCGCTGGGTGCCGATCTGGCGCGCATCGCCGTGGAAATCGAAAAGCTGGCGCTGTATGCCGGCGACCGCCCGGTGGGAGCAGAGGATATCGCGGCGCTGGTGCCGGATGCGCGCGCGTCCAGCATCTTCGCGTTAGTGAATGCGCTGGGCCGCAGCGATCGCGCGCGGTCGCTCGAAATTCTGGACACGTTGACGCGCGAAGGCGAGTACCTGCCGCTGGCTCTGGCGTTCCTTTCCACGCAATTCCGCATGGCGCTGGTGGCGCGTGAAGCCAAGCTGAAAAGCGCGCAGCAGATCCAGGGGTATTTTGCGCGCCTCGGCGTTCCGATGTGGGGATCGCGTGCCGAGCAGGTGCAGCAGACCGCCGCCAGGTTCAGCCAGGCGCAACTGGAACGCGCCATCAAGCTGACCTTCGAAGCCGACCGCGGCATGCGCGACACGCGGCCCGACGACCGCATCGTCATGGAGCGCTTCATCCTCGCCCTGGCCGGCAGTCGGCCCGCCTCCTGAGACCAACCATGATGAGAACGCGTGTACTCGTGCTTTGCACCGGCAATTCCGCCCGCAGCCAGATGGGCGAAGGCTTGTTTCGCGAGGAGGGTGGCGGCGGCTACGAAGTATCAAGTGCCGGCACCAGACCGAGCCAGGTTCGGCCGGAAGCGATCGCGGTTATGCGCGAGATCGGAATCGACATCTCGGGGCACCGCGCGAAGTCGGTCGATGAGTTCGCCGGGCAAGAGTTCGATTTCGTGGTGACCGTCTGCGACAGCGCGCGCGATAACTGTCCCGTCTTTCCGGGCGCGACACAACGAATTCACTGGAGCCTCGAAGATCCGGCGGCGGTTCAGGGCACTGAAGAGGAACGCCTCGCCGCCTTCCGTCGCATCCGCGACCAGCTTCGCGATCGGGTGAGAACGTTCCTTCGTGAGCGGGCAGAGACATGAGCCGCGCATCGCAGGAAAGACCATACCACGTCGATGCCCATGCTGCGGGCGGTGCCGGCCACGACTCACGGGCGGGAGAGCCAGCGGAATTCGCCTGACCTACCGCCTTCTGAGTCGCAGCCCGAGCGGCTTTGGCGCGCCTGGATGCGACAGGAACAGACTTCCGGCTAGCTCCTGCGCCGAGAAGCTCACCGGCGCCGAAAAATGGTCGCCGGCGGTCCCGCCGTAAGACTCGACTACGCGCGACAAGGTGCCTCGAATCACGTAGTCGGTCCGCCAGTTCATCAGCCGGCCGAACCAGCTTCGGCTTCGCAGCAGCCGGCCGCTGATTAACTCCGCGCCGCCGATCTCGCCCGCAACCGATCCATCCGGACCGATAGCGAGCACAGCCGGGATTTCATGGGGAAGCGGTCGCCCGGATACAGTGGTGAGGGCGGCGGACCACGTGCCAACCATTTCTGCCGCCGGCTGGCCGGACCGGGTCATCAGCGGCGGATTGCCGAACATCTCATTGGCACAAAGGAGTATGAAGGCGGCCAGGGAAACCCACAGCACCACATAAAGCAACCTGAAGCGAGTCACGGCCGCCGCGCTTCTGGGTTCCAACCACGGGGCTGGGCCCCGGAGACGCCACCAGCACACGAGATGGAGCAGGCCGATGGCGGCTGGAATCGAAAACGGCAAATCCCACGCCGGCCTTCTCGCGACAACCGCCAGGAATGTCCATCCCAGTACGGAGAGCAGACCGCCCCATCCTTCCCGGAACCAGGCAACGACAAGCCCTACGAAGAGGCTGCCGAAGCCCAGCGCATAAAACTGTTCCCGGGTTGTCATTTGCGCGAGAGGCGGAAAACCTTCACCGGCCAGAAAGGCGAGAAGGAACAGGACCATCAACGTCCCGCCGATCCGGGCGACCCAACGTCCGGCTACCGCACCCTGCCATGTGAGCTGTGCAAGTGTCGTCATCGCAATCTCAGGATCGGCTGATTTCACGGGGAAAAAGCTTCGGAATTCATTCGAAAACTCTTCGCGAATATTGAAGCTCTGTGGAATCAGTGACCCGAGCCCCTCGCCAGGCGGCTGCCGATCTCCGCCGTGGCCGCACGCGCCGCAGATGTCTGGGCTTCAGCGGGATCGTTCGCGGCTTTATCGTAGCTCTCTGCCCAAATCACCCTACCGGTATGAACGTCAACCAGGCGCACCGCGATTCTGAGCCGTTCGTCCAGTTTCTGGACCGTTCCTTCCACCAGGGCATCCAAACCCAACAGGCGCCCCATCAGTCCCATGGAAACACCTGCCCGCTGGTGCCGCCGGACCGTACTCGGCGAGACAACCTGCACGCCGCTGAGTTTGGACAGGTCGGAGACAAGCAGGTCGTTCAACCCCAGTGAGAATCCGTCTCCGTCCATGCCCGGACAAAGACACGGGAACGGAACCACTGCCAGGCTGGCGCCGTGGCTTCTCGGGAGATATCTCGAGGGTACATAGAACTGGTAATAGACGAGTACACCGGCAGCGGCGGCGCACACCGGCAGAATGAGCCACCGCCGGCGCCAGCCGGATGGTTGGTTCTTGAGCTGCGGCGCATCCGCCGGCTTAGCCGTCGAAACCCGTGCCGCGAACCGGTATCCACGGCGCGGGATCGTTTCAATGCACGGGTTCCGGTCGGATTCGTCGTCGAGGACCTTCCGCAGAAGCGAAATGTTCCGAGCGAGCCCAACCTCTTCGACAGTAGTCTCCGGCCAAACCAGCTTCATCAGCTCGGACTTATCCACCACCTGCCCGCGCCGCTCCAGGAGAACGTGGAGCGTGTCCACCGCTTTCGGCACCAGGGGCACCAGCTTGCCCCCGCGGAACAATAGCCGCTGGCCCGCATCGTAGCGGAAGGGACCGAACTCGTAGATCATCTGACAGGACCGATTGTATCGAACGGCGCCATCGCCCACCAGCCGGCGTCAGCTTGCCCGCGTGAACAACCGCACTGGGCGGGGTGGCCCTTTGCTGCAAGCCTGCGGTCGCAAAAAAAACGCGGCGTCCAGAGACGCCGCGCAGTGCTGCAGACGAAAACGAATCGCAGGAAAGACTATATCACGTCGACACCCATGCTGCGGGCGGTGCCGGCCACGCTGCGCATGGCGGCTTCCAGGTCGAAGCAGTTCAGGTCCGGCATCTTGATCTTGGCGATCTCTTCCACCTGCTTCTTGCTGATCTTGCCGACCTTGGTCTTGTGCGGCTCGGCCGAGCCTTTGGCCAGGTTCACGGCGCGCTTGATCAGCACCGGGACGGGCGGCGTCTTGGTGATGAAGGTGAACGAGCGGTCGGAGAAGATGGTGATCACCACCGGGATGATGAGGCCTTCCTGATCCTTGCCCGAGGTCTTGGCGTTGAACGACTTGCAGAAGTCCATGATGTTGACGCCTTGCGGCCCGAGCGCGGTGCCCACCGGGGGCGCCGGAGTGGCCTTGCCGGCGGGTATTTGCAGCTTCACCTGTGCGGTAACTTTTTTTGCCATTCTTACATTCCTCTCGCCGCAGCCGCCGGAAAACTGCCCGTCGCCGGCTGGCGCGGTATTAGGCCTTTTCGACCTGCAGAAATTCGAGTTCCACGGGCGTGGACCGGCCGAAGATGGTGACCATCACGCGCAGTGTGCCGCGCTCGGTATTGATCTCGTCCACTTTCCCCGAAAAGTTGGCGAACGGACCGTCCACGATGCGCACCGAGTCGTTCTTTTCGAACGTCATCTTGGGGCGCGGCCGCTCCGCGGAAGACGCCTGGCGGTACAGAATCTGGTTGACCTCGTCCGCGCTCAGCGGCACCGGCGAGTTGCCGCCGCCTACGAACCCGGTGACCCGCGGCGTGTTCTTCACCGCGTGCCACAACTCGTCGTTCATTTCCATTTCCACCAGCACGTAACCGGGATACACCAGGCGGCGGCTGGTGACCTTCTTGCCGTTGCGCAGCTCCACCACTTCCTCGGTCGGAATCAGAATCTGGCCGATCTTATCGGCGAAACCGAAAGCTTCCGATCGCGTTTGCAGGGATTCTTTTACTTTGTTCTCGAAGCCCGAGTACGTGTGAATGATGAACCACTTCTTGGGCGAAGACTCGTCGTAAGCCGGAGTTGCGGCGGGCGCGGCAGGCGCTTCAGCGGCCGGTTCCTCGGGTTCGGCGGACGCTGCGGCCACTTCCGCAAGCTCAGCCTCCGGCGCGGCGCCGGCAGCGGCTTCGACCGGCTCGGGCTCCGGTGCGGCGCCGTTAACGACTTCGTCCGCTAGAGACTCTTCGGGCGCCACAGCCTGCTCGTCTGCCGCTTCGGCCGCTTGCCTGTCGTCGCCGTGCACGTTTTCTTCGGCTTCCATCATCCGCCTACTTGGTGAAGATCGAAAGAATTGCCTTGACGCCCCGGGAGAGTATGGAGTCCACCACCCAGAAGTAAGCGGCGAAGGCGAAGACGGCGAAAATCACCACGCCCGTGGTGCCTTCCACCTGTTTCCGGTTCGGCCAGGAGACGCGCCGCATCTCGAGCTTCAGCTCGTTGATGTAGTCCCTGGTGGCCCGCAACCAATTCTTCTTTTCTTCGGCCATAACGCTCGCTTGCTCCTGACTCGCAACTTCTCAAAACAGGTGATTGGCAGGGGCGGAGGGATTCGAACCCCCACTCGCGGTTTTGGAGACCGCTGGTCTGCCGTTAAACCTACGCCCCTGGGTCATTTCCCCCGGCGAGGGCCCGGCTCACACTCACCCGCTTCCCATTCTACTTGATTTCCTTGTGCGGCTGGTGCTTTCGGCAGTGCGGGCAGAACTTGCTTAGTTCCAGCCGTTCCGTGTTGGTTTTCTTGTTCTTGGTCGAAGTGTAGTTGCGATTCTTGCACTCCGCGCACTGGAACGTAATGATCTCGCGAGGCATTTGATTGCTCCTTTAAGTTCTGTGTCCACCCGCGCGGGCCGGACATGCCGAAGCCCACCGCCCGCCCCGTTTGGAATACTCCGGAGCAGTCAACTGTACGTAAAGCTGGAGCCGTTGACCAGGATTGAACCGATGACCTTCCGTTACGGACGCTCTACCGATCAACGACTATAAATCTGGAGCCGTTGATCGGGATTGAACCGATGACCTTCCGTTACGGACACTCTACCGATCAACGACTATAAATCTGGAGCCGTTGATCGGGATTGAACCGATGACCTTCCGTTACGGACGCCCTACCGATCAACGACTATAAATCTGGAGCCGTTGATCGGGATTGAACCGATGACCTCGTCCTTACCAAGGACGCGCTCTACCAACTGAGCTACAACGGCTGAACTCTTTTGCCGGACGCTCTACCAACTGAGCTACAACGGCGAAACTCGTGGCCCGTCGGGAGCGGAATGGAACGCTCTACCAACGGCCCCCGCAAACTCTGGTGGACGGGGGAGGATTCGAACCTCCGTAGCTCGCAAGGAGCGACAGATTTACAGTCTGTTGCCATTAGCCGCTCGGCCACCCGTCCGGACCCGCAATACTCCCACCCAAAGCGAGAATCATTTACGGGGAAATTCCATCATACTAGGAGCGGGAGGCGATCCGCAACCGGCCGATCAGGCGACTTCAACCATCTCCACCTGGGAAGCACGAACCGCAATACGCCCACCCAAAGCGAGAATCATTTACGGGGAAATTCCATCATAACGAATGTCAGGAGTCCACTGCTCCGGCCCGATGTGCGACGCCGGAAGCGCTGGGTACCGCACAAGGGTTCGATTGCCGAGTTTCCGAATCCGGCCACGGTCCGGCCGCGTCCAAGGCCAGAGAGGGGTACGATCAGAATATGTTGATCCGCAATCCTGCCGATCTTCGCCAGGCGGACGTCACTCCGAAACAGGTCTACCTGGACCGGCGCAAGTTCCTCGCCGCCGCTCCGGCGGCGTTTCTCACCGCGCGGGAACTGCTGTCGCCGCGCGGCCGGGCCATGGCCGGAACCAAGCTCAACAACTTGGCCAAGAGCTCGTTCAGCACCACCGAGCCGGTGACGAGTCCCGACGTGGTGACCCACTACAACAACTTCTACGAATTCGGCACCAGCAAGGACGAACCCTCGCGCTACGCACAGAACTTCAAGACCAGCCCGTGGACGGTCTCGGTGGAAGGCGACGTCGCCAAGCCGCGCAAGTTCTCCATGGACGAAATCCTCAAGCTGGCGCCGCTCGAAGAGCGCATTTACCGTCACCGCTGCGTGGAAGCGTGGTCCATCGTGGTGCCCTGGACCGGCTATTCGCTGAGCACGTTGCTCAACCTCGTCCAGCCAACGGCGAAAGCGAAGTATGTGGCGTTCGAGAGCTATTGGGATCTGAAGCAGATGCCGATGGCGCGGCCGGCCATGGCGGGAATCGATTTTCCATACGTAGAAGGTTTGCGCCTGGATGAAGCCATGCACCCGCTGGCGCTGCTGTGCGTGGGCATGTACGGCGAGACGCTGCCGCCGCAGGATGGCGCTCCGGTGCGGCTGGTGGTGCCGTGGAAATATGGCTTCAAGAGCATCAAATCGATTGTGAAAATCAAGCTGGTGGGCAGCCAGCCTCCGACCACGTGGAACATGGCCAACGCCCACGAATACGGTTTCTACTCCAACGTCAACCCCGAAGTGGACCACCCGCGCTGGAGCCAGGCCAAGGAGCAGCGGCTGCCGTCGCTGTTCAAGAACCATCCCACGCAAATGTTCAACGGCTATGCGAGCCAGGTGGCCGGCTTGTACTCCGGCATGGATCTGCGCAAGAATTATTGACTTGGACTTGAAGTGAAGGTCGGCGAACCCGTATTCCTACAGCGGAGCATCATGAAACAGCCGGTTTTGTATCAGGGCACGGCTTCAGCCGTGCCGGAAGCGGACCTAACAGATGGGCTTCAGCCCCCGGGAAGCCGACAGGGGCTAAAGCCCTCGGAAAGCGCGCTGCCTGCGGCACGGCTGAAGCCGTGCCCTGATACGAGGCGGCCCACTTCGGGGTTGGGGATTTAGCCCATGCTGAAAAGCCCTTGGACAAAGATCCTCCTGTTCGTGCTGTGCCTGATGCCGTTCGCGCACCTGGTGGCCGTAGCCCTTGCGTATGTTCTGCAACCGGACCTGACCACCGGCTTGTGGCGCTTCCTGGTGCCGAGCCTGCCGCCGAACCCGCTCGATTTCTTCACCCACCTCACCGGCGATTGGACCATTCGCTTGATTGTGACGACGCTGGCCATTACGCCGCTGCGCAAGCTACTTGGCGTCCCCGACCTGATCCGCTTCCGCCGCATGATCGGGCTGTTCGCGTTCTTCTACGGCTGCCTGCACTTCCTCACCTATCTGTGGTTCGACAAGCTGTTCGACTTTCACGAAATCTGGAAGGATGTGGCCAAGCGTCCGTTCATCACTGCCGGTTTCACCGCGTTCGTGTTGATGATTCCGCTGGCACTTACGTCCACCAAGGGATGGATCCGCCGCCTGGGCGGGAAGCGCTGGCAACGGCTCCATCGGCTGATTTATGTGACCGCCATCGCCGCCGTGGTGCATTACTATTGGCTGGTGAAATCGGACATCCGTCTGCCCGTGCTGTACGGCGTACTGGTGGCCGTGCTGCTGGTCTATCGGCTGGTGTCCAGCCTGATGCGGCGTGCGCGCCAGCGCGCCACCGTGAAACCGACCCTAGTTGAGACGTAAGGGCCGGGGATGCCCGCCCCGCGGGCAACGCCGATCCCTCACACAATCAGCATGCAATCGCCGTACGAATAGAACCGATACTTCTCCTGAACCGCGTGCCGGTAGGCGGCCAGCACCAGCTCCTGGCCGGCGAAGGCGCACACCAGCAAGAGGAGGCTCGTCCGCGGCAAATGGAAATTGGTGAGCATGGCGCCGACGGCGCGAAATTGGAAACCGGGATAAATGAAGAGATCCGTTTCGCCGTGACGGGCCTCAATGCAAAGGCGCCCCGGCAGGCCGGGGACCTGCCCCACCAGCGCGGCCGATTCGAGGGTCCGCACGCTGGTCGTGCCTACGGCTACCACGCGACTGGCTGCGCGCACCTTGGCGGCGTCTTCCGCGCCGATCTGGTAGCGCTCGGCGTGCAAGCGGCCTTGTTCCACTTGCGCGATGTGCAGTGGCTGAAACGTCCCCAGCCCGACATGCAGCGTGACGCAAGCGATCATCGCGCCGCGTGCTCGGCATTGGTCGAGAATTTGAGGAGTAAAATGCAGCCCAGCGGTGGGCGCCGCCACCGATCCTTTCTCGCGCGCGAACACGGTCTGGTAGCGCTCGCGGTCGGCGGGTTCATCGGCGCGCTTGATGTAGGGCGGCAGAGGAACGTGGCCGATCTTTTCAAACTCTTCGAACGGGTCGCCGACGGTAGCGAAGCGGATGCGCCGCTGGCCGTATTCGCCGCGCGCAGCGATCTCGCCTTCCAGGCCGCCGCTGAAGTGGATTCTCTCGCCAGTGCGCATCTTGCGTCCCGGCCGCACCAGCGCCTCCCATTCCTTTTGATCGGCGCTCATCGGGCGCAGCAGGAAGACCTCGACCTGGCCGCTCAGATGCTCGCGGCGCTTTGGATTGTTCTTGCCCACGGCCAGCGCGTGAACGCCGGCACGATGGCCGAACAGTCGCGCCGGAAAGACCCGGGAGTCGTTGAGCACCAGGCAATCGCCCGGACGGAGGAACTCCGGCAGCTCGCGAAACAGCCGATCCTCCCAGCGGTTCTCGTCGCGGTACACCACCAGCATGCGCGACGCCGCGCGGTCAGCGAGCGGCTGCTGCGCGATCAGTTCCTCCGGCAGGCGATAGTCGAAACCGGCAAGGTCCATTCAGCCTTCACTGTAGCGCTAGGTGGGTGGTAGGACAGACCATCGCCTTTCGTTGTCTGTCATGTCTCGCTCAAGCAAGAAAGCCTGACAGACGACAAAAACCGATCGTCTGTCCTACCTGGCTACCATCAAAACAGCACGCCCTGCTCTTCCACCCACAGCTCGGGCTTGTAATCGAGCGTACCCGCGTCGAGGCCGTAGCGTTCACGGATCTTCTGCAGGCGGACCTGCAAAGCGTCCTTGTAAGCTCTCGGCAGATAGGCGCTCTGCGCGAACTGCTCGCGATAACGCGGCGCCAGCTCGGGGAAATGCCTTTCCAGAAACGGGAGGAAGACCTGCAACGCGCTGGGCATCAGAAAGACGGCGCCGCCATGGAACGACCGCGCGCCGGCATCTTTGGCAGCTTTGCCCAACCGGTCGAGCGCGCGCTCGCCATCGGTCAACCCGGGCATTACCGGCTTCGCGGTCACGCCCACGGCGAGCCCGGCTTCGCTCATCTTGCGCACCGCTTCCAGGCGCAGCGCCGGGCGCGGCGCGCGTGGCTCCAACAGTCGCGCCAGTTTTTCGTCCAGGGTGGTGATGGTCATGTGGATCGAAAGCACGTTGCGCCGCGCCACCTCGCGCAGCAGGTCGATGTCGCGCGTCACCAGGTCCGACTTGGTCACTAGGCCCAGGCGCCAGCCCTTCTGGCGGGCGAAGACATCCAGGATGGAGCGCGTGCGGCCGTAACGCCGCTCCGCCGGCTGGTAAGGATCGGTCGCCGTGCCGATCGCGATCTGCTCCCGGCGGTCGATGCGCCGCAGTTCTTGCGCCAGCAGATGGGCCGCCGCCGATTTGGCGAAGATGCGGTTCTCGAAATCCGTTACCGGCATTTCCATGAACTCGAAGGTGTAACGCGCGTAGCAGTATTTACAACCGAATTCGCAGCCTCGGTACGGGTTGATGGTCCACTGAAACGGCATGCCGGGCTTCGACCGATTGAGGATGCTGCGGGCAGGCATCTCCAGATACTCGACCTGCCGCTTGGCTTCGAGCAGGGTGCTCTGCGCCGCCATCCTGGCAATGCCGACGAGTGCCATGACAATAGTTTCGCTTTTTGTTCGCCATATTGCAAGAGATTAATTCAGGCGGGCTATCTAAAACATTTGGCGTTAGTTGCGTTTTGAACACGGGCTCGGAACGGGAATCGGCTGGCTCGGGAACGGGCCAGGCGCGACCGGCCGCCACGGGTGCGCAGTGTTCGGGGGCAGTACGACCGGAAGGAATGAGTGAACAGGGTAAGAGTGCGTTGCGGGTGGCCGGGCTGATGCGGACTTATCGCCGTGCGTATCGGCCACCCGATGATTCGAGTAGAAACTTCGATGATTGAGGCCCGCTGGATGGCGGACACATCCTTGCCGATTCGTTCCTTACTCTCTGTTATCCGGCGGGCGGCAATAGCAGCTATCCGTATTCCGCCGGCGGTCATGAATTCCGGAATCCAAAGTCTTCCGTCGAGAGTCCAGCCCGAGGGGGACCCCGCATGCCTTTAAGGGGCGCCGGAAGTTCAGTATCAACTCAAGTGCAACGTTCCCTGGCCAGGGACAAGGACTAGCAGCGGAGCCTGGCGCCACAGTCCCAATTCAAGGATAAGGCGCGCGTCAAGGGGTTTTGGGGCCAAGTGATTGGATTAGTGGGGAAGATGGGTTGTGACTGGGAGCTGCACGGGAACAAAAGGCCGGGCACAAAAGGCCGGGCTTGCGCCCGGCTGCGCCGATAGACAATCGGCGCGCAGGTTACCAACCTGCCCCACAACGGACCGGGCGTGCCTGCCAGCCGCTCTGAGCCTGAAATCCGAAGTTGAGCGATAGTTCTCCTTTCCGAGGGGCACTGTAGCAAGGTCGTTCCGGCTCAGGTTTGGACGACGGAAGCCAACTTCGGCGAAGTTGGAAACTCACAGCTCAGGATGCT
>JBEKXZ010000007.1:0-159676 GCA_049511495.1 Bryobacteraceae bacterium | reverse complement strand
CCGGCAAGGGCTTCTCGGTTTCCCATTTCGACACTGTCACGGGCGCGCTGAGCAAGCCTGCGTTCCTGTTGGAGACTCCCGCGCCGGCCTATTTCGTGATCGCGCCGGGCGGCCGCCGCTTGTACTCCTGCAACTCGACGGGATTCGTGAGCGCATATTCGATCGATCCGGCCAGCGCGCAACTGAAGCTAATCAACCAGAAGCCGAGCGGCGGCGGGGACCCCAGCTACATCAGCCTCGACCGGACTGGGCACTATGTTTTCGTGGCCAACTATGATGGCGGCAACATTGCGGTGTGGGCGCTGGAGACCGACGGGAGCCTGGGAGAGCGCACCGCCTTCGTGCAGCACACGGGCAGCAGCGTGAACCCGCAGCGGCAATCGCATGCTTTCGCGCACTCGATCCGGGTGGATTCCACCAATCGTTTTGTTTTGGTGGCGGACCTGGGGCTGGACAAGCTATTCGTCTACAAGTTCAACGTGAAGGACGGATCGCTGACGCCCAACGATCCACCGTTCGTGAAGACGGCTCCGGGAGCGGGCCCACGGCATGTGGTATTTCACCCCAACGGGCGCTGGGTTTATCTGATTACGGAGATGGGAAACACCATCATGCTGTTCGATTGGGACACCAGGCGCGGCGCCCTGTCCGAAGTGCAGACCGTCTCGACCTTGCCGAAGGGTTTCCAGGGCAACAGCACGTGTGCGGAGATACAGGTGCATCCGAGCGGCAGGTTCGTGTACGCGTCAAATCGCGGGCGTGACAGTATCGCCGTCTTCTCGGTGGACGCGAAGACCGGGCGGCTGACCCTGATCCAGGACGTTCCTTCGGGTGGCAAGATGCCGCGCAACTTCGACATGGATCCCACCGCGCACTGGTTGCTGGTGACGAATCACGACAGCAACATCGCGATGGTGTTCGGCATCGACCAGGAGACTGGAAAGCTGACGCCGGCCGGGCAGCCGGTGGACGTGCCGTCCCCGTACTGCCCGCGGTTCCTGGCGCGGTGATCAGCAGTCGATCGCGGCGACCAGTGGCCGATGGCCAGGCACATCCACGTCCACGCGGTGCAGATTCCAATTCAATTCAATGGCAGACCGTGGAGCCGGTGGAAGGGCGCTTTGATTTCACGGTTGTCGACGGTCTGGTCGACCGGGCGAGTGCGAACGGTCTGCGCAGATTCTGGCCTGGTTCCGCGGCTTCACGAACGGGGCAATGCACTTCGCTCCGGCCTGGGTCAAGGAAGACGTAAAGACCCGCGCATGATGGACCAGACCGGCAGCCCCCTCCGCGCGCTTTCCTGAATTGCAGTCATCCCCACCATTGTTCGCCGGGGGCCAGGTGGGCCTTGGCCACGTCTGGGTTCAACTCAATTCCATAGCCCGGTTTGTCCTGAATGGTGAAATAGCCGTTCTCCCAGAACGGTCCCTCGCGGACCACAAGGTCCGGCCACCAATCTACCCAGTTGGCCAATTCGTGAATACGGAATTCGCGCATGGCCGAGGCGGCGTGGCATGAGGCAATGGTGCCCACGGGACTCGCGGGATTATGGCAAGCGGTCCAGATGTAATAGAGATCCGCAAGATCCGAGATCTTCTTCGATTCCAGCAACCCGCCGGACTTGGGAATATCGATATGGACTCCCGAGCACGCCTGCAATTCAATCAGCCTGCGGAAGCCCTGCCGCCCGTAGAGGTTCTCTCCGGTACACACGGGAATGCCAATGGCGTGCGTCACCCGCGCCATGGCTTCGGCGTTATCCGGAGGCACGGGATCTTCCAGCCACATGGGCTTAACCGGCTCCAGTTCGCGCCCCAATCGGATGACATCCTCCACGTCGTAGTGCCAGTGGCATTCGACGGCGAAATCCGCGTCAGGCCCCAGCGTTTCGCGTACCGTCTCCATGCCCTTCACTATCAGGCGATAATCCTTGTTCGTAAGATTGCGGGCGTAAGGGTCGTGGCCGGGTTCTTTGAATTCGGGGTCGGCTCTGGGGGGCACGCCGTCGCCCTGGAACTTGAACGCGGTCCAGCCCCACTTTTCGGAGCGGGCCGTCTGAACCTGCGCCCGCCACGCCGCCGGATCTTCGGGGTTGCGCACGGCCTGCATGGTGCGATAGAAGCGCACCCGATCGCGAAAACGGCCGCCCAGCAGGTTGCAGACCGGGGTTCCCAGAATGCGCCCGCACAGGTCCCAAAGCGCAATTTCGATGCCGCTGGCGGCACTCACCGTGACACCCGCGATGGCGCCCGCACCGGCGCTCTGCATCAGCATCTTGGTATAAAGCTTGTCGACGTTGAGGGGATCTTCGCCCACGATGATGCCCTTCATTTTGTTCAGCACCAGATCCTTGACGCCCCACCCCCAGTATGCTTCGCCGATGCCGTAGAGGCCGGAATCGGTTTCGACCTTGATCAGATTCCAGTCCCACGTGCCGCGGACGATCATGCACTTCACGTCGGTGATCTTGATTTTCTTCTGCAACGCGGCGGCCCGCTGCGAAAAGGCCCGCGAGGCGCAACCCGCGGCGCCAGCCGAAAGAAGGAATTGACGACGGTTCATGGTGGTCGGCGATAATATAGCAGAATTCTCCGGTGACAGCAGTCCAAGCCCTGACCCGGGAAGCCATGCATGATGCATGAAAACCGCCAGTGACCGGCTGCTGCTCTGACGGCGTCATTCGAGCTCGCGCCGCGGCTTTGGTCGGCTTTCCGGCGGCGCCTCCAGCGAGATCTATCTCGTAAAACGACGGCAGCCGGCAGTTGCGCCCGGTCGCGTATTTCAACTGCGCTGTCCTGCGTCCGTTTGATGGCTTCATCTGACGTCACGCCTTGCCTCCCCAGAATGCCCGCTAGCCCTGGGCTAGCCCAGGTTCAGCCGATCTCGGCGTCGGTCGGCTCGACCAACTTGTCGACATGAACGCTATAGATGGCGGGGTGGCCGTCGCGATCGCTTTGGAAGAGCACGCGCTGGCTATCGGGCGAAAAGACCGGCGCCACGGTCTCCGGGTTGGAGGCCTTGTGCTCGCACAGGGTGAATTCGCGGCGGGTCACGCGCAGCAGCAACAGGATCGTGGGCGAGCTCCGGTTGGCGCTGGCCCCGACGAATACGGAGGAATCGCGGTTGGCGCCGAAGCAGGCGAACTGGCTGGTCTTGGCGACCAGGCGGTCGGCGGCGGCATCGGGAGAGAACTCGCGAATGGCGTGCAACTGGGCAGGGTCATCCGGAAGGTTCAGGTATTGGACGTTCTTTCCGTCCTGGCTCCACAGGGCGGAGCCGATGCGGCCCGGAGCCAGCTCGAGCCGGCGGTTGTTGGCGCCGCCCGAATCCACCAGCCAGAGCGCTTCGCCGGCTTCCCGGTACAAGATCTGATCGCGGCCGGGGCGCGCCAGGGGATGCTCGATGGCAAACCGCGCTTCGATCACGGTGCGGAAAATACCTTGGGCCACGGAGACGGCGCGCAGGCGCGAGCCTTCGCTGCGCCGCTCGGCAAAAAGTGCGTGCGCGCCGTCCGGCGTCAAACTCATTCCGGGACAGCGTTCCCAGCCGTCCGGAATCCGGTAGATCTCGCGCTGCCGCAGAGTGCCCAGCATGACGTGGAGCAGAGATCGCCCGGCAAAGCAGCAGAATGAATGGCTGTCTGGCGAAAGCGCCAGCGACGCGACGTCCAGTTCCGCAACTTCGGTCAACTGGCGCGCCTCACCGGTCTTCAGGTCGATGCGGAAGGCCTGCGGCTGGCCGGTGCGGTCGATACCACAGATCAGGCTGGCGTTGTTGCGCATCACGGCGCGATTGTAATAAGCCGGCAGCGCGCTCGAATACGCGGAGTCGGTGAGGCGAACGACCTCCATCTCGGTGGTGGGGTCCTCATAGCGCAGCCACTCCGGGGGAAACGCGGTACCCTTCTGGCTCTGCGCGGCCAGCTTGAGGGCGGCCAGCGCGGAGGCGACGAACGCCCTGCGCGAGGCTCGGCTCGCGGTACCTGCCATGATTCGATGGTAACAACAGAGCTGCGGGGAGATGGATTGGGCCGGGAAACCGTCTTACGCCTCGTGTCGAGGTTAAGGGCCTGTCAGGAAGCAACCAGTTCAATCGCGTAAGGGAGGGGTTGGCACAATTGCGACTCAACGAGCCCCAGAATAAGCGTTACGCGAAATCGATGGCGGCGATGACCATTTGCGGCATCCTCTGGTTCCAGCTCTGCGGAACGTTGTCGAAAGCCAGCCGGAAGGGCTTCGATTCGCCGGGCGCGAGCTTCCCCATCTTGCGGCTGACGATAGCCACCCGCTCGCGCAGAATCACCTGCCCGTAAGGATCGTAGAATACGCAGACGATCTGCACTGTGTCCAGCACGCGGTTGCCGGTGTTGGTGATGTTGCCGGTGATTTCGACGACCTGTTGGTGCAGGTAGCTTTCATGCGCCCGCATGTCGGAGTCGGTGATCTTGAGGAAGCCGTCGTGGATGTAGGCGCGCGCCGCGCCGGTCAAGGGCGGCGGCGCGGGAGGCCCTTGCTGCGAGAGCCGGTTCAAATACAGGAACCCGGCCACGCCGGCGGCCAGCACCAAGACGATGACGATGGCCGCCGGGGGAATCGAGAATCGGTTGTGTTGCGGGCTGGCCGCCTGGCGAGGGCCCGCGGTTTTATTTGCCGCCAACGGTCATCTCTCCAATCTTGAGCGTGGGCGCGGCCACCGAGCCACGAAACTCGAGGTCGTTGCCAACCTCTTCGACGCTCAACAGCATGTCCTGCAGCTTGCCGGCAATGGTGACTTCGGAAACCGCGAACGCGAGCTCGCCCGAGCGGATCCATAAACCCGCGGCGCCGCGCGAGTAATCGCCGGTGACAATATTAACCCCCATGCCGATCAGTTCGGTGACATAAAACCCGTCGGCAATTCCCGCAATAATCCGCTCCGGCGGTAGGACGCCATTTTCGACGAAAAAGTTCCCGTGGCCGATGCCCGCGTTGCCGGCCAGCCCGCGCGAGGCGTTGCCGGTGGTCTTCATCCCCAGCTTGCGCGCCGCGTAGGTATTCAGCAGGTAACTCTTGAGTACGCCGCGATCCAGGACCACCGTGCGCCGGGAAGCCACGCCCTCATCGTCGAACGGCGAAGTGCCGAACAGGCCGGGGATGGTGGCGTCGTCAATCAACGAAAGCTTTTCGCTAGCCACTTTCTCGCCCAGCTTTCCGGCCAGGAACGACTCGTGCCGGTAAATCAGCATGCCGTGAACGGCTTCGAACAGGTTTTCGACCAGCGAGGCGGCGACGCGCGGCTCGAACACCACCGGCACTTTCCGGGTAGCAACCTTGACCGGATGAAGCCGGCGCAAAGCGCGCGCGGCGGCGGTGCAGCCGATCTGCTCGGGTGGTTCCAGCAGAGCCAGCGAGCGCGCCGAATGATACCACGCGTCGCGCTCCATCGATTCCCCATCCCGCGCCACGGGCACCACCGCCAGCGAACACGAGCTGGTGCGATATTCGCCCGCAAAGCCGCGCGAGTTGGCGAAAATGTGCCGCCCGGCGTAGCTGTCAAACGACGCGCCCTCGGAATTGGTAATGCGCGGATCGGCGGCCAGCGCGGCTTCCTCGGCGCGGCGGGCCAGGGCGATCCGATCATCGGTCTCCAGGCCGTCGACGTCCTCCGAATAGAGATCCAGGCTGCCCGGCAGCGCGCCCAATTCCTCCGGCTCCGGCAGACCGGCATGCGGATCGTCGGTGGTCACTTCCGCCAGCTCGATGGCCGATTTCACCAGGCGCTCGATGCCTTCCGCGGAAATATCGGAAGTGTAGGACGAGCCGGTGCGCTGGCCAATCAGAATGCGCAGCCCGGCCGCGCGCGAACCGGCCTCTTTCAGGTTCTCCAGTTCGCGCATGCGGACGCTCGCGGAGAACTCGTCGCCTTCCTCGATGGTGCACTCCGCGTCGCCCGCGCCCGCCTCGAGCGCAAGCCGGACCACGTCCCGAGCCATCTCGCCCAAGTGGTTTTCACCGGAAGGCATAATCACAGGCTAACATCGCGAGGCAGGAAAGACGTGGGCGCATCCGCACATAACGCAGCCCCTAACGGGACAACAAAACGGGACGCCACAAGCCTCGCGGTGACATGTGACCTTCAGAGAAAACTGGCGGGCTTTCTGCAGCGGCCTTCACGCTATGTTGCTCCAATGACGAGGGCGCTGCGGGCCGCTTCGACAACATCATCTGTTAACCTCTACACTGCGCGACTGATCGGGCGGAGTCGGCCGATGCGGATATTGAGATGACCAGGCGCAAAGCATTTCCGGCCATTCTACGACTACGGGACCGCAGCTACAGAAAGCTGATTGAGTAAGTGCAGTGGAAGGCCCTTAGGGCTTTGCGGACGGCGGCTGCCAGAGCTCAATCTTATTCCCATCCAGGTCATAGATCCAGGCAAAGCGACCGTAGGATTCATCCCCTCGTTTGGCGTTGATCTTTACTCCCTCTTGTTTTAAGCGGTCGAGCAGAGCATCCAGATCGTCCACGATGTAGTTGATCATGAACGATGGGTGGCTGGGACCGAAATAGTCAGTGGAGCTGGGAAAAACAGTCCAAACTGTAACGTGTTCCTTTTGCGGGTCGTCGTGTTCGCGCCACGGAAGCATCACGCCCTGGCCTTTGTCAGCGAGTCCAAGATGCTTCGCATACCATTCGCGCATCTGATCACGATTAGCGGATTTGAAGAAGACACCGCCGATTCCAAGGATGCGCCCGCGCTGCTCCATTTTGACGGGCGGCTTCGACTTTTCAGGTTGCGGAGTTTGCACTTCCTGTCCTCCTTTTGAGTACGCCGAGATGAGCAACAGCGAGCCGAGCGCAATTGTGCTCCAGGGTATTCCTAGCATCTGTGGATTATACAAGTTTCGATTCGAATGGAGCAAACGGTTCGCTCAAGGTTCGCCGCGATTCACCCTTTCCAGATCGCGCATGAGGTCTCGAACTGGCTTGGCATCGCCCGTAGAGAACCAGGCGGGATCGCAAAGTATCCCAGATTGCGTGTTCATCGGCACGAGGCGCGGATGACTGCTGCAAAACGCCGTAGGCATCCGCAAAATAGTGCCGGCTTCGTCGCCCTACTAGCCGCTGCGTAAAGGACCGCTTGCGGGGGCGGCGACGCCGCGCGAACGCGAACGTCAAATAGCGCCGAAGAAAGCCCGTCATTTTTCTCTGAAGGTCACACGTTTTGACAGGCTGTCGACGCCCGTCCCGAAACTCACCCTGTTCGAGACAGGAAGAAGGCCCCGCGCAGACGCTGCTAATGCGGGACAAAGTGGTATCTTGGCCGAAGGGAGATAGCGAATGCCCAAGACGTGTCCAACCTGTAACGGCTCCCGAAGGGTCCGGCGAATCGTCAGCCGGGCGTGGTGGCAGGTGCTTCTACGGCTGCCTGCCACCCTTGACGAGTTGTGTGTGGATTGCAGCGGCATCGGTGTCGTCAAGGGCTCTCCAGAGGAGGAGCAGGAATTCGAGCAGGGACGTCAACGCAACCGGGAGGAACTTGAGCACAAGAAAGCTGCACCCGCCACTGCATCATTCGGGGAGCAACCGGAGGCGGCCGATAGCAAATCCGACAAGCACGGGGAAGTGGTTCGCCTGGTCGAGGAGCTCATGTACAAGGCCAACAAGATCGGCCCGGCAAAGAAGCTCATGAAGCTTGGTTCTGCTGCAACCGAGCAACTGCTTCTCGCGCTAAGGAACGGCGACGACGGGGCAAGGACCTTTGCCGCAGTTGCTTTGGGACAGATCGGCGACTTGAGGGCTGTTGATTGGCTAATTGCAGCCACCGAGGATCGCTACTGGGATGTCCGCAGTCAGGCCGCGCGCGCTTTGGGAAAGATCGGGGATGTCCGCGCAATGGAAGCGCTCAGGAGGGCACTGGCCAACGAGGGTGTTGTCGTCAGCGGACCGAAACACATTGTGGCGAATCGCCTCACGGGAGAGCGGCGCGTGGTGAATGACATGAGCGACACCGTTAAGAGCAACATTAGAGCCGCCATATCCGCGCTTGAACGGGGCGACAGAATACCCTTGGACTTCAGGGATTAGTGAAACCGGCGCCCTGCGTTGACGCAGATCTACATCGGGACTTTGATCGCTTCGTTAAACACGGTTCATAACGTATCGGGTCTGGCCTGAGCACGAAGCGCCGCCTGGAGAGTTGTCTCACAAAGGACCCCAACCGAACGCGTGGCCGACGGCGCGTTTCACCTTTGGGACCGGCCTGCCGCGGGGGTCGAGGCCCCGCTCGCGAGGGCTCTCAAGTTCAGGCGCTCTTGCCGATGCTCTCCCGCATAGCTGCACGGAGCATCCGGTTGGCGGAGCCAAGCCACCACATCGGCGTCCAAACGCACGGTCAATTGCTGCTTGACGGGGCGTTAAAACGGACTGCGGACGGCATTCTCCCAGAAGCTCCGTTTCAGCGGGGGAACGTCCGAAAAATCGATCTCCGCATCGGGTCGTTTCGCCAGCCGCGCCAGCCTGCGTTTCCGGGCGGGTGTGACGGGCGTATCAGCAAGCGTCTTGGACGCGGATTTGCTAATAACGGGCGGAGCGTTACCCCTCGATGTCCATGAGCTCGCGCCACCCGAGAGCGTAGCCGACGGCGCGTTTCACCGCCGGCACCCGTGCCGCTGCCAGCCGGGAAATCTTCGCATCTAACGCCTGACGAGGCACGGTCCTAAGTTTGTCGCAGTTGGCGACGCAAGGTTTCGCCATGCCTTCCCGGCGGCCCAGCGGGATCTCCGCTGGGATGTTGCGGATTTTCGTGGTCACTTCAGCCACTATGAACTTGTTCAGGTAGTCGTACGCATCGTCGCGGCTCAGCAAAAGCACCGGGCGCCGTCCCGCGGGCTTGGGCAGATCGGCCCACCAGATTTCGAACTGCGTCACGGCTGGAATTCCTCGGCGGAAGACCAGTCATCAGCCTCGGCCGCCGAGTCGGGTTGCAGGCGGTAGGCTTCCCGCATGCGGGCAAACTCGCGGTTCCGGATGGCTTCCTTCACTGCCTCGCGAATAAACTCGGCCCGCTTGCGTTTCCGCACTGGAGCGATTCTTTCGAGCTTCCTGGCGGTCTCCTCGTCGAGTTGAATCAATACGGACAGCATATCTACTTCGACTATATCATGCTTCTATATAGAGCAACAATGGCACGTCTATATAAAGGCGCGGACGCGCCTTGCGGAGCCCGGGCCGGGGGCCTGCGCCCCTACCCCGTTCCGCCCACCGTCATCCTGTCGATCTTCAAGGTCGGGATGCCGACGCCTACCGGGACGCTCTGCCCTTCTTTGCCGCAGATGCCGATGCCTTCGTCCAGGCGCAGGTCGTTGCCCACCATGCTGACGTATTTCAACGCCTCGGGGCCGTTGCCGATAAGCGTGGCATTGCGCACGGGCCGGGTCAGCTTGCCGTCTTCGATGAGGTAGCTTTCCGAAGCCGAGAACACGAAGTTGCCGCTGGTGATATCCACCTGGCCGCCGCCGAAATTGGCGCAGTAGAGGCCTTTGGGCACCGAGCGGATGATGTCGCCGGGATCGCTCTCGCCGCCCAGCATGAAGGTGTTGGTCATGCGCGGCATGGGGATGTGCGCGTAGCTTTCGCGGCGGCCGCTGCCGGTGGAGGCCGAGTGCATCAGGCGGCTGGAGAGCTTGTCCTGCAGGTAGCCGGTGAGCACGCCATTTTCGATCAGCACGTTGCGGCGCGTGGGGTGGCCTTCGTCGTCGACGTTAAGTGAGCCGCGCCGGTGGGAGATGGTGCCATCGTCGATCACGGTGCACAATTCGCTGGCCACCCGCTGGCCCATGCGGCCGCTGAAGGCGGAAACGCCCTTGCGGTTGAAATCCGCTTCCAGGCCATGGCCGACGGCTTCATGCAACAGAATGCCCGGCCAACCGGGCCCCAGCACCACCGTCATTTCGCCCGCCGGGGCGGCGACGGCATCGAGCATCGCCACCGCTTCCCGCGCGGCTTCCCGGGCGAAATGCTCGGGGGTCTTCTCGCGCAGAAAGAAATCCAGCTCGACGCGCCCGCCGCCGCCCGCGTGGCCCCGTTGCGGCGCCCCGCCAGCCACCCGCGCCAGCGCGGAGACGCTGAGGCGCGCCAACGGCTGGCGGTCCAGCGTCATCACGCCATCGCTCGTCGCCACCATGACTTCGCGCAGATTGTCGGCGTAAACCGCCTGCACCTGAAAGATGCGGGAATCGTAAGCGCGCGCGGCGCGGTCGGCGCGTTTGACCAGCTCCACGCGTTCACTGAAGGCTGTTTCCGTAGGCGCAATCAGGACGGGGTACAGATTGTGCGGCTGGCCTTCGCTCAGGCTCAGCTTGTCCACATGGCTGGGGCCGCGGGCGATATGCGCCGCCACGCGTGCCGCCTTGCGGATCTTCTCTGGGGCAAGGTCGTCCGAGTAGGCGTAGCCGGTCCGTTCCCCGGCGATCACCCGGACGCCGACCCCTACCGAAACTCCCTGGGCAGCGGTTTTGACCATCGATTCGTCAATACCGATGGAGCTGGTTATCAGGTATTCGAAGTACAGGTCGGCGTAATCTCCGCCGGCGGAAAGCGCTTCAGCCAGATAGCTTTCCAGGTCGTGGTGCGTGATCTGGAAGCGGCCGGAAAAAATGGACTCGGAAAAGCGCATGCCTTTAGGCTATCATCGCGGTTCGGGGGATCGCAGCGAACGGCTGCCGGACGGTTCCCGCGCCGCGGACCTTGTAACCTGTGGATATGTCCTTACGCCTATGCTAGTGAAGTCCAGGACCGAGCCAGCGGCCGCGGGCGGTGTGGCATGCTGGTAGACTTCGCGGTTGTCCGGCGCGCGCAACAGGGTGAAAGTGCGGCATTTAACGAAATCGTCCTGGCGTACCGGAAGCGCACTATGGGGATGATCAGCCGCTTGATCGCCCGTACGGAAGATGTCGAGGACGTCGCACAGGAAGTTTTCTTGCGAATGTATTTTTCGCTCGACCAGTTGCGGGCACCGGAGGTCTTTGAACCGTGGCTGTACCGGCTCACGGCAAACGCGGCTTACGATTACCTGCGCAAGCAGCGGCGCCGGCCGGAGTTCCGCATGTCCGACCTGTCCGAGCAACAGGTTATGATGGCGGATGCGGCGGCCGGTGGCAAGGCCGAGCACGACCGGCAGCAACGGAAAAAGCTTCGCGAGGCCGTGGATTCGCTGCTGGGCGCGGTTTCCGAAGCGGACCGCATTCTGTTATTAATGAAAGAAGTGGAAGGATTATCATTGCGGGAGCTTGAAAAGATCTATCGGGTCAAGGAAAATGCTCTTAAGGTCCGTTTATTCCGGGCGCGGCAACGGGTCTTGAAGGCCTTCGAGGCGGCGGAACGGAAGAGCGAGAGCGGCTGAGGCCGTTGGAGCGAGGAAGCGATGTACCCAACGCAGGGCGACGACGACAAACTGGATTCCGTCTGGCGGGCATACCGGGCAGCTTGCCCGGATCCGGAGCCCAGCGCAAATTTCATGCCCGATCTGTGGCGGCGGATCGATTCGCGGCGGAACTTCACGTTTTCTTTCGAGCGCATGGTGCGAAGTTTCGTGACCGTGGCGGCAGCGGTCACCATCGCTATCGGCGTGTACGTCTCCCTGCCGCGCGCCACGCCGGCCTCCGAGGTGAACTACCTGGAAGCCCTGGCCGAAGCCAATGCCCTGGATACGCCGGACAACGTCGGACCGGTGCGGCTGGAGTTGAACGAACCAGGCCGATAAGCCGACTCTCATGCCCAAGTCCCGCTTTCTCGCGTTTCTGGGTCTGCTGGCAATCTTCGTCAGCGGCGCCATATGCGGCGTCTTCGGCTACCACCTCTACCTGACTTCTCCCGTCCTTGGCCACAACCTGTTGCCGGACGCGGCGGGCGCGCGCAAGGGTCCCGCGCCAGATCCGGAAGAGGTGCGGAGACGGGTGTTGGAGGAGATGCGCCAGCGCGTCAAGCTGGACGACGCGCAGATCGCCAAGCTGAACCGGATCTTCGACGACACGCGCGCGCAGTTCGACCAGATCCACAAGGAGATGAACGATCGGGGCCGCGCCGCTTGGGACAAACAGGTGGAAGAAGTGAAAGCCATTCTGCGTCCCGACCAAGAGCCTCTTTACGATCAATTGCGCGCCGACCACGAAGCCGCCCGCAGGCGCCACCACCAGCAGGAAGGCGAAAAGAAGTAACGGCGGGAGAGGGCAGCGGGCGACCTTCAGCCGCGCTGCATCAGGCTCTATACAAACGCAAACCAAAGAACAAGCCCGAGCGCCGCGATAGCCACGGCTGCTATGAGAGCTCCGATCAGGCGGCTCGGATCTATCTTCTCCGCCGCCCTGGTCTTCGCGAAGACGAATCCCAGCCCGGCGAAGAGAACCAGATCGGCCAAACAGTGCGCTATCCATGGATTGCCGGTGAGCGACTTCAGGATGCCGTTCAGGGGAGCGTACGCGTCCCGCGCCCAGGCGAGAGCGGTATTGAACAACGCGGTTATCGCGGCTGCAAGCACAAAGCCCGAGCTTACGGCTGTCAGCTTCGGGAGTTCTGGAGCCGTTGCGGAATTCATTATCGATCTCCCTTCAAGCCGCCTCGCAGCAGAGCGACTTTAGCCCCGTGTTCGATCACCGCACCGGCGCCTTCCACGGCCAGCCCCGTAATCACGATCAATGCCGCCACGGCAAGCACCAGCTTGCGGGCAACGGCATTTGGATACAGCTTTTCCCGAGCCACGACCGGGAGGAGAAATGCCAGAATGCCCGTGATTAAAAACAGGTGCTCTTTCGTCTCCATAAAGAGATTGTGGGCGAATGGCCAGGGTCCCATGAGAATCACTGCCTTTTCGGCCGGATAGAAGTGAACGTACCAATATCCGCCGCAGATCCATGCGGCGGCCATCGAGAGCGCCGTCATCAGAGCGGCTGCCCGAATACGCGCGGCGTTCCCGGATTGTGCATTGAGCGCCTCAACGAACACCCACAGAGCCGCCAGACACCCGGTGACGCCGAATGCGGCATGCGCGAGGAGGATTACGTCGCTGGTCGAGATATTCAATGCATCTCCTTTCGAGGGACGCCGCGACCCTATATGCGTCCCATGAGGCCTGGAGGAGCCATGCCGTTGAATGCCGTGCCTGCGGGCTTATCGCTATCGCCCGGCTTCCCGCCCTTACCCCAAGTCCAATAGAGACCGAGGTAAGCGTAGTTTTCGGTTTGCCCTATCGCGGTGTGGCCGTAACAGAACAGGAACTGAAATCCAGGATCGCGGAATTTGTAATAGCCGCCTATGTCGACCAGCGTCGCCGGTCTCGTCTGTGGTGTCGCCACTCCTTCCGGTCCATGAAAAAAAACCTCGGTTCCCAGCGTCCACTTCTTGCCGATGTCGCGCTGAACCAACCAGCCCGCGAACGGATAGTTACGATAACCGGGTGCATTCACCAGCGTCACCCCGCCGCCCCCGTAGGTTGTCCATGGGCCAGAGCTTTTCTGCACCCAGATCGGCACTTTATACCATGTCTTGCCGACTCCCAGACCTCTTGCGGCGCTGCCGGCCGGTAGCTCAAACATCGTAAATGTTCCGATCATGGGACGATGCTTCGTCTCCTGCACGAACCGGTACTTGATTCCCGTTTCGATGTCGCCCAGACCGAACGCTCGCGGACCCATACCGGCGGGCGCCAAGCTGGGGTTGTTCGCCGGCAGAATCGCCGCTGCGGGCACGATGATGTGGAGGTGCACGTTGGGGAGGGCTCCCCAATTGAACTCCAGGGCCGGGCCAACCGTGTCGGTTTCCACCGGGGTGCCGTCCGAAGCCGCGAACGTGTAGAACTCGTAATGTTGGAAGTCGATTGGCTCCGGATCGTCCGTCTGAAACGGAGGACCCGCCAGAGCAGCCGTTGCAACGCAAACCAGCACCGCAAGCGCCCGGGATATTCCCAGCGCTGGGAGCTGGCACATTCGGCTACCGGGTTTCAATGAGCTCCCCAAATAACTCACTCACTTTTGCTTTCATCGCCTTGAGAGCCTTTCTTCCCAAGGGCGTGGCCCGATATACTTTGCGAATCGATTGCCCTTTGCGCTTCTCCACCGAGCGCAGGTATCCCTTCTTTTCCAGCCCGTGCAGAAGGGGATAAAGGGTTCCCAGGCTGATCCGATAACCGTGCCGCGCCAGCTCGTCGGCCATTTCGAGCCCGAAGATCGGCCCTTGGACGGCGTGATAAAGAATATGGAGACGGATCAGGCCCGAGCAAAGATCGTGGTACTCGAAGCGATTATCGAAATCGTTTTTCATTATTGTCATTCGATAGCGATAATCAGTATATCTCGCGCTCGCATTCGGCGTCCACCGCTTTACCAGGTCCCGGTTACAGCACCACCACCGGGTGATAGAGATTCGGCAACACGGCTTCGCCGATGGCGACCAGATCGCCATTGCGCGTCACGGCCTTGACATACCGCGAGGCCGGCTGCGAGCGGAACGGGGAAGCGGGAAAATTGCGGCCGTCGCGGATCTGGCTGGCGGTCAGGTCGTCGACGAAAACGGCGCCCATGCCAGGCAGCATTTGCGCGGCGGGAACCAGCGCGTCGATCAGGCGTTCATCAGCGGCCAGCGATTCCAGTTGCGCAATGGTGCGCGCCTGCGCGATCTCGAATTCGCCGCTGGCCAGGCGGCGCAGGTTTTCCAGGTGCGCGCCGCAGCCGAGCAATTGGCCCAAATCGTGGGCGATCGAGCGCAGGTAGGTGCCGCCGGAACAGTGCGCGCGCACGTGCGCCAGCGGGCCAGCCAGCTCGAGCAGGGTAAGCTCATAAACTTCCACCGGCACCGGCGCCAACTCCACAACCATGGACTCGCGCGCCAGTCGGTAGGCGCGGCGGCCCGCGACCTTCTTGGCGGACACCGGCGGCGGCGTTTGCAGGAACTCGCCGCGGAAGTTTTCGAGCGCCCGTTCGAGCTCCGCCGGATCGATCTGCGGCTCGGTCTTCTCGCTGATGGGCTCGCCGGCGCGGTCGTAGGTGCGGGTCGACCAGCCGAAGCGGATGACGCCCTCGTAGATCTTGTCGCTGCGGGTGTAAAACTGCGCCAGGCGCGTGGCGCGGCCGAGCACCAGCGGCAGCACGCCGGTGGCGATGGGATCGAGGGTGCCCAGGTGGCCGATCTTCTTGATGCCGGTAATGCGCCGCGCCTTGCCCACCACGTCGTGCGAGGTCCAGCCTTCCGGTTTGTCGATGACGATGGCTCCGTCCAAGCTTGTCCTTTCCGCTTCGAAGGCCCTGCGGCGCGTCAGCGCCTGCGCGCCAGGCACACGTGCCCTAGCGTAAAATTGCGGTCGCGGTCAGATCCGTCCAGAAACGGCAGGATCAGGGCAGGCGGGACCACCAGAATCGCCGCCGGAATGAAGCCGAGCCAGCGAATGCCGCCTGTAAAGAATTGTAAGCCGTTGAGCAGCCGCCGCGCGAGCAGCCGGAAATAGCCGCCATGCGCGCGCAACTCGACGACCTCGAAACCGGCCTGTTCCAGCAGCCACCGCAGGCCATAACGCGTGTAGCGGAAGTAGTCGTGCGGCGCCTGGTGGGTTTCCCAGTCTTGCGGCACGGCCACCACGAGCGGCGCGCCGCGGGCCAGCACGCGTCCGATTTCGGCCAGCGCGCGCGCGGGTTCTGCCAGGTGCTCGAGCGTAACGATGTTCAGCGCGGCATCGAATGTGCCCTCGCGAAAAGGTAGGGCCGTCAGGTCGGCGATCGCATCGAGATGGCTGTAGTCCCAGTTGGCATCTCCCACCGCCAGGTCCACGCCGCAATAGCGCTGCTGCGCGAAGTGGTGCTTGTACCGGTTCTCGCCGGCGCCGGCATCAAGCACGCGCACTCCAGGCGGAAGGCTGCGCGCCAGAGCGGCCACGGCCTCTTCAATTTCGGCCTCAACGAAGAGAACGTGCCGCCGCAGCGGGCCAGGCAGACGGTAGGCGATGTCCTGGTATCTCATGGCTTGCGGGCCTCGATCATGACCGTCGCGCCGGCGCCCGCGGCGGCTTCCAAAAGCGTGAACGGTAACGAAGCCGCCACCAGGGCGAAGTACGCCAGGTCCTTGGCGATGCGCGCGGCGGAGCTTTCCTGCACGCGGCGCGTGCGGCGCCCCATCGGGTCCAGGCCCGGCGCCAGGCTGCTGGCCAGAGACGCCGGGTTGTCGCGCCAGGAAAAATACTTGCGGCGCAAAACGGTGAAGCCGCCGGATTCGAGCAGCCGTTCGAGGTCGCTCGATCGGAAATCGAACAGATGGCGCGGCACGTCGAGTCCGCTCCAGGCGCGGCCAAGCAGGCGGAACTGCCAGCAGGCGGCGTTCGGCGTCTGCGCGATCAACCGCCCGCCCGGCGCCAACAGGTGATGCGCCGCGGCGACGTAGGCGCGCGGGTCGTGAACGTGCTCGAGCACGTGAAACATGGTGATGGCGGCAAACCCGCCGGCGCGCAGCGGAGCATGCTCCAGCTCACCGCAAACCGCGGGCACGCGCTGGCGGTTCCAGGCGATGGCGGCAGCGGCGGCGGAATTGTCCAGCCCCACCACGCTCAGCCCGCGCTCCCGCATCATCCCCAGCAACAGCCCGCCGCCGCAACCGACGTCGAGCAAGGGGCCACGCACGCCGGAATCGCCCAGCGCGCGCTCGACGAAGCGCGCGTGATCGCGCAACACCAGGCGACGGTAAGCTTCTTCGAGACGGCCGGCGGTGGTTGGATCGGGAGCGAACCAGTAGTTCTCGGGATGATATTGGCGCGATTCGGCGGGCGCGGGCTGCGGGTCGAGCCGCATCAAGCCGCACTGGCCGCACCGGAGGATGGTAAAGCTGCGCGCAGTGGTTCTATGCAGACGGTCGGTGGCGGGGAACAGCGCGGCGGCGCTTTCGGAGCCGCACAGCAGGCAGTCGCTCATGCCACGTCCCTCAAACGCAGCCGGCTGTTCCAGATCAGCCGCCGTATTTGGCCGGGCGAGAGACGGCGAATGCGGCGCAGGCCGGCCCGTTTGCGGAGCATGCGAGGCACCAGGCGCAAAGCTTCGACTTGGCCTACAGCCAGTGCCCGCACCAGGCGCCATTTGCCGCCGAGGCCAGGGAAGTAAGCCGTGTCGCCAGCGCCGCGGCACGCGGCCAGCGCGCCGGCGGCCAGACGCGCCGCGAAGAACAGTGGATTGAGCAGCAGTAGGGTCCAGGGGAAAAGCTTCATGGCCAGCAGCAGGCGGTTCCGTTCGATCAGTTCGAGCCGCCGCACCGAGTCCTTGCCCAAGGTCGAGCCGCGATGGTGGCGCGCCACGGCCTGCGGAGTGTAGATGCATCTCCAACCGGCAATGCGCGCGCGCAGGCCGAGTTCGGCATCGTCGCCATAAGCGAAGAAGTCCTCGTCGAAGCCGCCAATCTCGTCCAGCATGCGCTTGCGGTACATAGCCGCGCACCCATCCGGCCAAAGCACTTCCTCTTCGCGATCGTACTGGCCGTGGTCGGCCGCGCCGCTGCCGCGTCCGCGATTCTGGCCGTCGGGGAAAATCAGGTGGCCGGCTTTATCGATGCGGCCGGGATCTTCCCAAACCAGCACTTTGCTGGCGGCCATGCCGATATCCGGCGCGCCGGAGCAAGCCCGGTGGAGCGCGGCCAGCCATCCCTCGGCGGCTTCGGCATCGTTGTTGATCAGGGCCACGAAGTCGCCCTGCGCCGCCGCAATGCCCTGGTTATTGGCGGCGCAGAAGCCCCGGTTTTCGCGATTGCGGATCACCCGCACGCCGAACTCCGCCTCCGCCATTTCGGCCGAGCCGTCCGCCGATCCGTTGTCCACCACGATGACCTCGAACGCCACCTCGTCCTGCCGCTGGAGCGAGTCCAGACAGGCGCGCAGCAACTCCTTACGGTTCCAGTTCACCACCACGACGGAGATCAATCGACTATGCTAGCCGATTCGAGAGTCGCCCGACACAAGCGCGCCCGCTCGCGCCGGTAGCGTGAGGTAGGACGGACGATCGGTTTTTGTCGTCTGTCAGTTTGCCGCGCGCTGGCGACCGTTGCTGGACAGACCACGAAAAGCGATGGTCTGTCCTACCTCGCCAGCTTCGCTACAATTGGATTTAACCGCTCGCCCCATAGGAATCTCCGTGACAGGTCACGAAACCAGACAGCGTTTTCTCGACTTCTTTGCCGCGCGCGGCCACCGCGTGGTGCGCAGCTCCTCGCTGGTGCCCGTCAACGATCCGACTCTGCTGTTCGCCAACGCCGGCATGAACCAGTTCAAGGACACGTTCCTCGGCCTCGAGAAGCGCGCCTATTCGCGTGCCGCCAGCACCCAGAAATGCGTGCGCGCCGGCGGCAAGCACAACGACCTCGAAAACGTGGGCTACACACGCCGCCATCACACCTTTTTCGAGATGCTCGGTAATTTTTCCTTCGGCGACTATTTCAAGGCCGAGGCGATAGCATTCGCCTGGGACCTGGTCACCAAGGAATTCGCCCTGCCCAAAGACAAGCTCTACGTCACCGTGTTCCGCGAGGATGACGATGCCGAGCGGCTTTGGCAGAAGGTCGCGGGCGTATCCAAAGACCGCATTTTCCGCCTCGATGAAAAGGACAACTTCTGGCAGATGGGCGAGACCGGTCCCTGCGGGCCATGCTCGGAGATCTACTACGATTTCGGACCGGAGGCCGCCGACCCGGGCAAAGAGGACGTCGCCTTTCCCGGCGATGCCGGAGACCGTTTCGTCGAGATCTGGAACCTCGTCTTCATGCAGTACGACCGCGACGCGAGCGGCAAGCTCACTCCCCTGCCGCGACCCTCGGTCGACACCGGCATGGGCCTGGAGCGCACCTGCGCCGTGCTGCAGGGCAAGATCTCGAATTACGAGACGGATTTGATCCGGCCGATCATCGATCGAGCGGCTGAGTTGTTCCATCTCGACTACGGCTCCGTTCCTCGAATCGATACGGCGCTGCGCATCGCCGCCGACCACGCCCGCGCCACGGCTTTCCTGATTCACGACGGCGTGCTGCCTTCCAACGAAGGCCGCGGCTACGTGCTGCGCAAAATCATGCGCCGCGCCATGCGCAACGCCCGCATGATCGGGCGGCAGGAGCCGTTCCTTTATCGGCTAACCGGCTTCGTGGCCGAGTTGATGCAGCCGGCGTTTCCCGAATTGATGGAAAGCGTCGGGCGCGTCGCCCGCGTCGTCAAGGACGAAGAGCATCGCTACGCCACTACCTTCCTGGTGGCGGAGAAGGTGTTCAACGACGCCATTAAGTCAGTCTCCGGCGTCATTCCTGGCGCCGTGTCGTTCAAGCTCTACGATACCTACGGCTTGGCCCTCGACGAGCAGGAGGACATGGCGCGCGAGCATTCGCTCGCCATCGATCGCGCCGGCTTCGAGCAGGAAATGGAGCAGCAGCGCGAACGCGCCCGCGCAAGCTGGAAGGGCGCCGACAAGAGCGCCGTCGCTCCTGCCTATCAAAGACTGATCGAGCAGGGCCGCACCAAATTCCTCGGCTACGACGAACTGGACGCCGAGGCGCGCGTGATTGGCCTGGTAGTTGACGGCCAGCCGGTCGATCGGCTGCCGGCCGCGGTCAAGGCCGAGTTAGTGCTCGACCGGACGCCTTTCTACGCCGAAGCTGGCGGGCAGGTTGGAGACCGCGGCGAACTGTATGCGGATCTAACCGACAAAGTGGCCGACGTCGAGGCTGCGTTTTACCCGGTTCCCGGCCTGATCGTCCATCGCATTTTGACCCATGCGCCCATCTCGGTGGGCGACACGGTTTTTGCGCGCGTCGCTACGCCGCTGCGCGATGCCACGCGCCGCAATCACACCGCTACCCATCTGCTTCATGCTTCGTTGCGACAGGTGCTGGGCGCGCACGTGAAGCAAGCCGGCAGCGTGGTGGACCCGGGCCGCCTCCGTTTCGACTTCAATCATTACGCCGCCATGGACGCCTCCGAAATCGAAGAAGTCGAACGGCTCACTAATCAGCAGATTCTGCGGAACACCGAGGTCGGCACCAAGGTCATGCCGCTCGATCAGGCCATCGCCACCGGTGCCATGGCGCTGTTCGGCGAAAAGTACGGCGAACAGGTGCGCGTGGTCAGCGTGCCCGGTTTCAGCCAGGAACTTTGCGGCGGAACGCACGTCCGCCGCACCGGCGATATCGGCCTCTGCAAAATCGTCTATGAGGGCAGCATCTCCTCTGGCGTCCGCCGCATCGAAGCTATCACGGGCGAAGGCGCGCTGCGCCAGTTTCAGGAATCGTCGGGCGCACTGCGCCGCGTCGCCGACATCGTGCACGCTTCCGAGCCCGAGCTTGCCGATCACGTCGCCAAACTGCTCGCCAATGAGCGCGCGCTCGAACATCAGCTCAAACAACTGAAGGAGAAACTGGCGCAATCCGCCGCCGGCGCGCTGGAGACGCAGGCGCGCACGCTGAATGGATCCAAGGTGCTCGCCGCGCGGCTCGAAGGAATGGACCGCCAGCAGATGCGCTCGCTGGCGGATTCGCTGCGCAACAAGTGGAAGTCCGCAGTGGTCGTGCTGGCCTCTGGCGATGAAGGCAACGTCTCCATCGTGGCCGCTGTCACCAAGGACCTCACCGCCAAAGTGCAGGCCGGCAAGCTGGTGGGCGCGGTCGCGCAAGCGCTCGGCGGCAAAGGCGGCGGCAGGCCGGACATGGCCGAGGGCGGCGGCAAGGATGCGGCCGGCGTCGACAAAGCCCTTGAAAACGTGTACCGCGACTTGGAAAGCAGACTAAGTTAGCTGAGGCGATTGTAGCCGGCCCATGCCATCCACTCCGTTGACCGAATCCTTTGACGCACTCATCGTCGGCGCCGGGCCAACCGGCCTCGCCTGCGGCATCGAGCTCCAGCGCCGCGGCGTTAATACCGTGCTCATCGAAAAGGGCTGCGTGGTCAATTCCATTTACCACTACCCCACCAACATGGTTTTCTTCACCACGCCCGAGTTGCTCGAGATCGGCAACATTCCGATGACCAGCCTCAACGAAAAGCCCAACCGGCATGAGGCCCTCAAATATTACCGGCGCGTGGCGGACCATTTCAAACTGGACATTCGCCAGTATGAGCGGGTGGAAAGCATCGCCGGCGCCAACAACGCCTTCGAAGTTCATTCGACCGATCGTTTCGGTGCCCGCCGCCTCTACCTGTCACGCAAAATCGTGCTGGCCACAGGGTACTATGACGTACCAAACATGCTCGGCGTGCCGGGTGAGGAACTCGAGAAGGTCCTGCACTATTACAAAGAGCCGCATCCTTATTACGACCACGATGTGGCCGTGATTGGCGGCCAGAATTCGGCGGCCATCGCCGCGCTGGAGTTGAATTGGACCGGCGCGCGCGTCACCCTGATTCACCGCGAAGCAGCGATCTCGAGTCACGTTAAGTACTGGATCAGACCAAACCTGGAGAATCGCATCAAAAGCGGTGAGATCCGCGCTCACTTCCACTCGCGTGTTGTGGAAATCCTCCCCGGTTTGATTCGCGTCGCGACGCCCGACGGGGAAAGAACATTAAAAAACGATTTTGTTTTTGCCATGATCGGCTATCGCCCCGATCTGGATTTCCTCTCTGCAAGCGGAATTACGTTGGATCCCGCTACACAGAAACCGCGTACCGATCCCGCCACGCTCGAGAGCGAGCGCCCCGGCATTTACCTGGCCGGTGTAATCGTCGCCGGCATGCACACCAACGAAATCTTTATTGAAAATGGACGGTTTCACGGCCGCCAGATCGCCGAATCCATCGCTTCCCGCCTGTAACATTGCGCCACCCCGCGCTATGCACCAGAAGTACTGGAGCTGGTTATTGAGCATCTTTAACCGGCAATCTGCAACGTTCTCCCATGCTGGTGTGTCTAATCTAATGATAGGAGGGCTCGATATGCTTCACTCTTTGGTTAACACGCTGTTTGGATGCGCTCACTCGCGCACAACTTTCCCTATGACGCCCGGCCGGAGAAACGGCGCCATGACGATGAAGAATGCCACGCACCTGGGTACTTACGTGGTTTGTCTCGATTGCGGCAAGGAATTCGCGTACGACTGGAGAACTATGCGCGTGGGGAATCCGATCGCCACGCAAATTACAGCGGTCCCGGTTGTCGCCATGCAGCCAGCCGTTCAAGAAGCCCAGCCCATGTTTCGCTAAGCTAAGCCTCTGGTGCAGGCCCCGTCCGGCGTCTCACCGCTGAGCGTTGGGCGCAACCCGCTGCAATCCCGGCGTGTCAAAGAACCCACGCGGTTGCGATTGATCGAGCGCGCGATCGCCCGGCGAAAGCGCCTTGCCCCACCTCCGGGCTATTGCAGACACTCCGCAATGGCCTTCTCGTCGATGGCGCCGGGTTTGATGAGGCGCCAGTAGGGCTCGGTGATATCGACTGTAGTGGAACCGAGGCCGGTGCAGGTGCCACCATCGAGCACCAAGTCCACGCGGCCATCCATCAGCGCGAAGACATCGATGCCGCTCGCGCAGGTGGGGCTGCCGGAGATGTTGGCGCTGGTGGCGATGAGCGGCTGGCCGGTAAGCGCCACAAGTTGGCTCGCCACTGCCGAGCGCGGCTGGCGCAGCGCCAGGCGGCCGGTGTTGCCGGTGACCTTCAACGGCACCCTGGCCGAAGCCGGCACGATGATGGTGAGGGGGCCCGGCCAGAAGCGCCGCGCCAGCAGGAAGAAGCGGTTGTTCAGCTCGCTCGCCAGCTCTTCGGCCATCAGCGTATCGCGGATCAGAATGGGCAGCGAAAGGTGCGGCTCGCGCCCTTTGGCCTTGAACACCTGGGTGACAGCCCTCAGGTTATACGGGTCGGCCACCAGCGTGTACAGCGCATCGGTGGGGATGGCCACCACCTGGCCGCGGCGAAGGGCGGCGGCGGCGCACTCCAGCACTTCTGGCTGGGGTGACTCAGGATCGATCTCGACCAGGTCGGTTGCCATGTATCTTCAGCGCGAGCCGATAGCCTCGGCTACGTCGAGCGCCATCTGGTAGCGGCCGAACGGCGCGCTCAATTGCACACCCTGCACCATCGTGCGAATGCGTTCCACCATCTGGCGCGCGATGGCTACGCCCTCGGCGCGGGCCTTGTCGGCGTCGTCCACGCGGCGCATGCGCTCCATGAATTCCTCCGGAACCGGCACACGCAGCTCATTCACCATGAACTCGGCGTTGCGGTAACTGGTGAGCGGCCAGACACCGCAGATCACCGGCAGCTTGGCGTGTTCGATGCGCTTCAGAAAAGCTTCCAGCAGATTCAAGTCGAACACCGGCTGGGTGACCACGTATTCGGCGCCGGCTTCGGTTTTCCAGTCGAAGCGGCGGATTTCCTCGTCCATATTCAGCGCGCCCGGATTGGCGCCCACGCCGGTGAGCAGGGCGGTCTGCGAGCCCATCGGGTTGCCGCCGATATCCAGACCGTGATTCAGATTGCGCACGATGTTGACCAGGCCGATGGCGTCCACGTCGAAGACCGCGGTGGCATCCGGGTACGCGCCCATGCGCGGCGGATCGCCGGTGATGCAGATCAGGTTGCGAATGCCGGCGGTGTGCGCGCCCAGCAGCTCGGACTGGATGCTCAGGATGTTGCGGTCGCGGCAGCAGAAGTGGAGCACGGCCTCAATGCCGGCGTCCCGCTGAATGAGCTGGCAGGTGACCTGGGCGCTCATGCGCGCGCTGGCGCGGGGCCCGTCGGGAACGTTGATGGCATCGATGCCGGCTTCCGCGCAGCGGCGGGCGCCATCGATTTCGCGTGAGGCTTCCACGCCACGCGGGGGAAGAATCTCGACGAAGGCCACGAACTTTCCGGCGGCCAGCTTGGCGCCGAGCTTGGATTTTTGCTCAATAGGCACCGGAGCCAGCGCCTGCGACGGCGCCTCGCGGTCACTCACCGTCACCGCTAACGTCTTTTGCCCCGGCTGCAGGGAGCGCGTTTCCGAGCGAATCAGCTTGATGTGATCCGGCGTGGTTCCGCAGCAGCCGCCGACGATTTTCACGCCCGCCCACAGCATGCGGCGCGCGTACTGCGCCATGTACTCGGGCGAGCAGAGGTAGATATTGCGGCCCTCCACGCGCATCGGCAAGCCGGCGTTAGGCATGGCGCTCATCGGCTTGGAGGAGACCGCCAGCATCCGCTCGATAGTTTCCAGGGTGGCCTTCGGGCCCACCGAGCAATTCAGGCCGATCGCGTCCACCGGCCACGAATCCATCTCGCGAGTGAAAGTTTCCGGATCCGCGCCACCGGGCAAGTGGCCGAAATCGTCGATGGTGACCTGAGCGATGATCGGAACTGCGTCGCCGATCGAGTCGCGGCCGGCCCGCACCGCTTCGCGCAGCTCATCCAGGTTGCCGAAGGTTTCGAAGATCAGCAGATCGACGCCGGCTTCCACCAGCGCATCCACCTGTTCGCGGAAGGCCGCCCGCGCTTCGGCAAATGAAGTCGGGCCGAGCGGCTCGATGCGCACGCCCAGCGGACCCACGGCGCCAGCCACGAAGGCCGTTTCGCGCGCCGCTTCGCGCGCCAGCCGCACTCCGGCGCGGTTGATATCCTTCAACTTCTCGGCCATGCCGAAAGCCGACAGCCGCACACGGTTGGCACCGAACGTGTTCGTTTCCAGGATCTCCGCGCCCGCCTTGATGTAGTCCTGATGGATGCCGCGCACCAGGTCCGGCGCAGAGAGATTCAGCTCGTCGAACGAGCGGTTGAGGAACACGCCGCGGGCGTACAGCATGGTGCCCATGGCGCCATCGGCGACCAGCACGCGCTTCGCCAGTTGGTCGCGAAATTCCTCGGAGCGTGTGCCAGTGGCTGCCATCATGGGACACTCGAGACCGCACGGGCCATTCGTGGCCCGGACGCGGCATTTGTGATTGTAGCGCACTCGGCAAAAATGAAGAAATCTCAGGAGATTGGTGGGACGGGCCATCGCCTTTTGTGGCCTGTCAATGCCGGCGGGAGACAGTCGACAAAAACCGATCGACTGTCCTACCGGCGCTTCAGAAGCCCACGGTCATATGGTCCCCAGACGTCGGATAGCGATCCTCCGCCGGACGAAGCTCTTCCGGCAGCAACGCTCGCAGCCGTTCAGGTGCTACACCAGCGGTGCGAGCAATTCTCGACAGGTACCGCTGGTCTGGCGCGGCGCCAGCGATGGCCCATCCCCACCGGTCAGCGTGGGCTGCGTAGAGAGTTAGCCGGCCGCATCCGCAGAGAAGAGGCCGCCTTGACGCCCGGACCGTTCGGAGTATAACTTACTGGTCGGGATTTGAGATCCGAAACAGCCTTTTAGCGCGCGCTGGGCGGGCCGGGTGTGCCCGGCCCCTACGAATCCTCTGTAGGGGCGAGGCATGCCTCGCCCGCGTCGGTGCGAGAAGACGCTATGGTAATTGCGAAATGGCGCGACGAACCGGCGAGACGCTTACGCCTCGGTTTCCACCGACAGCACCGGCTCCGCCTGGCCCTCTTCGGCGAGCTTCTGCATCAAGTGCGAACCGTACTCGAAGCCTTTGTCGAACGCTTGCAGGTTGAGTTTTTCGAGCGCCGGCGGCACCGAGTCCTTGACGGCGTTGCGCAGAGCGTCGGCATCCGCCAGGCCGGTGACGGCGCCCAGGAACCCTACCATGACGATGTTGAGCACCACCTTGCGGCCAAGCTCCTCGGCCAGACGGGTAGCGGGAACCGCATAGACTCGCGCTCCCGCGGGCACGGTGCCGAGGTGCACCAAGTCCTGCTCGACGATCAGAATCCCGCCGTGTTTGAGCTCGGGCGCAAAGCGGGTGTAGGCTTCCTGCGACATGACCACCAGCACGTCCGGGCGGGTGATGTAAGGGTAAAGGATCGGATCGTCGGAGAGAATGCACTGCGCGCTCGACGATCCGCCGCGCGCCTCCGGGCCGAAGCTCTGCGTCATGGTGGCGTAGCCGCCCTGGAAAATAGCCTTGGCTTTGCCCACTACGGTGGCGGCCAGGATGACGCCCTGACCGCCGAAGCCGGCCACTCGAATTTCGGTCAGCATTCCGAGCACCCCACTTCCGGTTCGGCGTAGCGGTCGCCCAGGCTTTCGTGCATTTGCGCTTGCAGCAGTTCGTAGTAATCGGGCCGCTCGCGATCGACGAATTTGCCGACTATGATTTCGCCGCTCTTGGTCAGACTGCATTCGGCCGTCGGCGCGCCGTGGCGAATCTTGCTCGCCTGCTTGTAATACTTCATGGTGTCCAGCCCGTCGCCCATTTTGTTGCGCCGCTGGTATAGCGTGGGGCAGGGCGAAACGATTTCGATGAAGCCGAAGCCCTTCTTCTTGAGAACCTCTTCCATGGAGCGAGCGAGCTGCTTGACGTGGAAGGTGGTCCAGCGGGCAACGTACGAGGCTCCACAAGCGTCGGCGAGGTGAACCAGGTTGAAGGCCGGCTCGAAAACGCCGTAGGGCGCGGTGGCGCTGATGACGTGGCTGGGTGTGGTGGGAGCGGTCTGCCCGCCAGTCATGGCGTATGTCAGGTTGTTCACGCAGATCACTTTGATATCCATGTTGCGGCGCGCGGCGTGAATGAAATGGTTGCCGCCGATGGCGAACAGGTCGCCGTCGCCGGAGTAGACCACGACCTGCAGTTCCGGGTTGGCCAGCTTCAAACCGGTGGCGAACGGGATGGCGCGGCCGTGCGTGGTGTGGAAGGAATCCAGCCGCATGTAACCGGCCACGCGCCCGGCGCAGCCGATGCCGGAGACCACGGCTACCTTATCCAGATCGGCTTTGGACGCCAGCAGCGCCCGCGTGAAGCAATTGACGGTGGTGCCGATGCCGCATCCCGCGCACCAGATGTGCGGGATGCGCTCGGTGCGCAGAAACGGCTCGACCGGGTTAAAGGAACCCTCGGGAATCTCGCATTCGACTTCGAGTAATTGTTCGCTCACTGGGCCGCCTCCACGATGGCTTTGAGAATTACTTCCGGGTCGTGCACGGTTCCGCCCGCGTGGGTGACGGAGACGACCTTGGCGCGGCCGGCCGCGGCGCGTTCCACTTCATGCACCATCTGGCCCAAATTCAACTCCGGCACCACGAACGCCTTGACGCGGCCGGCCAGATCCGCGATGTGCTGCTCGGGGAAAGGCCAGGCGGAAATGAGGCGGAACTTGCCGGCGCGGATGCCGCGTTTGCGGGCCAGCTCGATCGCCCGCTGCGCCACGCGCGAGGTGATGCCGTAGGAGACCACCGCCACTTCGGCATCCTCCAGGCCGGCGGTGTCACAGATGGCGCGCCCGTTGGAAAACGGTCTCAGCTTGTCCACCAGACGCCGCACCAGGCGGTCCTGCGCGCCCACCTCCATGCTGGGGTAACCGCGTTCGTCGTGGGTCAGTCCGGTGACGTGGAAGCGGTAACCATCGCCCGCCTTGACCATTTCCGGCACTTGGGTTCCATCCGGCTCGAACGGGCGGTACTCGGCGGGCGGCTTGCGCGTGTATCGCCGCGGCAACACTTCGATCTGGTCGGCCGGCGGAATCACCACCTTTTCCGTCATGTGGCCGACGCACTCATCGAGCATCATCATCACCGGGACGCGGAACTCTTCGGCCAGGTTGAAGCCGGTGATGGTGAGATCGAAGCACTCCTGCGGGGAGTTAGGGCAGAGCGCGATGATGCCGTAGTCGCCGTGCGATCCCCACCGGGCCTGCATCATGTCGGCCTGCGCCGGCAGCGTCGGCAGGCCGGTCGAAGGACCGCCGCGTTGCACATTCACAAACACGCACGGAGTTTCGGTAATGGCCGCGTACCCGATATGTTCCATCATCAATGAAAAGCCCGGCCCCGAAGTGACGGTGAACGCCTTCGCGCCACCCCAGACGGCTCCTTGAATGGCGATCGAGGCGGCCAGTTCATCCTCCATTTGTATGAAGATTCCGCCGACTGTGGGAATTCTCGACGCAAAGCGTTCGACTACCTCGGTCGATGGCGTAATCGGATAGCCTGCGGCAAATCGCGCACCTGCTGCGAGTGTTCCCTCACAACACGCGTAATCACCGTCGAGAAAATGAACACCTGTTAGTACCCCTTTGGGGTCAGCGTGCATAGCGTGCTCCATAGATCGCAAAGTCGGGACAGTACATTCCGCACAGGTCGCAGCCACTGCACTTGTCCGACGCTACGACATGCGGGGGATGGTAGCCCTTTGAATTGAAAGCGGAAGAGAGAGCCAGCACATGGGTGGGACAGAACTCCACACAGAAAGAGCAGCCTTTACAGCGTTCCACATTGATGGCGACAAAACCCTTGGACACAGGAACCCTCCATGAAACAGTCGATTCCTATGTTAGCAAGCCTCATGCCATTGAGGATATTAGAGATCTAAATTGCCACTATCAGTTTTGTTTTGCTGCCAGGCCTGTCTGCGGGCACAACAGAAAGCCCGCGGACGAGCTGATGAGGAGTAACAGCTCGGCCGCGGGCTGTTGGGGGTACAACACCCCGTTCGACGCGCCATCTTGTGAAGCCCAGCCCCCTACTGGCCCGGGCCAGAGGAGACGGTGGCCAGCGACTTGGCCGCGAAGGTCAAGCCGCCGCCACCGGCCGTCGCTAGAGTATTCTCATTCCGCGGCTGCAGAGCAACCACGCCGACGGCGGATCTGGATGGATCCGCCTGGCTTTGCGCGGTGATGATCGCCGCATAGGGTCTGGCAATTCCCGCCGGGGCCGAATAGACGCCTGCGGCAGTGACTACTCCGGCCTGGGCGCCTGCCGGCGCACCCGGAGCGAGCGAAACACTCCACAACACGTTGCGGTTGGCTGCACCGGCAACGTTGGCGGAGAACTGCAGGGTGTCGGCTGAAGTCAATCTCTCATAAGCCGAGTCCAGACCAACCTGAACGGCTTCCGCGTCGCCGCCACGCCGGTTGCCAGCCACCAGCACGGTCTGGCTGGCGCCTTTCGTATCCGCCCACGTAATCGCCAGATTGTCCTGCGCGTTAGCGGTGCCCGCCACCGAGGCGATGGGGCCCGGCAGCGTGGCCAGCCGCCGATAGGGAACGCCGACGGCCGTCACGTTTCCGGCCCCATCGGTGGCCACGGCTTTGTCCCGCAGGCTGGGGGACAGGGCGACGCAGAGATAGCTTTGGTTGTTCCACCGCAGGGAAAAGACGTGCATGTAAGCCGGCAGGCGAACTTCGCGCTTAGTCGCCGGATCGCTGTAAGTAATGTCGTTAATGCGCACCCCCGTGGCCGCTTCCAGGTGGGGCATCGCGATCCGGAAGATCGCCGATGCGCCGGAAACGCCCTGCGCGATCTGGTAATAGCCAGCCGTGCCGGGCACGGTAGAGGCGCTGGAGCCAGGCCACAGGTCATCGCCACTCACCGCAACCTTGCTGTCTTCGCCCGGCGCCAAAACCATCTTTGAGCCAGCCGGTTCGACCAGCCGCAGCGGGCACACCGGCCGCGCAAAAAGTGGGACCATCGAGCCCGTTGGAGACAAGCGCGAGAGCTCGAAACAGCCGAAAGCGGAGAACGGCGACGCAACCTCCAGCGGAGCGGAACCCACGTTGCGCGTGGTCAGGGTCAGCACGGCTTCCTCACCAGGAAAATAAACACTGCGGTCTACACTGATCGTACTGACGAGCCGGCCGCTGTTGCCCACTGGAACGATGCTGGTTTGCGCGATGAGAGTGCAGCTCATGATTGCGGCTGGAATTGCCGCTCTGACGAGAGTTTTGAACGTTGACATGAATTAGCCGAGCCTCCTTGACCAAGATGAGTACTATTAGTACTACAAAGCGCTAGTTCTATAAGTACCATGACAGAGCGCCACTGCCAAGGCCCACTTTGGTTAATTGTGGCCCATACCGGACGGGAGTTTTCTTTCCGCATCCGTGCCAATGGTGCCGCGTGGCCGCGAACGGTGGCCATCGATCCTATCTTCCCGACGAGCTCTTGCCGCCCACGGCACAGCGGCGCTGGCCGGCACGGTTGCTTGGGAGCAAACTGGAGCCGGCCTAGTCTGTATGCCGGTGCCTACCTTGCTGTGGCCACTGCCGCGGGGCGCCGAAGATATGGTGGTGCGCTTCCGCGCGGAGCCGGCTCTGGCCACCGATGCACACGATTCGCGCGAGCGCGGCGTTGTGGTGATATCGAATCGCGTCGGAATGAGCGCGCGCGAGCGGCTGCGGTTATTCTGGAACGAATGAGCTTAGCTATCCAGGCCAGTGACGTCCGACAGGCGGCGGAGCGCATACGCCCGCTGGCGCGCCGCACACCGGTCTTCACTTGCGCGGGATTCGACGCCCGCGCCGGGGCGCGCGTGTTCTTCAAGTGCGAGAACCTGCAGCGCGGCGGAGCCTTCAAAATCCGCGGTGCGTCCAACCTGATCCTCTCGCTTTCCGCGCACGCGCTCGCGCGCGGCGTCGTGACTTATTCGTCGGGTAACCACGCCCAAGCGGTGGCGATCGCCGCCCAGCATGTGGGCACCCGGGCCACCATTGTGATGCCGGACGATGCGCCGCGCGCCAAGATGGAAGCGACGCGTGAGCACGGCGCCACCATCGTGACCTACGACCGGTACACCGAAGTCCGCGAGCAGATCGCCGCCGGCATTTTGGAGCGAACCGGCGCTACGCTGGTGCCGCCCTTCGACCACCCGTTGATTATGGCTGGCCAAGGCACCGCCGCGCTCGAACTGCTCGAAGAGACCGGACCGCTGGACGCGCTGATCGCGCCGGTCGGCGGCGGCGGCCTGCTTGCGGGGTGCGCCACCATCGCCAAAGCCATCCATCCCGCGATCCGCGTTTTCGGCGCCGAGCCCAAAGGCGCCAATGACACGTTCTTGTCGCTCGCGGCCGGCGAGCGCATCATGGTGCTTCATGCCGACACCATCGCCGACGGGCTGCGCGCGCCACAACCGGGCGCGCTGACCTTTCCCGTGCTGCGGCAACTGGCGGAAGGCGTGGTGCTGGTGAGCGACGACGAAATCCGCCAGACGGTGAAGTTCCTTCTGCTGCGGCTCAAAGTGCTGGTAGAGCCGAGCGGCGCAGTTCCCGCCGCGGCGGTCCTGTTCGGCAAGCTGCCGCCGGGCATTGGCTCGGTGGGAGTGATTCTTTCCGGCGGCAACGTGGATTTTGAGGAGCTGGCAAAGTACTGAGCGCGGGGACGCGCCAGTGCGAGGTTGGCGAATTCGGGCGCCGACATACTTGACACAATGAGTAGCAACTACCAAAGACATCGCCTCTATGAGGCCGCAGTCTGATAGAATCCTTGAGGCATGGCTTCCCCACAGATTTGGCTCGAAGTTTTGGCATCGATCAAGGCTCTCTTCGATGCGACCACGTCATCGGTTGACGTTTACGACGCTTACAGAAAGCACAGGGACGAAAAGGACACGCAACAGGAGGCAGCAAGGGCAAGCACGGCCTATTCGACCTTCTCTGAGCAGGAGGTCACTGCCATGCTGGAGCGGCTGAACGGGTGCCGAGACCGGTTCATTGCCCAAGGCGGCGGCAAGGAACGGGCAGCGTGCCTATGCAGCGTGCTGAAAGAAGCTAAGGATGCCAACGGGGGCACACTGCCCAATATCGACGATTGGAAGCGTATCTTTGCTACCTTAGGCTGCTAATCCCCCGCTTGGTTGCGTCGAGTATATCGACGCGAACTACACTGGAAAGCATGGGAGCCAGCCGCCTGTTGATCGCGCTCGGCGCGGTGCTGATCGCGGCCGGGGTGCTGATCCGCTTCGCCGGACGGCTGCCGTTCAAGCCGGGCCGCTTACCGGGCGACATCTTCATCCACGGCAAGAACTCGAGCTTCTATTTTCCGCTGACCACCTGTATCCTGCTGAGCGTGGCGCTTTCGCTGCTGCTGTGGGTACTGCGCCGGTAGCTTCTCGCGCCCTCAGTACTTCGGCACGCTGGGATCGATCTTGTCGGACCAGGCCAGGATGCCGCCCACCACGTTGCGGACGTGCGTGAAGCCGGCTTGGCGCAGGATGCCGCAGGCCCTGGCGCTGCGCGCGCCGCTCTTGCAGTGAATCACAATGTCCGCGTTCTTGTCGAACTCGGCCGTATGTTTGGCGAATTCGCCCAGCGGGATCAGCCTGGCTCCGGGTATGCTGGCGATCTTGTATTCGTGCGGTTCGCGCACATCGATGAGCACGAACTGGTCGCCGCGATCCAGTTTCTGCTTCAGCTCTGTCACGTCGATTTCGCCGTCGTTCACCTTGGCCTCCTGAGCAGGCGCTGCCTCTTGCCTTGGCACCCCGCAGAATTGATGATAATCGATGAGCCGGGTGATGGTGGGGTGCGCGCCGCACACCGGGCACTCGGGATTCTTGCGCAGCTTCAGCTCGCGAAACCGCATGCCCAGCGCGTCATACAGCAGCAGGCGGCCCACCAGCGGCTCGCCGATCGAGAGAATCAGCTTCACGGTTTCGGTGGCCTGGATCAGTCCGATGGTGCCAGGCAGTATGCCCAGCACGCCGCCCTCGGCGCAGCTCGGCACCAGGCCGGGAGGAGGCGGCTCGGGATAAAGGCAGCGGTAGCATGGCCCGCCCTGGTATGCGAACACGGTGGCCTGGCCCTCGAAACGGAAGATCGAGCCGTACACATTCGGCTTGCCGAGCAGCACGCAGGCATCGTTCACCAGGTAGCGCGTAGGGAAGTTGTCGGTGCCGTCCACCACGATGTCGTAGTCCTTCAGGATCTCGAGCGCGTTCTCACTCGTGAGCGCGACTTCGTGGCGGGCGACGGCGATATGCGGGTTGATGGCCAGCATCTTCTCCGCCGCGGAATCGAGTTTCTTGCGGCCCACGTCCTTGGTCGAATGAATCACCTGCCGCTGCAGGTTGGTGAAGTCGACCACGTCGAAATCCACCAGGCCGATGCGCCCCACGCCGGCCGCCGCCAGGTATAGCCCGAGCGGCGCGCCCAGACCGCCCGCCCCCACCAGCAGCACTTTGGCCGCTTTCAGCTTCTGCTGGCCCTCCATGCCGACTTCGGGAATGATCAGGTGTCGGCTGTAACGCAGAATCTCTTCGTTCGAAAGCGCGGGCACCGCGTCCTTGGAGGGCGCCAGCGCAACAGCGGTCGCGCCGCCGGCAATCGAGGGCACCAGCGAAATCGTGTCGCCTTCCGCCGCCGGCGTCGCCGCCTTGCCCAGGTAGCGTATGTCTTCGTCGTTCAGATACACGTTGACGAAGCTGCGCAGCTTGCCTTCTTCGGTGAAAATCTGCTTGCGCAGGTCGGGGTAGCGGCCGGTCAATGCGTCGAGCGCCTCGCCCACGGTTCCACCCGAAACGGTGACCGCGTTCTCCTTGTCGGTGTACTGCCGCAGCGGCGTGGGAATCAGAATCTTCGGCATGTCAGTACTGCAACTCCTCTTTGGCGGCTTCGGTTCGATCGAAGTTCGGCAGCCAGCTATTGGCGTGGTGGAAATCGCCTTTTTGCACCGATAGAACGACGAACGAATACCAGGGGCAGGAATTCTCCAGATCGGTCTTCGAAAAGTACGCATCGCAATCCGGATGCGAGTGGTAGATGCCGATCAGGTCCAGACTGCGTGCGCGCGCGGCGGAGTCGGCGGCAAGCAGGTCTTCCGGGCGCAGCTCATAGCGCGCCGCCTGCGCGCCGGCGAACGCGTTATTGAGGCGCAGAGCTTCGCGCACCGTCTTGACCTCGCCATCGTTCACGCCCAGCATCGCCCCGCAGCACTCGTTGGGATAGGTCTCGGCGGCGTGCGCCAGCATGGCCTTCCAGGGGCCGGGATCGATGCGGATCATTCCTCGTTCCAGAACCGTTCGCTCAAGTATTTTTCGGCGCTGTCGCAGAGCACGGTGACGATGGTCGCGCTTTCGCCGCGCGCAGCGAGCTCGCGCGCCAGCACGGTGGCGGCATGCACGTTGGCGCCGGAGGAAATCCCCACCAGCAGCCCTTCCTCGCGCGCCAGCCGCCGCACCATGCGGTAGGCGTCTTCGGTTTCGATCCAAACGTTTCCATCGGCCAGCTTCTCGTCGTAAAAGCCGGGCACGATGGCGGTGGGCATGTGCTTCAGTCCCTCCAACCCATGGAAGCCGCTGGAGGGCTGCGCCGAATAGCACTTCACCTCCGGCAGGTCGCGCCGCAGCCGCCGGGTGACGCCCGTGAAGGTTCCACTCGTCCCCATCGAAGCCACGAAGTGCGTCAGCGTGCCGCCGGTCTGCTCGATGATCTCGGGGCCGGTGGTCTCAAAGTGCGCTTTCCAGTTGGCCGGATTGTTGTACTGGTCGGGGTAGAAATACGCATCCGGATCGGCCAGGTAGAGCTTGCGGCACATCCGGATCGCTCCGTCCGAGCTTTCGTCCGCCGCGCTGAACACCATCTCCGCGCCGTACGCCTGCAAAATGCGTTTGCGCTCCTCGGAGGCGTTCTCCGGCAGAACCAGTTTCACGCGGTAACCACGGTTGGCGCCGATCATCGCGTAAGCAATGCCGGTGTTGCCGCTGGTGGCGTCCAGGATGGTGCGCTGGTGGTTCAGCCGGCCCGACCGCTCGCCATCCAGCACCATGTTGAGCGCGGCCCGGTCCTTCACCGAACCGCCCGGATTGAAATATTCCGCCTTGCCGAAAATCTCGATGTCCGGGAATTCGCGCGCGATCCGGTCCAGGCGCAGCAGCGGCGTATTGCCGATGGTCGCCAGCAGCGGCTCTGCCTGGGTACGGGCGAGCTGCGGAATGGGAAACGCGTGGGCCATGCTGTACTTGTATGGATTCCTTGCCAACCGCCCTGGATTCAAACATCCATGTGGCTGTTGGCAAAGGAATTACTGCGTCCTCCGTGTCGACTCATTGTACCATCTACCGAATCCCTGTCAAGAATATATAGTATAAACGCGGGACGCCGAAGGCGGGGCGTCGAGGGAGCTTGTTTGGTTCTCGCGGCGTGCAGGCGGAGAGGATGGCGCCGCCGAGCTCGCGTGCATGCCCAACGGCCGCCTGGTGCGGATTGCCGGTTCGGTGATCGTGCGTCAGCGTCCGGGCATGGCCAAGGGCTTCGTCTTCCTCAGCATCGAAGATGAAACCGGCGTCTTCAACGTCATTATCGATCCGAAAACTTTCGACCGTTTCAAAACTTGTGGTGCTGAGCGAGCCGTTTCTGCTGATCGATGGCGTGCTGCAAAATGTCGACGGCGTAGTCTCGGTGAAAGCCGCCAGGGTCGCCGCCTTGCCCGAAGGCGCGGCGGCGGAGGTGCACAATTTCAGGTAGGGGGAGTTGCCGAGCGGAAGAGTCCGCCGAGTGCCTCTGCGCTCAAGCCGATCTAGCCGCGGCGACGCGTTGCGGGAGTGGGGGCGCCGATCTTCGGCGCCTCTGTCCAGCGCTGTGTCGCGTAGTCAAAAGTCACAATTCCCAGTCTTACCTCAGCGTCAGAAAACTCGAATTTGTGATGGCAGTGGGCACACTCAACCCGACGCGCGTCGCGGTTGGACGGCACTCGCGCCTCCACCACATCGCCGCAGGAAGGGCAAATGACGTACCGTAATTGCCTGCTTTGTTGGGTGATCTTGGTTTCCTTTCATAGCTTATCGATTTCGCGTTTCGTTTGCACCCTGACCCAGGGGGGCGCTTTTGCGTCCTTCCGCGGAAGCGATGAATAGTACCGTTTCCCCGTCGAATCCTCGGCGTAAGCCCTAATCTTCCGCCACACTTCCGTGTACTGTTCGAGGCCGTCATAGGGAAAAAGAACTCCCATCGGTTTTTCGCCCTCGCCGAGTTTTGTGCCGCCAATAGACTGCTCCAACACAAGGTGCGTATGATCGAACCCTTTGGGCGGTTCGAGAGCCACTATGCTTATGAATACAGGCCGCCGACCACTGTTCGTGACGCGAACAAGACCCTTGGTCTCACCGGTCTTTGTATTCTGCATCTTCCATTGAAGCGTTATTCTCACCATTGCACGGTCTCTCAAGTAGGTCAGGATGCTCATCGCGAAGCCAGCCGTCCCAAGGGGCATCCCGAGTACGGAGGCCGTCATTGAAAGAGTGTTGTTCACTTCACTTAAGTATGCCACCGCCCGACCTCGGGTGACCCGCCGCCCGCGGCGATCTTATACAATTGGCGCATGATCCTCGATCGCCGTGGTTTTCTTTCGACCGTGCCGGCGCTGCTGGCGTCGAGCGCGGCTTCGGGCGCGGAAGCCGAGCGCAAGACGCGCTTTTACGTGGTGGAACAATTCCAGATGGAGCAAGGGCCGCAGACTTCCCGCATCCACGATTTCTTTTCCAAAGCGCTGCTGCCGGCGCTCGACCGCGTTCATCCCGGGCCGAAGATCTTTCTCGAAGCGGTGGCCGCGCCTCACTTGCCGACGGTTACCGCGATTCTCGGCGTGGAGTCGGTCGCCCAGGTCTGGGAGATCTCGCAACATCTTTTCGCCGACAAGGACTTCAGCCGCGCGTTCGATCAGTGGGAAGCGGGTGATGAGCCGTATGTCACATCGAGCGCGACGCTGCTCGAAGCCACCGCCTATTCGCCGGAGATCGTGCCACCCGAGAAGCCGCCCGAATCGCCGCGCATTTTCGAACTGCGCACCTATCACTCGCCGACGGCGCGGCAGTGGAAGGCGCTTCACGCGCGTTTCAGCGGCGCGGAAATCAAAATTTTCCACCGCGTGGGTGTCCACCCGGTGCTCTACAGCTCGACGGTTTTCGGCGCCAACCGGCCCAACTTGACCTACCTGATTCCCTTCGACAACCTGGCCGCGCGCGAAAAAGCCTGGAACGCGTTCGACGCAGACGAAGAATGGATCCGGGTGCGCAAAGAATCGGTCGAGCGCGACGGCCAGATCACCGCCGTGATCGACCTCTCGCTGCACCGTGCAATGGGGTACTCACCGGTGCGGTAATTAGGCGGCCCGAGCAGTTGGCAGGCGAAATCCGGAACGGACCCGAAAACCGGGGCGTCTGCCCCACTTTTGTCGCGCGCACGCGCCGCAGCCCTGAGATTCCCGTCTGCTACGATAAGAAAACAACCTTGATTGATACTGTTCCCGGCATACTGGCGCGGATTGTCGCCCAAAAGCGCGCGGATCTCGCGGCGAAGCCGTCCCCTGTCGCGGAGTGGGAACGGCTGGCGGAAACGCATCTGCCCGACCGCCGCGATTTTCGCGCTGCGCTGTGTGCGCGCACGCCCGCCATCATCGCGGAAATCAAGAAGGCTTCGCCCAGCAAGGGGTTGCTGGCGGCGGATTTCGCGCCGGCCCGGATTGCCGCGGCTTACGCGAGCGGCGGCGCGGCGGCGCTTTCGGTGCTGACCGACGAGCGCTTCTTCCAAGGCAGCCTGGCCGACCTGGAGCAGGCGCGCGCCGCGGTGAACGTGCCGGTGCTGCGCAAGGATTTCACCATCGCGCCAGAGCACATCGTCGAGGCCGCGGCCCACGGAGCCGATGCCATTCTGCTGATCGCCGCCATCCTGAGCGAACGCGAGCTGCGCGATTTCCGCGAAGCCGCCGCGCGCTGGCAAATGGTCGCGCTGGTGGAAGTGCATAACCGGCGCGAGCTCGAGATGGCGGTTGCCGCCGGCAGCGACCTCATCGGCGTCAACAATCGCGACCTCACGACTTTTGAGGTGACGTTGGAGACGTCGCTTTCGCTTGCGCTTTACATGCCGTCCGGCGCGCTGCTGATCAGCGAAAGCGGCATTCACAACGCGGCCGATATCGGCCGGCTGCGCGACGCCGGCTACTCCGCGTTTCTGGTGGGTGAGCACCTGATGCGATCGGGCGATCCCGCCGCCGCGCTCAGGGAGTTGGTGGTATGAGCGCCGGATTGAGTGGGGCAGCTTGCCAAGCTGCGTGCCGATTGGCAATCGGCACGCTCGGCGATTGGCCGGGGCACCCTCTGGGCCGCGCGCAGGATGACATCCTGCCCCACACGTCATCGCGCGTCTGGAAACCTGGTGGCGCCATGATCGTCAAGATTTGCGGTATCACCAACCAGCAGGACGCCACGGCGGCGATAGCGGGCGGCGCCACCGCCATCGGATTCAATTTCTATCCACGCAGCCCGCGCTACATCGCGCCGGACCACGCGGCCGAAATTGCGTCGGCGGCGGGCGTGCGGCGCGTCGGCGTGTTCGTGGATGAAGCGCCAGCGCGCATCGAGCTGATCGCCCGCATGGTGGCGCTCGACGTGGCGCAACTGCACGGCGCGGAAACGGCGGGCGGCTATCCGGCATCGCTCCCTGTGTGGAAAGCCGTGCGCGTGGGCCCGGACTTCGAGCTCGCCCGCTTCCGCGATTGCCCCGCCGAGGCGCTGCTGCTCGATGGACCAGCCGGCGAACTGTTCGGCGGCGCGGGTGAGCCGTTCGACTGGAAGCTGGCAGCCGGCGCTCCCAAGCCTATCATTGTGGCCGGCGGCCTGGACGCTTCCAACGTGGCGCTGGCCGTCGCGCTGGCACATCCCTGGGGCGTGGACGCCTGTTCGCGCCTGGAGAGCGCGCCGGGGAAAAAGGATAATCGAAAAATGACCGATTTCTTGCGCGCGGCCAGGGAGGCGCTCGGCCGATGAGCCCGCAGCCGGATTCGACCGGCCACTTCGGACCGTACGGTGGCCGCTTTGTGCCGGAAGTGCTGATGGCGCCGATCGAGGAGCTGGAGCGCGCCTACCTGGAAGCGCGCCAGGACCCCGCGTTTCAGGCCGAGTTGAGCGAACTGCTGCGCACCTATGCCGGCCGGCCCACGCCGCTCTATTGCGCCGAGCGGCTTTCCCGCACGCTGGGCGGCGCGCGCCTCTGGCTGAAGCGCGAGGACCTGCTGCACACCGGCGCGCACAAGATCAACAACAGTTTGGGTCAGGCGCTATTGGCGCGGCGCATGGGCAAGCGCCGCATCATCGCCGAAACCGGCGCCGGTCAGCACGGCGTGGCCACCGCCACGGTGTGCGCGCTGCTGGGCCTGGAGTGCGTGGTCTACATGGGCACCGAGGACATGCGGCGGCAGCGGCTCAATGTCTTCCGCATGCGGTTGCTGGGCGCGCGGGTGGCGCCGGTCGAAGCCGGCAGCCGCACTTTGAAAGACGCCATCAGCGAGGCCATGCGCGATTGGGTGACCAATGTCGGCGACACCTATTACCTGCTGGGCTCGGCGCTGGGCGCGCATCCTTATCCCATGATGGTGCGCGATTTTCAAAAGGTGATCGGCGAGGAGGCGCGGCGGCAGATGCTGGGAGCCGAAGGCCGCCTGCCCGATGCGGTTTTCGCCTGCGTGGGCGGAGGCTCCAACGCCATCGGCATCTTCCACGCGTTTCTTGCGGATCCCGCGGTCGCGCTGATCGGTGTCGAAGCCGGCGGCCGCGGTTGCGGGCTGGGCGATCACGCGGCCCGCTTCCGCGGCGGCGCTCCCGGCGTGCTGCAAGGCGCCTTCAGCTACCTGTTGCAGGATGAGAACGGCCAGGTGTCGCTCACCCACTCGGTCTCGGCGGGTCTCGATTATGCCATGATCGGCCCTGAGCACGCCCTGCTTCATGACCAGCGCCGCGCCGAATACGTGGCCGCTTCCGATTCCGAAGCGCTGGCCGCGGCGCTCCAGCTTTCCCGGGTGGAAGGCATCATTCCGGCGCTCGAAAGCGCACACGCCGTGGCTGAGGCCATTCGCCGCGCACCCACCGCCGCAGGCAAGACCTTCCTCATCAACCTGTCCGGCCGCGGCGACAAGGATATCGATATCTACCGCGAAAACTTCCCGGAGATCGACCAGTCATGACGCGCATCGGCCGCATGTTCGAAGAGCGGAAACGCGCCGGGCGCAAGAGTCTCATCGCCTACCTCACCGCGGGCGACCCCTCGCCGGACCGCACGCCCGCGCTGGTGGAATCGCTGCTGCGCGGCGGCGCGGACCTGATCGAGCTGGGCGTGCCGTTTTCCGATCCCATCGCCGATGGGCCGGTCATCCAGCGCGCCGGTGAGCGGGCTCTCCAGGCCGGCACGTCGCTCGCGAGCGTGCTCGACATCGCGCGCGAGATCCGCCAGCGCTCGGAGGCGCCGCTGCTGCTGTTCACCTATCTCAACCCGGTGCTGCGTTACGGCTTGGAGCGCCTGGCGCGCGACTCCGCGCAGGCCGGCATAGATGGCTGCCTGCTCACCGACGCCTCGGTGGAAGAAGCGCATGAGTATGTGGGCGCCATGCACGGGCAGGGTCTCGACACGGTTTTTCTGGCCGCGCCCACTTCCACGCCGCGGCGGCTCGAACTGGTGGCGCGCTATTCCACCGGCTTCGTTTACCTGGTTTCGCGCACCGGCGTCACCGGCGAGCGCGATTCGCTTTCCGGTTCGACCGCGCCGCTGGTCCGCGCCATGCGCGCCATCACCGATTTGCCGCTGGCGGTGGGCTTCGGCATCTCGAGGCCGGAGCACGTAGCCGAGCTGGGTGGCCAGGTGGACGCTGTCGTCGTCGGCAGCGCGTTCGTCCGGCTGATCGAGCGCAACAGCGGCAACGCGTCGTTGGAAATCCAGCTCGAAAGCTTTACTCGCGAGTTGAAACACGGTTTTGGAGCGCAGGCATGACAGAAGAAGAAGCGCGGCCGAAGTTGGATGAGCTGCGCGTGTTGATCGACGAACTGGACCGGCGCATCGTGGGCCTGCTCAACGATCGCACGCGCGTGGTGGAGGACATCGGCCGCATCAAGCGGCTGGCCCGCCTGCCCATCTACGAACCCAAGCGCGAAGACCAGGTGTTCGCCAATGTGACGGAAGCCAACGCCGGCCCGTTGACGCAAGGCGGCCTGCGCCGCATTTTCGAACGCATTATCGACGAGATGCGCACCATCCAGCGGCTGCGCATGGAATCGGACGGAGACAAGCCATGATCGTGGTCATGCAGGCAGGCGCCAGCGAAGAAAACATTCAGGCGGTGATCGACCGCATGGTGGAGATGGAGTTCAACGTCCACCGCTCCACCGGGCAGGTCCACACCGTGCTCGGCGGCGTGGGAGGCAAACCGGAGTTCGACCTGGCAGTATTCGACGTGATGGATGGCGTTAAGGAAGCGCATCGCATCGCATCGCCGTACAAGCTCGCCAGCCGCCATTTTCGACCCGGCGGGACGGTAGTCAAGGTGGGCGGCTGCGAATTCGGCGGCGGCCGCGTGGTGGTGATAGCTGGGCCGTCGAGCGTGGAAAGCCGGGACCAGATCGAACGATGCGCCGAAATTGTGGCCGCTGCCGGCGCGGCCGTCATCCGCGGCGGCGCCTTCAAACCGCGCAGCGCGCCGTACGGATTTCAGGGTCTCGGCGAAGAGGGTCTCGCGCTGCTGCGCGCCGCCGCCGATCGCCACGGACTGCTGGTGGCGAGCGAAGTCATGGACACCGCGCAGATCCCGCTGGTGAGCCAGTACGCCGACATCTTGCAGATTGGCGCGCGCAACATGCAGAACTTCAACCTGCTGCGCGAACTCGGGCATCAGGGCAAGCCGGTGCTGCTCAAACGCGGCAATGCCGCCACCATCGAGGAACTGCTGCTGTCGGCCGAACATATCCTGGCCGGCGGCAACTACGATGTGATTCTGTGCGAGCGCGGCATCCGCACCTTCGAAACCTACACGACGAACACAATGGATATCTCGGCCATACCGGTGGTTAAGAAACTCTCGCACCTGCCGATTATCGCCGACCCGTCGAACGCCACCGGCCGGCGCGATAAGGTGCCGCCGATGGCGCGCGCGGCCGTGGCCGCCGGCGCCGACGGGCTGCTGATCGAGGTCCATCCCGATCCGGACCACGCCTTGAGCGATGGCGCGCAGTCCTTGCGGCCGGAACAATTCACCGAGCTGATGGCGCAGTTGCGGATGATCGCGCCCGCGGTGGGAAGAAGCATTTAGGTGGGGCGGGTTTCAACCTGCCAACGCCCGCTTGCGGGGGTGTTTTTTCAGTTGCTGAGGGCGCCGCTTGCCGGCGCTACACTAAACATTTCATGAAGCAGGTAACGATTGTCGGGACCGGCCTGATCGGTGCATCGTTCGGCCTGGCCCTCCGCGAGGCCGGGTTTGACGGCTCCATTGTGGGCGTCAGCTCGCCGCGCGCCATCGCCGATGCCGTCGCGGCCGGCGCCATAGACCGCGGCGCGCCGCTGGCCGAAGCGGTCGCCAAAGCCGACCTGGTCTTCCTCTCGCAGGCCATCGGCCGCATCCTCGACACCATCCGCCATCTCGATCCGTTGCTGCAGCCAGGCGCGCTGGTGACCGATGCCGGCAGCACCAAGTGCGAAATTGTCGATCTGGCGCGGCAGACCATCACTCGCGGCCAGTTCCTCGGCGGCCATCCTATGGCCGGCAAGGAAAAACGGGGCGCCGCCGCGGCCGAGGCCGGTCTGTTCCACGGCCGAACCTGGGTGCTCACGCCGGACGATCCGGCGGAGCTCGAAACCCCCGCCGCGCGCGATTTCACCGCCTGGCTGGGACGCTTCGGCGCGCGCCTAGTCACTCTCGATTGCGACCAGCACGACCGTCTGGTGGCACTCACCTCGCATGCGCCGCAGCTTGCTTCCACCGCGCTCGCCGCCACGCTGGCCGATCGCCTTCCCGCCGGCGCGCAACTCGAAGTTGCAGGCCCGGGCCTGCTCGACATGACCCGCCTGGCGCTCAGCTCCTACGATCTGTGGCGCGACATCCTGGCCACCAACACCGAACACATCGAGCGCGCCCTCGGCTTCTACATCCAGAAACTGGAACATCTGCGCGAGAACCTGCGCACGCGCCAGCTTCAGGAAGAGTTCGCCCGCGGCGCTGCCATCGCCGCCAGGTTGCGGGGAGAATAGCGTGGGGCAGGATGGCATCCTGCGCGGCGGCTTGCAACCGCCGCGCGGTCCGATTGGAATCGGACCGCAGCTTACCAGGCTGCCCCACAAGCTGAACCTGGCTCTATTGCAACGTGAAGTTCACGTTGACCGTGGTCTGCACTTCTACCGGCTCGCCGTTGAGCAGCGTGGGCTGGTAGAGCCAGTCCTTGACCGCGTCCAGTGCCGCCTGCGCCAGCAGCGGGTGGCCGCTGATGACCTTGAGATCCTGCACGTGCCCGTCCTTGCCAATGAGAACCTGGAGCTCGACGGTCCCTTGAATGTGAGCCTGTTTTGCCAGCGGGGGATAAACCGGCGTGACCCTAGAGATCAAGTTGGCGGCCTGCACATTGCTGCCCACCCGAATCCGCTGGGGGACGGCCGTGCCAGTCTCCAGCGCCACCGGTGGTGTGGCCCGCATCACGCCGCCGCCGGTCACGCCGACACGGTCCTCTGTGCCCTTTATCGCGATCGTTAACTCGGCTTCGCCATTGCTCACGCTGATCGCGGCGCGCAGATGTTCATCGAACTCCGCTACAGCCTGGCCGACCTTGTTCATCACGGTCGACATGTCCGCAGGCAGTGTATCGCCTTCGTGATATGGCAGGCGCGCCAGCAGGTCGGCCTTTGCCTGGTCGGAAAGCCCGCTCACGGTGATGCTCTTGAGGACGCTGGCCGTCGGGGCATAAAGGGTACCGTTATCAACCGTAAGCCGATCAGCCGTCACGCTGCCGTAAGGGCCGTTAGACCTGGCGCCCCCGACGACTCCGCCCGGTACCCTCGCCACGATTCCACCAATCGCCCCGGCTGCCGCAACGCCGCCGGCCACGCCTGTCGCCGCAGCCGCCGCAGCTTCCTTCGGCAACTCGAAAGTGACGCTGACTTGCCGCGTCCCGCCCGCCGCATCCTTGGCGAAGTGCCAGTTCAACACCGATTGGAGCACCGCCTTTCGCAGCTCATCCGGGCCGCTCACAATGCTGGCATCCGTCACCACGCCGTTCGAATCCAGCTTGACCTGAGCCACCACGGTGCCTTGCACGCCCTTGGCGATCGCCGCCGCAGGATACGCGATTCCCGAGCGGTGCACGATCTGCGCGCCGCCGAGATCCACCACCACGCCTGGGGCATCCGGCACTATCTGCGGCGCTGCCGCCAGCGGAAATGCGCCCGTTACCAACCAGCACGCCCCAGCCAGGAAAACCACGCTCGCAGCCAGTGCGATAATCCGTCTCGTCTTGGACATAGTTGCCTCCCGAATGATCTCGACCACTCTTTGTTTCAGATGTCTCTTGCGCAGGAACAGCGGCGCCGGCGCCAGATCCAGAGCCGGCCGCGCGCCGGCCATTTCGAGCAGCGCATCCACGTAGGGGTCGCGCGACTGCGTGATTTGGACGACCCGGCAATCCACCGCCTGTTCCCTCGCCAATTGAATTTCGCCCAGCAGCCACCAGATGGCGGGATGGAACCAGAGCGCGGCGCGCACCAGTTCCTCGGCCACGGTGAAAAGCCAGTCGTTCCGCTCCACGTGCAGGTCTTCGTGGCAAAGGATGGCCCGCTGCATGGTCTGGCTCAGTTGCGGAAACCGCTCCGGCAGCAAGATCACAGGGCGGCGCCAGCCGAAGGTGACCGGGCTCGCAATCTCGGCTGAAAGCAGCACTTCGGCCCACACGCCCGCGTCTTCGAGCGGCACCGCGCGGCGACGGTAGCGGCGCAAACGCCAGAGTCCTACGCCCAGCCACGCCAGGCGTGCCACCACCCCGGCGGCCAGCAGATAGAGCAGCCATTCGCCCGGCGCGATGTGGATGTTCGCCGGCGCGGGCGCCGGCACCGCGATGCCCGTCACCGCCGTGGTCACCGCGACTTTGGTGGGAATCACTTCCCGGTGCCAGGGCCGCACCCAGGGAAGGAGCAGGCACGCCGCCAGCAGCAGTTGCCAGTACAACAGCCGCGCGCCAGCCGCACGCATGCGCACCAGCGCGGGCACGAAAGCCGCCACCGCCACCAGTAGCCCCACTTGCAGGCTGTAGGCCAGAATGTCGCTCCAGATTAGCGCGGCGCTCATGATTCCCTCCCCGGCTTGCGCAACCGCGCGATTTCCTCCAGGTCCTCGCGCGACAGATCGCCCTCTTCCACCAGGTGAACCAGCAGCGGCTCGGCCGACCCGTTGAACACCCGGTTGACGAACTCGCGCACCATGGCGCCGATCACCTTGCCCTTCGGCTGCGCCGGCCGGTACACGTGCGCCCGCTCGGCCTGGGTCTTCTTCAGGTACTTCTTCTGCTCCAGGATTTTCAGCATGGTCATGACCGTGGTGTAGGCAACTTTGCGGCGCTCCAGCAGCGCCTCGTACACGTCCCGCACGGTCACGGTGCCGCGCTCCCAGACGATCTTCATGATCTCCAGTTCCTGGCCTGTCAGGATGGTGCTTGGCGGTCTCATACTAATTTATTAGTACTAAACGAGCCGTTTGTCAAGCGAAAAATGACTTGGGCGTCTTCTCCCTCTCTCGAAATCCGGCCGGGGGTTGGCTATACTGCGAAATACGTCCATGGCCACGCGCGTCAGCGAGTCCCCGTCGATCGACCCGCGGCACGCATGTTTCCGGCTGGAAATTCGCGGGTCGAGGATCCACCATCGCGGTGTGTACGCGATCGAGCCGATACCCGCACGCCGCAAGGTGATCGAATACACCGGCGAGCGCCTCAACCGCCGCGAAGCCAAGCGCCGCGGCCAGGGATCGGTAACTTACTTGTTCAGCATCGACGATTACTGGACCCTGGACGGCGCGGTGGGCGGTTCCGGCGCCGAGATCATCAACCACAGTTGCGACCCGAACCTCCGCTCCTGCGTCCTCAAGGGGCACATTCTCTACATCAGCAAGCGCCCGATCCGCCGCGACGAGGAGCTTACCGTCGACTACCGCTTCTCGGACAGGATCGACCGCATCCGCTGCTGCTGCAAGAGCGAGAACTGCCGCGGCACCATCAACCTCAAGCCTGAGTGAGCCGCCGTGCAGCGCGGGCGCGGCGGAGCGGGCCGGGCACGCCCGGCCCCATGGCCGGCACAAGGATGGCTGCGGGCGCTATGCCGGCTTCCGCAGCAGGGGACGCAAGGCCAGGTTCACCAGAATCATAATCACGGAGAAGCCGGGCAGCAGGAGCAGAGCAGTCTGCAGGTGGGCGAAGCTGCCGATGATCGGGCTGCTGACGGCGAGCCCGAGCCAGCCGCAGGTGATGACGGTGCCCATAGCGGTAGCCGTCATGCGCGGAAAGGCGTCGCCGACCAGGGCGAGCGTGGTGGGAAAGATAGGCGCCATGGCGAGGCCGGAGCAGAACACAACCACCCAGGCGGCCGACGGGCTGGTGACCTGCAGCATGGCGAAAGTGGTGATGGCCATGGCCACCGAAGCGCCGAGGGTGACCGACAGGGAGGACACTTTGATGAGTATCCGCGAGATCGCCAGGCGTCCCACCAGCAGCCCCAGTGCGAAGCCCAGGGCAAGAACATTAAGCGCGGTGGATTTGTCCAGCCTGCGCACATCGATTAGATATCTGGCCAGCCAGTTCCAGACGCCCACTTCGCAGGCGACGTAGAGGAACAGGAACAGCGACAGCATATACAGCGCCGGGTGTCCCACCACCGCGCCGATTTCGGAAGCTTTGAAACCGCGCTCGCCGGTGGGTTTCGGCATCGGCGTGATGAGGTTGACGATCAGCGCGACGGTGGCCAGCACGGCGGCGACATAACACATGCGAACGGCGCTGCCGCCGAGGAGGTTGGCGGTAACGAACGGAGTGACAAGCCCGCCGAGGCCAAAGAACAAATTCAGGATGTTCAACATGCTGCCGCGGCGCGATTCGCTGACATCGGAGACCAGCGCGTTGGCGCCGGTGACCACGATGCCTCCACCCAGGCCGAGCAGCGCCAGCGCCAACAGCACGAGGATGAAATCGCTGCCGGCGAAGGGCAGCAACCAGAAGGAAATCGAGATCAGCGCGAGGCCGCCGACAAGCGCGATCTTTTTGCCCTTAAGGTCAATCAGCGGCCCGACCGAGATGGATGCGACGACCAGCCCGATGGCCTGCGCAGTGGCGATGGTGCCGGTCTGCGCATTGGTGAATCCCAGCGTGGGGTTGAACGTTCCCCAGGTGGCGGCGACGATGCCGTAGATCAGAATCCCGAGAATCGCAGCGAGTATCAACATGGAGAGTTGATCTTATCACTACGCCCGGCCGACTGGTTGAGCGAGTTCCGGGAGGGCGGCGGCGCCGGCGGCGGGCAGGGTGATGGTAAATCGCGTCCCTTTGCCGGGAGTGCTGTGGACATCGATGACGCCATGATGCGCCTTGACGATCCAGGCGACGAAACTCAAGCCCAGTCCCAGGCCTTGATCGGGAGCCGGTGCGGTGCCCGAACCGGGGACGCGGTAGAAGCGGTCGAAGATGTGCGGCAGGTGCTCGGCGGGGATGCCGCGGCCGGTGTCTTCGACCACCAGCTCCACACTGCCTTCGAGCGGCCGCGCACTCAGCCGCACCTCGCCGCCAACGGGAGTGAACTTGAGAGCGTTGGAGAGCAGGTTGGTGATCATACGTTCGATTTGCACGCGGTCGGCATCCACGAAACAGCCGGGATCGCAACGGGCGGCCAGGCGCACTTGGGCGCCCTCGGCGGGAATCTGGAACTGCTCGGCCAGGTCTTCCAGCACCGGGCCGAGGTCGATCCGCGCTCTCTGTAGCGACAGTTGACCGGATTCGGCTTGCGAAAGCAGCAGCAGCGCGCGCACGATTTGCGACAGGCGGTCGATATCCTGCAGGGCGTTGAACATGGCTTCGCGATATTGCTCGGTGCCGGCGGCGGTCATCAAAGCCACTTCCAGTTGGCCGCGGATGGCGGTGATGGGCGTGCGCAGCTCGTGCGAAACGTCGGCGGAGAACTGCTTCATTTGCCGGAAGGAGGCCTCCAGGCGCTCGATCATGCGATTGAAAGTGAGGATCAGATAGTCGAGCTCATCGCCGGCATGGCGCGAGGGAATGCGCAGGCCGAGGTTGGAGCCGGTGATGCGCTGCGCGGCCTGCGCCACGTCGCGCACCGGAGTGAGGGCGCGGCCGGCCACCAGCCAGCCGACCAGCCAGCCGAGGAGGGTGGCGCCGGGGATGACGCCGGCGAAAATCATAACGGAATATCTGCGCAGAATCTCCTCGTTCTTGGCGAGCGAAGTTCCCAGCGCAATATAAAACGGATCGCGTCTTTTCTCGTCCCACATCACCGCGGCGCGAATCAGAAACAGCTCTCCCGACGAGTCGCGTTTCTCCATCCAGAAGGGTTTGCCGGCCTGGCCGGGCTTGGAGGCGCGTACCCACTGCCGTACGCGCTCCTGAATATCGGCGGGGCGGTCCGGCGGCAGGTCCTGGTAGATGGTAGATTCGGCGGGCGACTGGGTCTCGTGGTCCTGGATCACCTGCCCGCTGCTGTCAGTGATCAGCAGAACCTTCTTGATATCCAGCACCACGGTGGTTTCGTCGGGATCGTCCTTGTCGTAATACCAGTTGGCTTCGTAGGCTCCCGAGTCCGGGGCGCGATCGATGCGCAGGATGCTGCCCTTGAGCGCCGTCCAGTCTTCGTCGAGCGAATCGGTCGCCAGCGTTTGCAGGCTGCCTGCCAACTGCGCGCGAGCCAGCCAGACCGTGCCTACCACCAGGACGACGAACAGCGCGGCATAGGTTGCGGTGAGGCGGAAGCGCAGTCCGCGCGACGCGCGACGTAAGTCGCGGCCGATGCGGAGCAGGTCGCGGCGGCGGAATCGCATGTTACGCCTGCCGTTCGGAGACGGCTTCCGGGGACCGGTCCGGCTTGTCGGGAGCCTCGATCATGTAGCCGATGCCGCGCACGGTCTGGATCAGCTTTTGAGGAAAGCGGTCGTCGATCTTGCTGCGCAGGTGCCGGATGTAGACGTCGACGATGTTGGTCAGCCCGTCGTAATCCATGTCCCAGACGTGCTCCACGATCATGGTGCGGCTGAGCGGCCGGCCGCGGTTGCGCATCATGTATTCCAGGATGCCGAACTCCTTGGGCGCCAGATCGATGGTCTCGCCCGCGCGAGTTACTCTGCGGCGGATGCAATCGAGTGCCAGGTCGGCCACCTGCAGCTTTTCGAGTGTGGGCTGGCCGCGCCGCAGCAGTGCGCGCACTCTAGCCAGCAGCTCGACAAAGGCGAACGGCTTGACCAGGTAGTCGTCGGCGCCCTGTTCCAGGCCTTTGACGCGATCGTCGAGCGAACTGCGGGCACTCAGGATAAGCACGGGCGGGCCCGCTTTGGCGCGGCGAACTCGTTCGAGCACTTCGATGCCGTCCATGTCGGGCAGCATCAGATCCAGGATCACCAGATCGTAATCGGTAGAGTGCGTGTGCTCGAGCGCGTCCGCCCCATTGGCCGTCGCGTCAACGGCATAGCCGGCGCCTTCGAGGCCCCGGCACAGGAAGTCGGCAATGCGTTTTTCGTCCTCGACCACGAGCAGTCTCATGTGCTATCAGCTTATCAGCAACGCGGCGGGAAATGGCAATGCGGCGGGTGCGTGTTCGCGGCCGGGCCGCACGAACCAAAAAAAACGGCGGCGGGAGTTCCAACTCCCGCCGCCGAGGCTGGCTCCCGACAAATCGGGGTAGCCGGGTCCTAGGTGATATTGAAGATGATGCTCACGTTACCGGTGAGGCCGTTGGCATCGGTTACGGTGAACACGACGGTGGTGGTTCCTTCCATATCGGACCCAGGGGTGCCGGTTATGGTTCCGTCGCTGTTCAGCGTCAAGTCGCTCGGCAAGTTGCTGTTGCTGGCAACCTGGTATGTGTAAGGGCCGGTGCCCTCGGTTCCCACTACGGCCAGGCTCGACAGTGCCGTGCCGTGGGCGCCGCTCAGTGTGTAAACGGGGCTGGTGGGCGGGCCAACTGCGCTGCCCGCACCGGTGACAGTCGCCAGCAGGCCTTGCACCACCCACAGATTGACGCCAGCGGACTGGCTGGTCTTCGAGTTGGCCGGAGTGGTCACCACGACCGGCAGAAGCACCGGGGTGGCACCCATGGTAGTATCGGCGGGGCTGGCCGGCGCATAGGTGAAGCCGCCTTCGGCGGTTGCGCTGGGGAGCTGCACGTTAATCTGGTACAGCCCGGCAACCGAATTCTCCACCCAGCCGGCCCATTCCGCCGTGGCAGCCTGGCCACCGATGGTAACCGTAGGAATGTTAGAGCCGGAGACCAGGAAGCACGGCTCCATCTCGCCGCTGGGGATGAAGGAAGGTTCGATCACCAGCCCGTCGTCGGAGGTTACGGCCGGAGAAGCCGAAGTCGCCGCCTGGACGTCTGCCCAGTAAGCGGCCGCCGTCATGCAGGTGGAGGAAAGCCCGCTTCCGCCGGAACCGGCGGTGCCAGTGTAAGTGCTGTCGGGCACACCCAAGCCCGTCACATAGAGCAGGATGGTATCCGAGTTGGCTGCGGTAGCTCGCGCGATCGCCGGGGCAGTTTGCGTGATCACGGCATAGCTCGAAGCGAGAGCCGCCGCGTCGCCCTCTCCGTCGCCATTGAGGGTGAAGATGCCTGGGTCCGTGTTGGCGACGTTCACGCTATAGATTTGACTCTTAAGCAGGTTCGTACTCGTGCCGTAGCCGAAGCTGACGACGATGTCGACCTCGGAGGCTTCGTGGCTTGCCAGCGCGGAGGGCGCGATCAGATTGATCTGGCCGTTGCTGGCAAACAACAGCGGGGCAGCCGCGATCGCCGTCGTCGAGCCGTGGGGGTAGAAGGTCACGGTCAGGTTGCGTTGGGTGGCTCCAGCCGGGTCGGGACTGAGCGTCGTCGGATAGGCATAAGTAGTCGCGTTCGTCGCTCCGTACATGACGGCGGGGTTCGGCGATACGCAGCCCGTGCCGCCGGAGACGCAGAAGTTGGTCCCGAAGATGCTCAGGATGTCGTAGGGAGCAATCGTCGGCAGGGCGGGCGCAGTCGCTTCCACATACGATGAGGCGCTGGTGACCGCCGAAATGATCGGATTGATGCCGATGGTGAGGGTAGCCGTCCCGGTGGGGGTGGAGCAAACCGTGCCGCCGCTCTCGGGATTGCAGACGCCGAGGACCACCGAACCGCCATTGCCGGAGAACGGCAGGTATATGTCGTTGCCCGCCGGCACCGTGATCGTCAGTACGATGCTGGTGGAGTCTTGAACGACCGCCGCAATATTGGAATCCTGCACGATGATTCCGGGTGAGCTGGTGACCACTCCAACCACGGTTTGACTGGAGCCGGTGACGAATCCGGAACCGGTGATAGCCACCGTGAAGGACCCGGTGCTGGCGGTTGGCAGGACCGACGGCGCGATGCTGTTGATCAAGGCGGATTGCGGTTGCACGTGTACCGTAATCGAGACAACCACCGCCGAACCGCCGCCAGTCGGGGTGATGGTCACCGTTCCCGTCGGACTATTGCCCGGCGCAAAACTGGCGAAGACAGTCGGCGAGAACGACACCGTGAACGGGCTGCCGAAATTGTAGGCCAGCCCCTGCGTCACGCTGGTCACCGGAGCCAAAGTGCCTCCCGTGCTGACGCTGAAGGCGATCGGCGCATCGCTCGATATCGGCGTGATGGTGAGCGTCGGGAGAGTGCTTCCGATTACCCAGTTAATGCTTTGCGTGGTGCTTTGCAGAATCGACAGCGTGGGCGCGGCGTTATTCACCTGGATGCTGACCGGCAGCACGTAGTCGAGATAGCTCGAGACCTTGAGGTGAACGTTGGCGGTATAGTTGCCCACATTCAGCGCCGCGACCCCGGCGGCCGGCTGGAAGCTCAGGGTCACCGCCGTAGTGGCGGTGCCGGTGGTTGGGCTTACGGCGAGCCAGCTGGGGACCGTGGTCAGATCCACCTGGAAGAACAAACCGGTGGGACTTGAGGAAATGGCGGTGGTTTGCGCATCGGCGCTATAGCCGCTGCTGGTGGTGCCCGCGACAAACGTGATCGAAACCGGGGTCACGCTCGCCGTCAACGGGCTGGTCGCACCGACCACCACGTTTACCTGAATCGTTTTGGCCGGCGCCGGCGCGTTCAACAACTGGACGTTAAACGTGGTGGTCCCCGAGGCCAACGCGGCGCATCCGCCCCCTCCGCCGGCGGTAACTGTCAAGGTCAGCACAACCGGTGTGGAGCTGGCGAGACCACCCGCCGACACGGTGAGCCAGCCCGGCAGCGCGGGACTGGTGCCGATGGTGAAGGGCGTGCCATTGGTTGCCGCGGAGGTGACGCTGACAGTTTGCGCCGCGCTCGCCGTGGTCGTGGTCTTGTTGCAGGTGAAAGTGACCGAACTGGGCGAAGGCACGAGCGCGCTCCCGTTGCTCGTGGTAATGTTCACGGTAACGGGCACGACCAGAGCCGTGCCGGTCGCCGGCGTAAATGTTATCGATAACGTACCGGCGGGAACGGTACCTTTGCAGCCGGGAGCGATCGTGAAGCTGAAGTTCGTCGCCACGGTCGTCGAGTTGACTGTGGCCGCCGCGGGAATCACGACCGGGCCCGAAGAGGCCGACGACAGTCCCGCTGAGCCCGATGGCGTTACGCTAATAGCCGAGCCCGACGCCGCGAGTGTAATGCCAACCGACACCGCCGTGGGACCGGCCAGCGTGTCGCAGTTCAGTGTGAGTGAGGTTGGGTTCGCCACCAATGTGGCAGTTGCTTGCAGTGTGCCCGTGCAGATGACCAGCGCGAGGATCGCAAGGAGCACTTTCAGAGAACGTATTTGAGACATATGTTTAGTTTTTCTCCTTATGTTTACCCACGCTGAGTGCCTGGGTACGCTTTCCATATCGGTGCCTGTGAGAGATTCTTCAGACCGGAATGGAAATTTTTCGCGGGGAGGGCCGGGTGCGGGGCTTGAAAGTGGCTGGCACGCAGGCCCTTTTGGTACGGGTCGGCTAAAGGCATCCCCGGTCCTGTCCCCGCTGAGGGGGGGCCTGCTTGTCCGGCGCGGGATTCTGCGCTACCTCTAAGGCATGTCCACTACCCTCGACGACATTCGTTACGCGCTGCGTTCTCTGCACAGGAACCCCGGATTCACGGATGTCGCCGTCGCTTCGCTGGCGCTCGGTATCGGCGTGAATACCGCCATCTTCAGCCTGGTGGATCAAATGCTCCTGTGGTCCGTTCCCGCGCGCGATCCTGGCCAGTTGGTGAATATCGAAGGAGGGAGCGACACCGTGCGGGCCGTTCTGGCGGTGGCGCTGATGGCAGCGGCAATTCCCGCGCGCCGGGCGAGCCGCGTCGAGCCCGCGATCGCCCTCAGGTACGAATGAGTTCTTGTTGGGAAGGTAAAATGACCTGCTTATTGTGTCGCAATCGCGTTGCGGATTTCTCGCGGTGGCGCGCGGTGTTCGCTTCTCACGAAGCAGCCCACCGGAGCGCGGGCCTTCAACTCGTCAATCTCTGGCGCGGCGTGGAGGAACCCAACGACGTCTTCTTCCTGTTTGAAGTTGCCGGCATGGACAAGGCACGGGCGTTCATCGGCAATCCCGAAGCCGCTAAAACCGGACAAGCTTCAGGCGTCATCGATGGCGAGTACCACTTCGTCGAAGATGCCGGGGGCTACTGATCGTCTACCGCCGGAACGCTGCCCGGCCGGCGAATCGCGAATGCCCTTGCAGCCGTTCTTCAATGCGGAGGAACTGGTTGAACTTCGCTACGCGCTCGCTGCGGCAGCCCGAACCGGTCTTGATGTGACCGGCGCCGGTCGCCACCGTCAGATCCGCAATGAAGGTGTCCTCGGTTTCGCCCGACCGGTGGGAGACAAAGCAGCGGTAAGCATTACGCGCCGCCAGCTCCATGGTGTCCAGCGTTTCGGTCACCGTGCCGATCTGATTCAGCTTGATGAGGATCGCGTTGGCGAGTCCCTTGTCGATTCCCTGCTGGAGGATCTGCGCATTGGTGCAGAAAAGATCGTCGCCCACCAGCTCGATTTTGGCTCCGAGAGCGACCGTCAAATTGCGCCAGCCGTCCCAGTCGTTTTCACCCATGCCATCTTCGAGGAGCACGATCGGGTATTGCTGTGCCCATGACTCCCAGATTCTGATGAGTTCGTCGGAGGTAATAGGCTTCTTAGTGGACTTGAAGAGGACGTACTTCCCGTCGTCCCACATTTCACTGGCGGCCGGGTCGAGGCAAATCGAGATATCGGTGGACGGCTTGTAGCCGGCTTTGGTAATCGCTTCCAGAATCAGTTCGACCGCTTCTTCGTTGGATTTCAGATCCGGCGCGAAGCCTCCCTCATCGCCCACCGCGGTCGAAAGACCTTTGCCGTTCAGCACCTTCTTGAGCGCGTGGAAGGTCTCCATGCCCATGCGGATGGCTTCGGTAAACGATGGCGCGTTGTGTGGCGCAATCATGAACTCCTGGAAATCGACGGTGTTGTCGGCATGCTTGCCGCCGTTCAGCACGTTCATGCATGGCACGGGCAGGGTGCACGCATTGGCGCCGCCAAGGTACCGGTACAAGGGCAGTGAGTGAGCATTCGCTGCGGCGCGCGCGGTTGCCATGGACACGGCGAGAATTGCATTGGCTCCGAGCTTCGCCTTATTGGGGGTTCCATCGGCATCGATCATCGCCTGGTCGATGGCGCGCTGGTTGGTCGCATCCAGCCCGATCACGGCATGGGCGAGTTCTTTTCGGACGTGGCCGGCAGCCTTGGTGACGCCCTTCCCGCCATACCGCTGCTTATCGCCATCGCGCAATTCAACGGCTTCTTTTTCTCCCGTCGACGCTCCCGAAGGAACGGCCGCAACGCCGACCGCGCCGCCATCCAGCGCAACCTCGGCCTCAACCGTAGGATTCCCGCGGGAATCCAGGATTTCACGACCCACCACGCTTACGATCTTGGTCATCTATGACTCCTTGTGTCTTGCGAATCAGTAACAAAGTCTGCCGAAAAAGAAGAAGCCCCCGCCGGACGGCAGGAGCTATCGGAACCGGTTGGCCGGAACGGCGAAAGGTGATGCTCCATCACCCGTGCGCTATCGAAGCTCGACTATAACTCATGGCGCGTGTGCGGGCAACACGGCCGCATCGCAGCGGCATTGTCGCGCTCCCGGCGGCGGGCGCGCCGTCACAGCTTCACGGCCAAAGCCAGGCCATCGCCCATCGTGGCCATGCTGAGCGAGACGCGCCGGTCGGCGTGCAGGTGGAGGTTGAAGGCGCGGATTCGCTCGGTATCGGGATCGCGGTTCGCCGGGTTGGCTACCGTACCGTGGAGGAGAACGTTGTCGGCGGCGATCAGCCCGCCTTCCCGCAGCAGCAGCAGCGCGCGCTCATAGTATTGGATGTAGTTCCCTTTATCGGCATCGATGAAGATGAAATCGAAACTGCCGGTGTGCCCTTCCGCTAACAGCGCATCCAGCGAATCGAGCGCCGGGGCAAGCCGCAGCTCGATGCGATCCTCCACGCCGGCATCGCGCCAGGTTCGACGGGCGATGGCGGCATATTCTTCGCTCGCATCGCAGGCGATGAGCCTCCCGCCCGGCGGGAGCCCGAGCGCAATCCAGGTTGAGCTGTAGCCCATGAAGACGCCGATTTCGAGAGCCTTGCGAGCGCCGGTCGCGCGTGTCAGCAGGTGCAGGAACTGGCCCTGTTCGGGCGCCACTTGCCACGAAGCGCGCGGGTGACTTTCGGTGGATTCGCGCAGCTTCCGCAGCGCCTCCGGTTCGCGCAAAGTGACCTCGCGGACGTAAGCCAGCACGGAATCGTCGAGCGGGGTCTGAGTACGGGACATGCGCCCCATTCTATCGCGGGCGCGCCGGCCAGCGACGGCCATGCCGAATGGCTCGTCTAGATCAGCGTGTATATGCGGTTTGGCGCACCCATTTCGCTGTGCAGGTTCAACTTCGCCAATTTGCCGTGATGTGCTTTGAAGAGCGCGGCCTGGCGATCCGGCGTCTACCGGGCCGGCCCCGGCAGCAGCACCACGAACTTGCCCGACGTCACGCGCGCCGGAAAGGCGCGGTACAGATTCAGCCGCGCATCGTCGCCCTGGCAATCCAGGCACGCAATGGCGCAGGGAGCGGCGGCAACCGAGGGCGCGTAGCGGCGCGAGACATTCTCGACGCCGGTATGCACGAACTGCGCGCCGGGGCGCGCCTCGCGCACCAGCGCCTGCAATGGATACTCCAGTTGCAGATTGTGGATGTCGATCCCGATGGTCTTGCAAGCGGAACCTTCGAGCGCGCCGGCCGCCGCGAAATAGCTGGCCCTGTTGTTCCACTGGACCATGTCGGAGAAATACTGATCGTCGCGCCGGACGCGCAGCACGCTCCTCGGGCCGCGCAGCGGGCGCACCCAGTTTTCAAGCGCGGGGAGGCGCGCGCCGCTCAGCAGGAACAGGCAGACCGCCAGTTGAATCCACAACGGCCGCAGCCAACGCCAACCGAATTCTTCCACCACGGCCGCTAGTGGCGCGCCCAGCACGAACAGCGGCAACTGGTAGCGCGCCACGAAGGGCGCCCACTTGAGATACGCGCAGAACGCGACGAAGCCGCACACCAGCGCCAGTGCGTACGCGGCGCGGCGACGGTCGCGCCCACGAAGTGCGCGCCAGGCGAGAACACAGGCCACGATAGCCAACAGGAAAAAGTGCCAGCGGTTGGGAGCGTTGGCTTCATGGTTGGCATTGCGGGGAGGCTCGAAGACGCCCCAGCGCGAGGTGGTCGCCGGGTCGTTGACATCGATCCCTATGTCGCGGTGCGCCGCCAGCACGAAATCGTAGAGGGCCTGGTTCCAGCGGGTGCTGCGCGCGCCGAGCTGCTCCACCCCGTGGCGCAGCATGTTGGAAACCGTCTGCTTCCATCCGAAGGTATCATTCCGCCAGCGGAAAAGCCCGTCGCCCTGCGCCGAGTCAAACCCCAGCACGGAGCCGCTGAAATCCCAGTTGCGCCAATAGTGCGGGAGATTCACGGCCAGCGCGCAAACCAGCGCCGCGATGGCGAGGGGCGCAGCGCGCCGGCGCCGGCGCCACAATGCAGGAAGCAACACGGCGGCGAGGGGCCATGGCAAAAACAGGTACGCGGTCGCCTTGGTGAACAGCGCCAAGCCAACGGCAACGCCGAGAAACAACGCATCGATGTGTGGGGCGGGTTGATAACCCGCGCACCGATTGTCAATCGGTGCAGCCGGGCGACGCCCCGCCCCGAGTTTTTCCCGCAGCCTGAGCGCGAAGTAAACCGCGGCCACCGCCCACATTGCCATCACGTAATCGTTCTTGGCGCCGGAGGCAGCCAGAATTCCAGCCGGCAGCGTGGCGCAGAACACGGCGGCAATGGCTTGCCCCCTGGCCCGCGCGCCGAGTAATCCCGCCACAGCGGAAACGCCGATCATGCAGGCCAGCGCCGCGAACCACTGGCTGAAATTGACGAACCAGTCGCCGCCCGAGAGCAGATACCCATCGAGCATCCAATACTCCGCCATGGGCTGCAGCATGATCTGGGTGAGATATGGCGTTGGAAAGAAACGCAGGCTGCCCTGCTCCGCCCAATAGATCACGCGCGGCATGTGGTAGGCCATGGCGTCGGCGCTGTTGGGCGGGCTGTACGCGGCGGTGACGCCGGTGGCGATGACGATGGCCAGGCATCCGGCCACCGCCAGCAGCACCACCCCGTCGATGGGCGGTCTCAGCCCTCGCCACGGCGCCGGGCGCCGCGCGCGCCAGCCCCACGCGAGCGCCGCCAGCAGCGCGACGCTCCACGCGGCAACCATCGGCTCGCGCCGCAACAGGCCGAAAGCACTCAGCAGCTCCGTGGCCAGCACAACCGTCAGGCCGAATGCGACCGCCGCGCGCAGGAACCGGTCACGCCAGCCGTCGTCCGCGGCCGCCGCCCACCAAAGTGCCGCGAACGTCGCCGGCAACAGCAGAATAAACGCCATGCTGGGTACCATCATAGGGCAAGCTAAAGCATTCCCCACCTAGGGCCCACGCAGTGTTGGCGGGGCATGTTTTAGCTTGCCCGTTGCCACCTGTTAGACTCTAGACTTGATGACGGTGCCTGAATCGGCGCGGGTGTTCATGGCGGGGCTCATCGAGCGCGCCCGCAGATTGAAAAAGACGATTGCGTTTCCCGAGGGCGGCGACCCGCGGGTTCTGGAAGCTGCAACGCGGCTGGCGCGCGAAGGCGTGGTGCGGCCGGTGCTCATCGGCGCCAAGCCTGGCAAGGCGCCGGCAGGCGTCGAATTCGTCGATCCGGCGGCCTCGCCCGCGGTCGCGCGGTATGCCGCCATCTATTATGAGCGGCGGCGCGCCAAGGGCATCACGCAGGTGGAAGCGGCCGAAATCGCCCGGCGTCCGCTTCACTTCGCGTCTCTGATGGTCGCCTCGGGAGACGCCGATGGCAGCGTGGGCGGCGCTGCCAACAGCACCGCCGAAACCGTGCGGGCGGCTCTGCACGCGGTAGGGCCGCATGCACGGGCGCGGCTGGTGTCGAGCGTCTTCATCATGGCGCTGCAGGACCGGTCGCTCGGCCACAACGGGCTGATGGCCTTCGCCGATTGCGCGGTGGTGATCGATCCGGACGCGGGGCAGTTGGCCGATATCGCCATCGCCACGGCGGAAACCACGCGCGTGCTGCTGAATACGGAGCCTCGAGTGGCGCTGCTGAGCTTCTCCACCAAGGGAAGCGGGAAGGGCGAGGCGGTCGACAAGGTTGTCGAAGCGCTGTGCATCACCAAGGCGCGCGCGCCGGACCTGAACGTGGATGGCGAACTGCAAGCCGACGCGGCGGTCTCCGAAGCCGTCGGCCGCTCCAAGGCGCCCGGCTCGCCGGTGGCCGGACGGGCCAATACGCTGGTGTTTCCCAATCTGGAGGCGGCCAATATCGGCTACAAGCTGGTGGAGCGGCTCGGCGGGGCAATGGCCATTGGGCCCTTTCTGCAAGGGCTCGCAAAGCCTGCCAACGACCTTTCGCGAGGCTGCTCGGCGGAAGATATTTTCAACGTGGCCGTGGTGACGGCTCTGCAATCGGAGAGTGACGGGTAGGGAGGCGGCCATGCTGCCGTTCCGTCTGGTCTATCACGAACGCTACGACTTGCACTTCGGCGAACACGTCTTCCCTTCGAAAAAATTCAAGTGGCTGCACGACCGCATGCTGTGGACGCGGTTTGCGGTGAAAGAGGACTTCGTCGCTCCGCAGCCGGCCGACGACGACGACTTGCTGCTGGCGCACGACCGCGCCTGGATCGAGAAGCTCTCGAACGGCACGCTCAGCTACCAGGAAATTCTGCAACTGGAGGTTCCCTATTCGCGCTACCTGGTGGAAGGCTTCTGGCTGGCCGCCGGCGGCTCCATGCTGGCGGCGCGGCTGGCCCTCGAAGACGGCATCGGCTACAACCTGGGCGGTGGTTTTCACCATGCCTGTCCGGATCATGGCGAAGGCTTCTGCGCCATCAACGATATCGCCGTCGCTGTGCGGCGCGTCCAGCGCGATGGGCTCATCGGGCGCGCCATGGTGGTCGATTGCGACGTGCATCAAGGCAACGGAACCGCGGCCATCTTCGCCGGCGATGCCTCGGTATTTACGCTCTCGATTCACCAGTACAACAACTATCCCGCGCAAAAGCCGCCCTCCAGCCTCGACATCCACCTGGCCGATGGCGTGGCCGATGACGAATACCTGAACCGCCTGGGCAGCGGGTATCGCGCGGCTTTGAAGATGTTTCAGCCCGAGCTGATCCTCTACGTCGCCGGGGCCGACCCGTATTTCGGGGACCAGTTAGGCGGCCTCTCGCTGAGTTTCGACGGCCTGCGCGAACGCGACCGGCTGGTGATCCGCTCCGCGCTGGAGCAGGGAGTTCCGGTCGCCATCGTGCTCGCCGGCGGTTACGCGCAGAGCGTGGAAGACACTGTGACGATTCACGCGAACACCGCCGAAGTGGCCAAAGAAGAACTCGAGAAGGTGGGTTACCGGCGGAAAGTTGCCGGCGGTTGATCCGGCCGGCCCGCGCAGAAACAAAAAACCCGGCGGAAGCGTTTGCCGCCGCCGGGCCGCGTCGTTCTAATTTGACCCTGTATTAGTAACTTCCTGGTCCCCTTCTGATCGGGGCACCGACTACTATATCACTGAATGGTCGCCTTGCGGATGTAGTCCAGCTTGGGGAACTGCGGCTGGAGGTACGCGTTGCCCTGGCTTTCGATGAGCGGCTGTTGGGGCGCTTCGCCATAGCCGGGGTAAATCGCATCGACCGCGTCCATTCCCGAAGTCACCGTTCCAAACGGCGCGAAGCCGTCGGCGTCGAGCCGCGAGTTGTCCACGAGGTTGATGAACAACTGCGTGGTGCGCGTGTTCGGCCCCGCCGTGGCGTAGACCAGCGTGCCGCGCACGTTGTGCCGCAGCACCGGGTCGTCGACCAGGGCGGGTTCCTTCCATTTGCGTGTCGCCGCGGGATCGGCCGCGATGCCGAATTGCACGACGAAGCTCGGCACCACGCGGAAGAAACGGCAGCCATCGAAGTAGCCGGACTTCACCAACTCGTAAAAATGATCGGCGCCGATGGGCGCCCAATCGCGATGGACCTCCACTACCACCGGGCCCTTGGTAGTGTCGAAGGTCACGTTAAACGTGGCGGGAGCGTGCACCTGAAACGAAGCCGGTGCTTCCTGTTTTTGCGGCGCGGGGGCTTCCTGTTGCGGCGCGGGTTGTGACGCCGACGTATCCGCTGCCGGCTGGTCTTTCTTGGGCTCGCTCGACGAGGAGCACCCGGACAGCGCAACCGCGCCGGCCGCGAACAAAGCAATCCACGGTGAGATTCGCATTGATCTTTCAGTATGCCATGCTGAAGGAGGTTCGGGGATTGTGGCCTGCTACGACGATTTCGCCTGGTTCTACAACCGCTACTGGGGCGAGGAGTTTCACTCGGCGGCCTTCCCTATCCTGGAGCGCATTTGGCTCGACCGCCTGCCGCCGGGCGCGCGCATTCTGGATGTGTGCTGCGGCACCGGATATCTGGCGGCTCTGCTCGCCGCGCGCGGCTACCGTGTCACCGGCCTCGACGTTTCGCCGGAAACGCTGGTCTACGCCCGCGCCAACGCGCCCGCGGCGGAGTTTATCCAGGCCGATGCCGCTTCCTTCCGCCTGCCCGGCGCCTTCGACGCCGCCGTTTCCTCGTTCGACTCGCTCAACCACCTCCTGGAGCCGGCGGCGCTCGAGGCCGCGTTCCGCAACATCGCCGCCGCCCTCCGCCCGGGGGGCCTGCTAGCCTTCGACATGCTCCTCGAGGAAGCCTACCAGACACGCTGGGGCGAATCCTTCGCGCTGGTGCGCGACGACCACCTGCTCACCATCACCGGAGCCGCCTTCGACTCCCACTCCCGCATCGCTCGCATCACCGTCACCATGTTCCGCCTGCTCGAAGGCGCGTGGCGACGGTCGGATGTGACGATCGAGGAGCGCTGCTACTCGCCCGGTGAGATCTCGAGCGCCCTCGAGGCGGCTGGCTTCGGCGAGTTGCTCTGCTACGATGCCGGCGACTTGGGCATGGCCGGGCAATTGGGCGAAGGCCGAACCTTTTTCGTCGCCACCAAGTTGCATTGAAGCGCAGGCCGGGGGCCTGCGCCACTTGTGCTACGCCGCCCGGCGGCGTTCGAAGTTGCGCAGATAGGCGGCCATCATCCGGTCGGTCACCGGGATGTGACCCTGCAGCCAGCCCGCCAGGTACTGGAGCAATTCGGCTCCAGCCTCCCGGTCGCCTTCCTCGATGCGCTTGATAAACCGCCTCGCCTGCCGGCGCGCGCCATCGTGCTGCCCCTTATGCCACGCCAAGGCGTCATAACGGCTCGCCCGCATCAAGCGCTCTTCGTGCGCGAAATGATCTTGCATGTGGGAAACGAGCGACTCCAGCAGCTCGCCGCGCACCCCGTGCGCGCGCGAGTCCAGAGCCGTCGCCAGTTCGTCAACCAGCCGAAACAGAGTCCTATGCTCGGCGTCAATCTCGGGAATGAAAATCGAGTAACCGCCGCTCCGATGAAATGAACCCATGCATTGAGTCTACACTAATTCGGAGTTTCAGGACTTTTGTGGGCTGTATCCTAAAAGTGCAGATTTAGGACATTGAACCCTTGACGGCGAGCACCGTTCTTTGTACCCAGTGCAACGTCGACGGGCGGCGTAGCGGGAACATGTTCCCGCTGGCGGGCTTGGAGCAGGTTTTGCACAGTTGGGCCGATGACAGCCCATTGGCTAGCTAGCGATGGATCACCGCACTTTGCCGCATCACACCCATCTCGAAGCCTGACCCCGGCCCGAAGTCCGCCTACCGTTCCAACGCGGCCACGCCGGGCAGTTTGATGCCGGCCAGGAATTCGAGCGAAGCGCCGCCGCCGGTGGAAATGTGGCTGATCTTGCCGGCGACGCCGGCGGCTTTGATGGCTTTTTCCGAATCGCCGCCGCCCACCACCGAAGTAGCGGAGGAAGCGGCCACGGCTTTGGCCAGCGCGACAGTTCCAGTGTCGAACGGCGGCTTTTCGAAGATGCCCATGGGGCCGTTCCAGATCACGGTTTTGGCGGAGGCGATCACCTGCGAAAACTTCTCGATGGTCTGGGGGCCGATATCGACGCCGATCTTGTCAGCGGGGATCGTCTCGACTGCTTCGTGGGCGGCGCCGGCGGCGATTTCGGACACTACCACGTGATCCACCGGCAGCATCAGCTTGCTTCCCAGTTCGGCGAGCAGTTTCCCGGCCAGCGCCACTTTGTCTTCTTCCACCAGCGACTTGCCGGTGGGAAGGCCTTGCGCCTTGAGAAACGTGTACGCCATGGCGCCGCCGATCAGCAACTGGTCGACGATCTTGCCCAGATTTTCGATGACCTCAATCTTGTCCGACACTTTGGCTCCGCCCAGGATGGCCACGCACGGGCGCGGCGGATTGGTGGTCGCCATTCCCAGGTACTTCAGCTCCTGTTCCATCAACAGTCCCGCCGCGGCGGCGGAAACGAACCGGACCATGCCTTCGGTGGACGCGTGGGCGCGGTGCGCGCTGCCGAACGCGTCGTTAACGTAAACGTCGCACAGGGCGGCCAGTTTCTTCGAGAATTCCGGATCGTTCTTTTCTTCCTCGGCGTGATAGCGCAGGTTCTCGAGTAGCAGCACTTCGCCGGGCGCTGGCAACATCGCTTCCACTGCAGGGCCGACGCAATCGGGCGCCATCTTCACCGGCCGGCCGAGCATTTCCTGCAGGCGCGCCGCCACCGGGCGCAAGCTCATTTCCGGATTCGGTTTGCCCTTGGGCCGGCCCAGGTGCGAAGCCAGAATGACGCCGGCTCCATGATCGAGCGCGTATTGAATGGTGGGTAGCGACGCCTTGATGCGCTTGTCGCTCGAGATTTCCATCTCGCCCTTTTCGTTCTTGACCAGCGGGACGTTGAAGTCCACGCGAATGAATACCTTCTTACCGTTCAGATCGAGATCGCGTATGGATAGATGGGACATATCAGGCCTCAAACAGGGTTTTTCCATTAGAGAGTAACACGCGTCGGCGTCCCGTTTACAATATCCCCTCTACAATGGCCGGGTGCCTTCCATCCCATTGATCGAACTGGATAATGTCACCGCGCAGCGCGGCTTGCGCCTGGTGCTGGACGGCGTCACGCTGGCCACCGGGGCAGGGCGAGCTTCGCGGAGGGGCCGGTTTCAACCTGCCGTCCCTGACACCTGTGTACACCACTTTTGCGTGTATCTCGCCGGAAGTCCGAAAAATCCTCTAACACACTGTAAGAGATAGGGTTATCTTATCTGAAGCTGGCTGAATCCTAGGTTTTTCGGGATTCGTGTGGGATACTTGTAGTTAGCAGGCTGCGTATCGTGATCGATTGGGCAACCGGTCATTGACGTCGCGGCTCGGCAAACGCCTCAATCTGGAGCCGTGCTTGCAGGGCCGTGTATGGCGGTTTCGTACTGGCTTGCTGCGCGCATTCTTAAGGTCACGCGAGTTTCGTAAGTCAAGCATGTCTCAGTTGAATGAAGCGGTAGTCAGGTACAACAAGCTCCTGGAGAACGGTGTACACCGGGATCTGGGCTGGGCGGAAGAACTCCATGCGCAAATGGAGGAGGCCGGGCTATCGGCCGGCGGCCGCCTGGTCTGCCCGTTCCTGCGGCCGAGTTTCATTTCGCGGCGCCAGTACGAGTCGCTCGTCAAGACCGGCGAAGCGCTGATCGCGGCCATCGACCGCATGGAGCAGATGGTGCTGCAGGACCCAGCCCTGCTGGCGCGTCTGGAGCTGCTGCCGGCCGAGAAAATGCTGGCCGCCATCGATCCCGGCTATCAGAGCTTTGAAGTAGCCGCCCGTCTGGATACCCACCTGGTGAACGGCCGTTTGCATTTCGTGAAGTACAACGCCGATTCACCCACCGGCGCGGGCTACGCCGACCGCCTGGCGGAGTTGTTCTACGACATACCGCCGATGAAGGAATTTCGCAAGAAATACTCACTCAGCAAAGTGGCCAGCCGCAAGCACCTGCTGCAAGCGCTGCTCAAATCCTACAAGCAGTTCGGCGGCAATAAGAAGCCCAACATCGCGGTGGTGGAGTTCCGCCCGCCTTATCATTCCGGCCGCAGCGAGTTCGAGTTGTTCCGCGACGCCTTCCGGCAGGAGGGCTACCAGGCGGAAATCGTTTCGCCGGAACAACTGGAGTACCGCAATGGCGTGCTGCGCCGGGGCTCGTTTGAGATTAACCTGGTCTATCGCCGCCTGGGCGTCCAGGAATTCCTCCTGCGCTTCGATCTGTCGCACCCGCTGGTGCGGGCCTATCGCGATCGGGCGGTGTGCGTGGTCAATAGTTTTCGCTCGGAGCTGGCGCACAAGAAGGCGATGTTCGGCCTGCTGACGGATGAATCTCTGACGCCCAAGTTCCCCGCCGTGGAGCGCAAGGCTATCCGCGAGCATGTGCCGTGGACCCGTCTGGTGGCGCAAGGCAAGACCACGCACGGAGAGCAGACCGTCGACCTGATGGAGTTCATCACCCAGAACCGCGAGCGGCTGGCGCTCAAACCCAACGACGATTCGAGCGACCAGCACAGCTACTTCGGATGGGAGATGGACGGCGCCGCGTGGGACCGCGCGCTCCAGCAGGCCGCGCGCAGCCCGTACGTGGTGCAGGAGCGGGTGGACCCGGTGCGCTCGGTGTTCCCGCTGCTGACTTACGGACACCTCGAATTCCGCGAAATGCAGGTGGACGTGCATCCGCACGCGTACCTGGGCAAAGTGCAAGGCTGTTCCAGTTGGCTTTCCACGCCCAAGTCCGGCTTCACTACCGCAGCCGGCATTGTGCCGACCTACATCGTCGAAGCAAAATAGGGCACGCGCGCCAGCCTCGTTTGCCCGGTCACAAAGGACAGTGGAGTCTTATTTCTTTTGTTGCGTGGCAGTTAACAGCGAGTGGCCGGTTGGAGCGGGTCGTCCGCCCGTTAACATCGAGTCGACTCTATGGCCACGCTTCTTTCCATTACCAAGCAGCGGCGAGACGGCATGACCCCGGGCGGCGGCCGATGCCAGGGGCAACTCGCCTTAATGTTGCCCGCCGGCATTCCATCCTGCGGCACGGTGTCTCGCGCGGAGCGCTCGGCCGGCCTGGCTGCCCTCACCGCGCAATACTACCGGCGCTGGCAGCCGGTGGCCATCGATGAGCGCCTGCTGGTCGATCTGCTTGTTGCGGCCGACTGGCAACTGCGCCGGTTGCAGGCAGGCCGCCAGTGGCGCCCGCCGGAACCGGCGTGAAAGGACTCGCGGAGGCCCCGGCTCAGGCGGTACCTGACGCAGCCGAGCTAGGCTCGAACCGCCCGCCCTTTCCGGCAGTTGTGCCGGAAATACCTTGATGTTCGCCGCCGGAAAACCGGGTCTGATATGGAGGCGGCTCGCTGGTGGCGCAGATCATTTCTCCATCATCTCCGCCGTGCGCGGGGCATGTCCGGCGCCGACCTTGATGGCGAAGACGGTCTGGTCGTCGAAGGCGATCGAGGAGAATCTGTCCTGGTCGCGAAAAATCGCGCTCACCAGGTCGGCGGCGGAACCGGCGCAGTGGGCGCGCAGGATCTGCGCCAGGCGGCCCTTGCCGTACTCGTTGCCGCCGGCGTTCAGATTGTCGGTGATGCCGTCGGAGTAGAGCACCACGGCGTCGCCGGGCATGGCATGAAACACCACTTCCTCGTATTCGCGCTTGTCGAGCAGACCGAGCGGAACACCCTCGACACGCAGATTCAGAATGTCGCCGCCGCGGCAGATCATGGGCGGCAACGCGCCTGCATTGGCCATCGTCATGTGGCCGGCCGCCGGGTCCCAGAGGAGCACCAGCAGGGTGGCATAGCGCGCCTCCACCTTCCGTTCGCCTAAGGCGTCGTTGAGGGCCTTGAGCAGCTCCGCGGGGTGGCGCCGGCGCGGCGCCAGCGTGCGCAACAGGCCGTTCAACAGACCACCATAGAGCGCGGCCGCGGCGCCTTTGCCGCTGACGTCGCCGAACGCGATCACGGTCTTGCCGTCATTGAGCTCGAAGATATCGTAGATGTCGCCGGAAATGCCGCGCGCCGGGCGCAGGCGCACCATCGCGTCGAGGCCTTCAATTTCGGGCGCGGCGTCGGGCAGCAGCACGCGCTGCAACTCGCGGGCGGCCTCCAGGTCTTCCTCCATGCGGCGCTCGCGGGTGGCCAGCTCCTGGTACAGGCGCGCGTTTTCGACGCTCGAAGCCACCTGCGGCGCCAGCAGCGCCAGCGTGCGCACGTGATCGTCGGTGAAGTAGCCGACGCGGTCGCTCTCCAGGTCCATCACTCCCACCACGCGGTCCTGCAGCAGCAACGGCACGGCCACTTCGGAGCGGATATCGGGATGAGAAGCGATGTAGCGCGGATCTTTGGCGGTATCGTGCACGCGCACCGGCTGGCGCGAGCTGGCGGCGGCGCCGGTGATTCCCTTGCCGAGCGGGACGTTATCCGTGTTCACGCGCTGGTCGTAGCGGATGCTGAACAGGTGGCGCAGCGCCTTGGCTTCGCGATCGGTGAGCAGGATGCTGAAGGCGTCATAATTAATCAGCTCGCGCACGGTGCTGGCGATCTTGCCGAGCAGCTCGTTCAGATCGAGAATCGAGGAAAACTCGCGCGAGATATTGGCCAGCGTCTTCAGGGTGCGGTTGTTCCGCTCGACGCGCAGATAGAGGCGCGCGTTGTCGATGGCCACGGCCACGCGCCCCGCGATCAGCCGCAGCAGCGCCCGATCGTATTCGGAATAGGCGTTGACGCGGGTGGACTGCAAGTCGATGACGCCCACCAGCCGGTTGCGGACAATCATGGGAGCGGCGAGCTCGGTGCGCACGGCATCGACGGCGTTGAGATAGCGCGGGTCGTTGCGCACGTCGCCCACCAGCACCGGCTCGCGGCGCGCCGCGGCGGCGCCGGTGATGCCTTCGCCCAGCGCGATGGACAGCTTCGAGATCAGCTCCTCGCGGTGGCCGACGGCGTGGCGGATGTGGAGGGAGCGGCTCCGCTCGCTATAGAGCAGGATCGCGAACAAGTCGTAGCGCAGCACGCGCCCGATGATTTCGGCCACATTGGCCAGCAGGCGGTCGAGGTCGAGCGTCTCGGCGGTGGCGGCGGAAACCTCCAGCAGGAAATCGAGCAGTTCGCTCCGCTCGCGGAAACGCACGGCGCTTTTTCGGGTGGCTTGCATGGCTCTCTACGAAAACTGAATTAGCGCGCACATCGGTGACATGCGTCCTCAGGCCGCCGCGGTGGCTCCCACAACCTTGATGCTGGCGCTGGCGCCGATACGGGCAGCGCCGGTGGCCGCGGTTTCGCGCGCCGCCGCCGTGACGATGGCGACGGGCGACACGCGCAGGTCGCCACTGTCCGGAACGTCCACCGCAGTGACTACGGGTCGCATAACGAACCTTCATTGTAATGAAAAAAAGGTCAGGGCTCGGCCACGCTTGTTTTGTGGGTGCGCGAGGCAGGAATGGAGTCTTCTTTGGTTTCTTGCCTGGGCAAACGAAGGGCAAGCTAAAGCATGCCCTACCGCGCTATAAAGGAAGTGGGACGTTCCGGCGGGATGAGCGGAACTGGGGAGAGTGCATGAAGATCACCTACACAGGCAGGCAGGTGGAACTGGCGCCGGCTGAGTTGAAGAAGCTGGAGGCGCGGTTCGCCAAGATCGGCAAGCTTCTCGACGGGAAACGCGAAGCGGAGGCTCACGTCATTCTATCGCTCAAGCGGCATTTGCATGAAGCCGAAGCCACGGTGAATTATTACGGCCATCAACTGGCCGGCGAGGGCTCCAGCACGGATCTGTTTACGGCCATCCACTCCGCCGCGGAGAAGCTGGAAAAGCAGGCCGTCAAGGCGCGGACCAAGTGGCGCGACAACAAACGCACGCCGCGCAAGAGCGCCTCGGAGGTGGAAATCGAAGCCGCCATGCCGGTGGAGGCCGAGGCGGAAGCGGCGCCCGAGCGGCGGGTCTTTCACGTAGGCCACCACAAGAAGCGCAAGCCGATGACGCTGGAGGAAGCGCTGATCGAACTGGAAGATCGCGAATACGTGGTGTACCGCGACGCGGAAACCGATTGCGTGAGCGTGCTGGTGCGGCGGCGCGACGGTCATTTCGACCTGATCGAGGCCTAACCGCTCCATGCCGCGCCACCGTGTTGCCGCCGCGCCCGAAGCCGGAAGCGCGCCCGCGCGCCGCAGGGGCCGAGCCGCGCGGGACGGGGCCGCCGAGCCCGAGTTGGTCATCATCACCGGCCTGAGCGGGTCGGGCAAGGGTTCCATGCTCAAGGCGTTCGAGGACCTTGGGTATTACTCGGTGGACAACCTGCCGGTGGAGTTGATCCCCAAGTTCGCGGAACTCACGCGCGATAGCTCCAAATTCCAATCCGCCGCACTGGTGGTGGATATCCGCGAAGGCGGCGTCCTGGACCGCTTCCCCGCAGTATTCGCTCAGATCCGCGACACGGTGAAGGCGCGGCTGATTTTCGTGGAGGCGGATGACTCCGCTATCTTGCGCCGATTCAGCGAAACCCGCCGCCCGCACCCGCTGGGCAGGGACCGCTCGATTCCCAGAAGCATCCAGCGCGAGCGCGCGCAATTGAAAAAAATCCGCAGCATGGCCGACCTGATTGTCAACACGTCGAAATTCACCGTGCACGAACTGCGCGAGTTCATCCGCGAACGGTTTCGCGGGCAGGGCGAAGAATCGAAGATCATGGTCTACGTCACCAGCTTCGGTTTTCGCAACGGCGTGCCGCCCGAGAGCGACCTGGTCTTCGACGTGCGATTCCTGCCGAATCCGAATTACATCCCGAAGTTCAAACACCTCACCGGGAAGAATCCAGCGGTGGCTCAATACATCCGGTCGTTTCCGCAGACGGCGGAATTCACCGGCCGCATTTCGGACCTGCTGATTTATCTGCTGCCGCATTACATCAGCGAAGGCAAGAGTTACCTGACCATCGCCTTTGGATGCACCGGCGGCCACCACCGCTCGGTGATGATGGCGGATGAGATCGCCCGCAACCTCGCGAAGGCCGGCTACCACGCCAAGGTGACGCACCGGGATATCGGATAAGGGGCTACGTGGCGCACGCACTCGTGCGTGCCGCGCCGGCACTCATGCCGGCGCCCGGCGCCTCCGGAGGAAGAGGTGTCGAGAAGAGTCTCGGCACGGCACGCACGAGTGCGTGCGCCACGGCGGCTCGTAATATAGCCATCAGAATAATTTATGACATCAGCGGCTTGCATTTAGAAAACTTGCATTGTACACTCGAAGTTTAGGTCGATGTCTCGCGCTTGCACAGGCCGTTCCGCACTTGCTCACCTCGCAGGGATTCCTGTCCGCATCGTTATTATTAGCCTGGTCATCGTAGCCGGCCCCGCTTGAAGGCCAGCCGGAAGCAGTAACCGAGGCCATCAGCGGGGTTCAAAACCGGCTGGTGGCCTTTTTTGTTATGCAGAAACTCGAATTACCGATGGTTGAGGGGAAGAGTATGGCGAATTTGATTTCGGGCGCACAGATGCTGGTGGAGTGTCTGGTCAAGGAAGGCGTGGATTGCATGTTCGGATATCCGGGCGGCGTGACGCTTCCGTTTTACGATGTGCTGTACGAGCACCAGATCCGCCACGTGCTGGTGCGTCACGAGGAGAACGCGGCGTTCGCGGCGGAAGGCTGGGCGCGGTCGACGGGGAAAGTGGGGGTGTGCTGCGCGACGTCGGGACCGGGCGCAACCAACCTGGTTACCGGCCTGGTGAACGCGCTGATGGATTCGATACCGGTAGTGGCCATCACCGGCCAGGTATCGACCAAGCTGATCGGCAGCGACGCGTTCCAGGAAGCCGACACGTTCGGCATCACGCGCTCCGCCACCAAGCACAACTACCTGGTGAAGCGGCTGGAAGACCTGACGCAGACGGTGCACGAGGCGTTCTACGTGGCGGCCAGCGGCCGGCCGGGGCCGGTGCTGGTGGACATTCCGAAGGACGTTTTTCAGGCGCAGGGGCACTATTTGCCGGTGACCTCGGTTCATTTGCCGGGATACAAAGTGTTCACCGAAGGGCACACCGGGCAGATCCGCCGCGCGGCGCAAATGATCGAAGAGGCCGAGCGTCCCCTGGTGTACGCAGGCGGCGGCATCATCGCGGCCGAGGCAAGCGGCCTGCTGCGCGAGTTCGTCGAGCTGACCGACACGCCGGCGGTGGTCACGCTGATGGGACTGGGAGCGCTTGCCTCCAACCATCCCAACTTCATCAGCATGCCGGGCATGCACGGCAGCTACGCGGCCAACATGGCACTCCAGAGTTGCGATCTGATCGTGGCGCTGGGCGTGCGTTTCGACGACCGCGTGACGGGGCGGCTGGCGGCGTTTGCGCCGCACGCCAAGGTGATCCACGTGGATATCGACCCGGCCGAGATCGGCAAGAACCGCGTGCCTGACGTGCCCATTGTGGGCGACGTGAACCGGGTGTTGACGCGCCTCAACAAGATGTTGGGCGAAACTCCCAACAAGCATACCGAGAAGGTCGGCGCGGCGCGGCGCGCGTGGTGGAAGCAGATCCGCGACTGGAAGCGGCAGCACCCGCTCGAGCCGGTGTTCTCCTCGAGCGAGATCAAGCCGCAGCACCTGATGGCCGAGATCGACCGCCTCTCCGGCGGCGAAGCCATCGTGGCCAGCGATGTGGGGCAGCACCAGATGTGGGCGGCGCAGTTGATTCGCTTCAACCACCCGCGGTTGTGGATCAATTCGGGCGGCTTGGGATCGATGGGCTTCGGACTTCCGGCCGCGATGGGCGCGCAGTTCGCGAACCCCGGCAAGCTGGTTTTCGCTCTGGTGGGAGACGGCGGTTTCCAGATGTCGATTCCGGAGCTGGCGACGATTTCGGGCAACGGCCTGCCTGTGAAAATCATCGTGATGAACAACGGCTACCTGGGGATGGTGCGCCAGTGGCAGACCATGTTCTACAACAACCGGCTGAGCGGCGTGGAACTGGATTGCTTTCCGGACGTCGAGAAACTGGCCGGCGCTTACGGATTCAAGGGCAGAGTAGTCGAGCAGCCGTCGCAACTGGCGTCCGCGCTGGAAGCTGCGGTCCGCGAGCCGGGTCCGTATCTGTTGAACGTGAAGGTAGCGGCCACCGAATCGGTGTACCCGATGGTGGCGGCGGGTGCGGCCATCCACGAAATGGTGCTTGGGCCCCCGCAACCGGTTCCGGTGCCGGCCAGATAGGAGATGCCATGCTGCAAGTGATCTCGCTGCTGCTCGAGAATAAACCCGGCGCGCTGATGCGCGTGACCGGCCTGCTGACCCAGCGCGGGTATAACATCGAAAGTCTGACTGTCGCGCGCACGCTCGACCCGGAGCTTTCCCGCATGACCATCGTGGTGGACGTGGACGCGGCGTTGCGCCAGCAGGTGATCAAGCAGATGACCCGGCTGATCAACGTGCTGCAAGCCACCGACCTTACCGAGTCGCCCGCGGTAGTGCGGGAACTGGTGCTGGTGCGGGTGCGGACGGCGCAGGAGACCCGCTCCGCGGTACTGAAGGAGGCCGAGATATTCGGCGGGCGCGTGGTGGATTCCTCGACCGAAGGATTCGCCATCGAAGTCACGGGCGACCCGGAGAAGTTGAACGAATTTGTCAGCGTGATGCGCAGCTACGGTGAGATTGACGTCACGCGCTCCGGCGCGCTGGCGATTGCGCTGGATGCGAAGAAATTGCGGCTGCAGCCGCCGGTTCCCACCAAGGGCGGGAACAAAGTGGAAGAGAAAGTGGTTTAGGAACGGGAGAGAAAATGCCGAAGCGCTATTACGAAAAAGACGGAAATCTGGATTTCTTGAAGGGACGCACGGTCGCCATTATCGGCTACGGAAGCCAAGGCCACGCGCACGCACTGAACCTGCGTGATTCCGGCGTGGACGTGGTGGTGAGCGACGCACCCGGCACGCCGAATTGGGCGAAAGCGGAAGCCGCCGGATTGAAAGTGATGAGCACGTCGGAAGCGGCCAAGGCCGGCAACGTAATCATGATCCTGGTGTCCGACCACATTCAGGCCGATGTTTACACCAAGGAGATCGCGCCCTACATGACGGCCGGCAAGACGCTCATGTTCGCGCACGGTTTCAACATCCATTTCAAGCAGATCACGCCGCCGGCGGACATCGACGTCACGATGATTGCGCCCAAGGCGCCCGGGCACCGCGTGCGCGAGCTGTTTACCGAGGGCGTGGGCGTGCCGGCGCTGGTGGCCGTTCATCAGAACGCGACGGGGCAAGCGCTCGAGAAGGCGCTGGCTTACGCCCTGGCGCTCGGCTGTCTCAAGGCCGGCGTCATCGAAACCACTTTCAAGGAAGAGACCGAGAGCGACCTCTTCGGCGAGCAGACGGTGCTGTGCGGCGGCGTCAGCGAACTGATCCGCGCCGGTTTTGAAACTTTGGTGGAAGCCGGCTATGCGCCCGAGATCGCTTACTTCGAGTGCCTGCACGAGCTGAAACTGATTGTCGATCTGATTCAGGAAGGCGGACTGGCGTACATGCGCTATTCGGTTTCCGATACCGCCGAGTACGGCGATTACACGCGCGGCCCGCGCGTCGTCAACGCCCAGACGCGCGCAGAAATGAAGAAGATTCTGGGCGAGATTCAATCCGGCGAATTCGCCAAGGCCTGGATCGAGGAAAACAAGACCGGCCGCAAGAAGTTTCTGGCGATGCGGGAAGCCGCGCGCCATCAACTGGTGGAAAAGGTGGGCCGCGAACTGCGCGAGATGATGCCGTTCCTCAAGAAGAAGAAGGAAGCGGGAGTCCCGCAGGATGCGGAGACGGTGAAGAGTTAGGTAAACGACTATCGGTTGGCAGGCGGAAGCGCCTGCCCCACTTTGGTACACGCAGTGGGTGGGGCAGGCGCTTCCGCCTGCCAACCTCTTAGCGGGTGGAATATGAAGATCTTTACGTTCGACACCACGCTGCGCGATGGGACGCAGGGGGAATCGGTTTCCTTTTCGGTGGACGACAAGCTGGTCGTCGCACAGAAACTCGATGAGCTGGGCATCGATTACGTCGAAGGCGGCTGGCCGGGATCGAACCCGAAGGACAAGGAGTTCTTCGAGCGCGCGCGCGATCTGAAACTGAAACATGCGCGGCTGGCCGCGTTTGGTTCGACCCGCTTCGCCAAGAACGCTGTGGAGGAGGATCGCAACGTGCGGGCGCTGGTGGAAGCCGGCACTCCGGTGACGACGATTTTCGGCAAGACGTGGGATCTGCACGTCGAACGCGCGCTGGGGATTTCGCTCGACGAAAACCTCAAGCTGATTGCCGAGACGGTCGAGTATCTCCACCAGCACGGCAAGGAAGTGGTTTACGACGCCGAACACTTCTTCGACGGCTATCACGCCAACGCGGATTACGCACTGCGCACGCTCGAGGTGGCGCAAAAGGCGGGTGCTCACGTACTCTGCCTGTGCGACACCAATGGTGGCACGCTGACCGGGCGGCTGGTGGAGATTGTCGCCGAGGTGCGCAAGCGCTTCGATGGCGTAATCGGCATTCACACCCACAACGACTCGGGTTGCGCCGTGGCTAACAGTGTGGCGGCGGTGGAGGCCGGAGCCACGCACGTGCAGGGTTGCCTCAACGGCTACGGCGAGCGCTGCGGCAACGCCAACCTGTCGTCCATCATCGCCAACCTGGAGTTGAAGCTGGGCCATACCACGATCGGCCCGGAGCGGCTGGCCAACCTGGCCGCGACTTGCAAATTCATTGCCGAGCTGGCCAACCTGCCGCTGCCTGGCGATCAGCCGTACGTGGGCAAGAGCGCGTTTGCACACAAAGGCGGCGTGCATGTGAGCGCGGTGCTGAAGGATGCGGCCACTTACGAACACGTCTCGCCGGCATCGGTGGGCAACCGGCAGCGCGTGCTGGTGAGCGACCTTTCCGGCCGCGGCAACATTCTCTACAAGCTGAAGCAGCACGGGCTGGCCGACCGGCTGGGCGAGGATGCGCGCCGCGAATTGCTGGAGCGGATCAAGCAGATGGAATACGAAGGCTACGAACTGGAGGCGGCGGAAGGCACCTTCGAACTGCTGGTACGCGAGGCGCTGAATCCGGGTGTGCACTACTTCGACATCGACAGCTACGAAGTGTCGACGCGCGCCGGCTCGACCGGCGGATCGCGCAGCACGGCCTCGGTGACGCTGCGCACCAAAGAAGGCGCGCATTCGGCGACCGCTACCGGGCACGGGCCGTTCCATGCGCTACATCTGTGCCTGCGCAAGTGCCTGGGCAAGCTTTACCCGCAAGTCACCGAAGTACGGCTGACGGACTACAAGGTGCGCGTGCTCGATTCCAACAAGGGCACGGCGGCCAACGTGCGAGTGTTGATCGAGTGGTCGGACCACCGCAGGAGTTGGTCCACGGTGGGCGTCTCCGACAACGTGATCGAGGCAAGCTGGCGCGCGCTGGTGGATGCGATACGGCTGGAGTTGATGCGCCTGACCGAGCACGACCCTTCCATCGAACGGGCGGTCGAGGACTACTGCTGGGGCGTGTAGGTGGGGCATGCTTTAAGCTTGCCCGTTTTGCTCCCCCGATCCAGCCGGCGCGTGGCTGCGATGCTAAGATCCAAGGGTGGCGGCAAGCCGCCTCAAAGGAGAATCAGCCGATGAAGTTTCTTAGAATAGTGCACCTCGTAGCCTGCGCTGCCGTCGTAATGTTGGTCTCACCGGGAGCCCGCGCCGGCGAGAAAACCCTGATGCATTGCTTCGCGTGGACGCCGATCAAAGACGCCACGCCAGCCGATTGGCAAGCCTTCTACCAGGCAAGCGACGCGATGCCCGCCAAGATCAAAGGCGTCACGAAGGTCTGGTACGGCAAGCTGCAGTCGCCTCTTCACGAGACGGGAATGGAAGGACCCGCGGTTCGCGAGTACGGCATGTGCATCGAGATGGCCAGCCCCGACGTGTTGAAAGCGTACGCGCAGGATCCGTATCACAAGACGTGGGTCGAAGCCTATTCCAAGGTCCGCGTGGAAGGCACCACCACGTTCAACATCCTCGGCCAGTAGCCGGGCCTGTCAGGGAATAACCGGTTCAATCGGCGGAGGACTCGGGGGCGGCGGGCGAAGCTTCAGCTTGCCGTCAACGGCATATGCGTGAGCCCTAACGTCCGCTTACCAGCCGAAGATCTGCTGGCTGAAAACCACTAAGATCAGTGCGGCTCCGCTCAGGAAAGTGCCGAAAGGTAGTTCATAAGTGGATGGGTCCTTGCGCGTCGCCCTGATATATGCGAAACCCAGCACCGAGCCGGCGATCGAGCCTAAGATCAGAGTGACCAGCCCCGCTTCCAGGCCGAGATAGCAGCCCAACAGGGCCACCATCTTGATATCGCCCGGTCCCACCCCCTCGCGATGCCTGGCCTTCTGATACAGCCAGCCCGCGCTCCAGAGCAGACCCGCCGGCAGTGCGGCCGCCACCGCCGCCGCCGCGAGTCGCACGAACCACCCATTCGAGTGCAGGCCGACCATCCACAACAGGAAGTACGCAGTCCCGTCCGGCGCCGGCGTGAAGATTGCGAACGCCAGGCCCGCCACAGTTCCCCAGACTGTGAATTCGTCGGGCAGGATGCGCTGCTCCAGGTCGGAGAAAAGGAGCGCCACCATCATGGCGGTGAAGACGCACATTTTGCCTGCGATCGGCGTCAGCCCGTAGCGGTGCACGAGCAGGAAAAAGAGGCCGCCGGTGAGCAGTTCCACCAGCGGGTAGCGCGGCGAAATGCGCGCCCGGCAGTGGCGGCACCGCCCGCCGAGGATGACGAAGCTCGCCAGCGGCACGTTATCGTACCAGGCGATCGGCGCCTCGCACGCGGGGCAATAGGAGCGCGGACGCACCACCGAAAGGTCGCGGGGCCAGCGGTAAATGCAAACATTCAGGAAACTGCCGATGAGCAATCCGAACAACAGCGCGAAGCAGGCTTCAATCATGAGAGCACCTTGTGATAAACCTCCATGGTACGGCGCACCATGTGGTCCACGGTAAAGTTTTCGACGACGGCGCGGCGGGCGGCCTGCCCCAGACGCCGTGCGAACGCGGCGTCGCCGGCGAGTTCGAGGAGCGCGTCAGCAACCGCGGCGGGCGCGTTATCCACCAGCAGCCCGGTTTCGCGATGGCGGACCACTTCGGGCAATCCACCCACGCGGCTGGCAATCACCGGCACGGCCGCCGACATCGCCAGCAGCGCCGCCGAGCCCAGCCCTTCGGCGTGGGTGATGTAGACGAACGACGCGGCTTGCGGCAAGTCGTGTTCCAGGTTGTGGGTGAGCAGCAGTTCCACGCCCGCCAGCCGCGCCGCTTCCATCGCCACCGGCGCGCCTTTTTGCGGATCGTCCAGGTTGGCGAGCGCCAGCACGCGGCTTCCCGCTGACGGATCGAGCACCGGCACGCCATCGTAGACGACGCTAATTTTCTCATCGGGAACGCCGCCCGCGGTCAGCACGCGCCGGACGAATTCGGAAACCGCCAGATAGTAACGCGCGCGCGCGTACTTCCAGCGCGAGCCCACCGGGAAGGCGACTCGCCGCGCCACCACCAGCGGTGCGCCGCGCACGATAGCGCCGAGCGTGTGGCTGCGGGCATCGTGGGCGTGGATCAGGTCGTGCCGCCGCGCCAGCATCGCGGCCCGCGCGAAACCGAGCGCCTCGACGCGCCAGCCGCGTTCGCGCGCGGCGGCCGCCAGCGGCGCGCCCGCGCGCGCCAGCAGCGTAGACTCCACCCCCGCGCCGGTGAGCCCCTCGATCAGCCGCAGCACCTGCCATTGGCCGCCGCGCATCTCGCGCCCGGCATCCAGATGCAGGATGCGCATCAGCTCATGTTTCTCGCTTTCGTGTATTTGAGAAACGTGTAGAACGCCGCCATGTAGGAAATCGTGAGGCCCTCCGGGCCATCCAGAAAACCGAGCTTCAGAAAATAGCTTTGCACGAACGCCCACGCGGGAGAGAACAACACGCGGGAGAGCGGCACCTCGATCCGCCGCGAGGCCAGTTCCTGCGCCGCCAGCGTTGTGTAGCGCTCCATGGTCTTGATGTGCTCGGAAAGGGATTCGCAGGTGAAGTGCAGCAGGTTGCTCTGCAAGTGTCCGACGCGGCCCGAGACGGCCACGCTTTCATGCACGAAGTCGCCCACCCATTTGGCCTGGCGCCGGTCGTAAAGCCGCAGCTTGCGGTCCGGATACCAGCCCGAATGCAGAATCCAGCGGCCCATGTAACGCGCCAGCCGCGGCATGGTGTAGCCGTCGAAGCGAGGCCCGGACTTCTTCAGGCTCCAGATTTCGGCTTCGAGCGCTTCGCTCAAGGTTTCGTCGGCATCGAGCGAAAGAATCCAGTCGTGGCTGGCTTGATCGGCCGCCCAGTTCTTCTGCCCCGCGTAGCCGCGCCAGTTGGCTTCGATCACGCGCGCGCCCAGGTTTTCCGCCAGCTCCGTGGTGCGATCCGTGGAGCCGCTATCCACGATCAGGATTTCGTCGCAGCAGCGCAGGCTTTCGATGGCGCGCGCGATGTTGCGCTCCTCGTTGAAGGTGATGATGGTCGCGGTGATCTTCATCGCCGCTCTAGAGACCGCTGGTGCCCACGGGCACAAAAGTGAAGCAGAGTAGGAATATAAGCAGTGCCAGCAGTGCCAGCTTGCGCCGTCCGTGGTCCAACTCGCCGCGATCGTAAACCATGGGATGGCGGCGTCCGAAAAGCAGCAGCACCAGGCCCCAGAGCAGCCAGCCCGACCAGAACCTGCGCTGGTCGATAAACGAGGCCGCGCCCAGCGGCAGCAGGAGCAGGCTGATCGCCACCGAGATCTTGCCGTGGCGCCGCGGAAAAAACGCGTAAACGACGTGGCCGCCATCCAGTTGTCCGATTGGCAGCAGGTTCAAGGCCGTGGCGAGCATCCCCACCCAGGCCGCCCGCGCCGCCGGATGCAGATAGATGTCGCTGGCCGCGACGCCAGGGAAAATGAGTTTGCCGAGCAGCCACTCCAGGCCCGGCACGCCGAATTGCAGGCTGCCCTGATTGGCGATGCCTGGAATCACCTTCGAAAACGCGAGGCCGATGGAAAGCGCCGGCAGCAGAAAGACGAAGCCGGCCAGCGGCCCCGCCACGCCGATATCGAACAGCGCCCGCTTGGAGCAGATGGGCGACCGCAGGTGAATGAAGGCGCCGAACGTTCCCGGGAACGGTGAGGGCAGAAAGTAGGGCAGGCTGGCATTGACTCCGTATCGCAGTGCGGCCAGGTAATGACCCAGCTCATGGGCCATCAGAATGGTGAGCAGGGTGAGCGAAAACGGCAGCCCCGCCAGCAGCGCCGAGGGGTGACAACACAGCTCCGGGTACATCATAAAACTCTGGTACAGATCGAAGGGCAAATTGCGGTCGAAGAACATTTGCATCGAGGCGCCGACGGCGGTGGTCGAAGCCAGCGTGATTGCAAACAGCACCGCGTTCAACCAGTAACGGTCGCGGAAGCGGGCCTCCGGCAAGCCGGGCGCTTCTGCCACCCCGCTCCCGGCGTAGAGCGGGTATGATGCGGGCGGGAAATCCTGGGAAGACACAATGAGACGCGCGGCAGCGGTCTACTGCAGCGTCTGCAGCTCCTTGCCGGGCTTGAATCGCACCGCCTTGCCCGGCGGAATGGAAACCTCCGCGCCGGTGCGCGGATTCCGCCCGATGCCCGTTTTCCGGGGCTTCACGTTGAACACACCGAAGCCGCGCAGCTCGATGCGGTCGCCCTGCTCGAGCGCCTTCTTCATGGTTTCAAACACAGTCTCGACAGCCATTTCGGCTTTGGTCTTAGTGATGCCGGTGCGGTTGACGACTTCGTTGATAATATCCAGCTTGATCAAAGGAACCTCCTGTGGCGCGCGCCAGTTCTGCTGCCCCGTATCGGTCAACCTTATGATAGGATTGAATTTATCCACATGTCAAGCGAGGAGGCACAGGACCGCTCTGAACGCGTCTCGAGCGACGATTTCCGGCGCGCCTGCGGCCGCTTCACAACCGGCGTCACCATCGCCAGCGCGGTGGATCGGCAGGGCACGCCGCACGGCCTCACGGTGAATTCGTTCACCTCTGTTTCGCTCGATCCACCCCTGGTGATGGTCGCACTGGCGCACTCCGCCAGCGTGATGGATGCGTTTCGCGAGGCGCGTTTTTTCGCCGTCAACGTGTTGGCCGCCGGCCAGCGCTCTCTCTCCGAACGCTTCGCGCTTAAGGGACACGATCGCTTCGATGGCCTCGCCTGGCACGCTGGCGAAACCGGCGCGCCTTTGCTGCCGGAGACGCTGGCGGAAATCGAATGCGCCGTCCGGCACCGCTTCACCGCCGGCGACCACGATCTGATTGTGGGCGAAATGGTGCGAGCCCTAGTCCGCGAAGGCGAACCATTGCTATACTTCTCCGGCCGTTACCGCAAGCTGGCCGGCGGCGCGCATTAAGTGTGGCATCAACCTGACGGCAGCGCGCACTGGCGTTACAACCATCCAATAGCGGACAGATGATTTTCAATCTGCGCTCTCCTCCCGTTCCCGGCACTCCTCCATGGCCAGCAAGATTCCACAGTCTGGGTGGCCGATATCGGCGATGGAACTTACAAGTACCCGGTTGTGCACGCCGATTATTCCTACCTTGACCCTGTGTGAGTGGGAGAAGACTACTACGTGGCGGGCATCCGACTTCGAGTAGGTGCCCGCGCCACGGCAGGAAAAACTGGAGCCTTCGATCTGAAAAACCGGGGATTTTTTCCACATTACCGGAGACGCGTACTTTTTAATCCATGTGAAATCAATCAGTCATCTGTGGAGTGTGAATTGCAACTTGGCGCACTGGGTGGATCCAGGTTGAGAACTATCCTCATTGTAGATAGGGATCTGGGATTTGTCTTCTGGCTTGGCCAAATCCTGGATGCGGTCGGCTATGTAGCCGTACCCGCCAAAGGAGTCGCCGATGCCGCGGAGATCGTGGTTAAGCTCCGTCTTCCCGTCGATGTACTGATCGCGCCACTGGCCGAGCATGGCCTTCACGAATTCGTGGAGAAACTCCGTTTCAGCTCTCCGGATCTCCAGGTGGTCGCCCTGGCCAATGAGGAGGACCCGGCGGCGGCCATGGCGCCCCCCGGGTCTGTTTGGAAGCGTAAACCCCGGCACAGGGATGAAGCGGCCAAGTCTGAATGGCTGGACTTGATTCATGACTTTGACCGCAACTGCCTGATCTCGATGTCCCACGGCTGACAGGTTGTCGCCGGTCAATACAAGAGCGAAACCTCTGATTTTCTACTCGTCTGCCTCAGGCAGAGTGGTACTATACCTATCTGGGTTGTGAGTACTATTAGGCCGGTGGGTCTGGCCCAAGTCTGTGGACACCCAGATAATAGAGCATACAGAGGCTTCATTAGTGGAAGCGATCATCTCTTCGAGCCCGATGTTTGCGGCGGAGCGCCGCGCCGACTGCCGTTATCCGATTCACACGGGCGTCGAGTACAAGCTCATCGTAAGACGAAGGGTAGTCCGCACGGGAACCGGCCGCCTGGTGAATATCTCTCGTGGCGGGCTGCTATTCGAGTGCTCTCACGCCATCCCTCCGGGACTCGGGATCGAACTCGAGGTCGACTGGCCCTCGCACGCCGTCAGAATGGCACTCCATGTGGTGGGGCAGACTTTGCGTAGCCAAGGTGCCTGCACTGCCGTGAAGATTCTTCGCAGCTCATTCCGCGGGCGTCATGAGGATGCCGGCCAAGGAGAGCGGCCGCCCATGCCGGCGCAGAGAGCGCGCAGGATTCAGCTTGCCAGCACGACTCGATTGGCGCCTGGTTGCGGGGCCGAAGATTCGCCGGTGCGGACGCGAGCCACAACCGCCAAGGCGGCGAGATAGAACAGTGCGCCGATGATCATGGTTTCGGCCAGGCCCAGATAGATGGCCGAGATCAATGCGAACACCGAGCCGAGCACGCTCGCCGCTGCGTTGAGCGCCCAGGCCCAGCGAACCGAGGGCGCGTGCCACTGCTCCAGGCGGCGTAGGCCGCTGGGAAAGGGCATGCCCATGACAAAACCCAGGGGAGCGATGAGCGCCACCGTAATCGCCGCCTTGAGAGGCAGCGGCAGCCAGACCAGCGCGGTGAGGAGCGAGGCCAGCACCACCGCGAGAAGCGCAGCCAGCATCGCCACGCATCCCAGAATCTTGATGAGGCGGCTTTCCCTGTGCGCCGTCAGGCGGCCGGCGGCGGCGCTGCCCAGGCCGCTCGACACCAGAAGCGAAAAAATCACCACCGTGAGAGCGGGCGTGGGGTGGCCGAGGAAGAGAACGAACCTCTGGATCAGCGCCACTTCGATCAGGATGTAGCCGGCGCCGATGAACAAAAAGTAGACCAGGAACTTCAGCACGCCCGGCTGGCGCGGCAGGCGGGTGCCTAGCAGCAGCGGCGGCAAGCGCAGAATCAGCAGTGTGGCTAGACCCGAGATCAGCGCCAGCCCGAACAGCAGCGGCACAGCCTTGTTCACCTTGTAGTCCGCGGTGTCATGCGAGGCAGTCCTCAGAAATACCAGTAGATCGCGCGGCTGCACGGTGTAGAAGAAGAAGGGCCGGTTGTCGGTGACCGGGCGGATATCGAAGACGAAGCGGCGCTCGAAGCCGGCCGGATCGGACGTGTGCAGCAACTCGTAGAACGGGTTTTGAATGGCGGCGTCGGGCAGGTAGATGGCCTGCATATTCGCGGCGGCGAACAGGGCGCGGGCGCGGTCGCAATCGGGGGCGGTGAGAGGCTTGCGGCTGATGATTGCGGTATCCTGCGCGCCCCATCCCTGAACCGAGCCGGAGCGGCCCACGATCACGTGGCGCCATGCCTGGCGCTCGCCCAGTTCCGATAGCGCTTCGCGGGCGAGCGAGATCAGGCGCAGCGACTCGCGCGGCGGATCGAAGCCCCAGCGGGTGAACGCCACCACGCCGTCGCTGGTAAGATGCTGCAGGTAATCGCGGAAAGCATCCACGGTGTAGAGATTGTTTTCCGAAAGTGCGAACGCGCCGGCGGCGGTGGAAGCCCAGGTATCGACCAGTGTCGCTTGCACGACTTGATACTTCGCGGTGCTGCGGCGCACGAAGCTGCGTCCGTCCTCCACGTAAATGTGGACGTCGGGCCGAAGGTAGAGGCCGTGGCTGAGCGCGGGAAAGCGCTCCTGCATGATGGTGGTGGCGATGATGGGATTGATTTCCACGCCGGTGATATCGTGGCTGCCGTAAGCCAGCGCGCGCGTCACGTCCCAGCCGCCGCCGGGCCCGATAATCAGGGCCTTGGCGCCGGGGCGGAGCGCATAGGGCAGCGCCGGCCCCTGGTCCATCAGCTCGTGGCGTTGGCCGGTGGTGAGCCGGCCGAAATCGAAAGTGGCGATGTCGGTGGAGGCGTCGGCGTCGATCACGATGCTGTAGCGGCCCTCGTTGCTGCGGTCCACCAGCCCGATGCGCGAAAAGACGTTCCAGCGCTGGAAGATTTCGTGCTCGATGGTCTGCCCCTTGGCGTGGCGGATGTCGATCACGTGGTAGCGCTGATTCAGGATCAGAAACGCCACCAGCGCCAACGCCAGCGCCACCGATCCGACGCGGCCGCGCACCGAACCGGAAACGCTGTGCCAGATGGCGGCCGCGACAGCAAAGGTGATGGCAGCGCCCAACACGGCGCTGACCCCGCCGAAGCCGTTGAGCAGCGGATATAACAGCAGGCAACCGGCGGCGGCGCCCATCAGGTCGAAGAAATAGACCCGGTGCACGTGCGCAATGGTCTCGCCGATGGCCAGCGACACGATGGTGCCCGAAACGAAAAACGGCAGCGCGGTGCCGATATAGATCAACTCCAGGTCCCAGATGGTGGGGTTGTTCTTCTGCGCCAGCAGAATCACCAGCGCGGCCACCACCAGAAAGCCGTTTAACATGCTCAGCCGGCCCAGGCTGGTCCATAGCGGCGCCTTCCAACCCGCCACCACGTAAGAGAAAACGCCGCCGGCGCCGAGGCCGAATAGCGCGATCGAAATCGCCAGAAATGCGAAGTGGTAAAAGAACACCACCGAGAAGATGCGGGTCAGCGAAAGCTCGAGCAACAGGGTGGCCATGGTGGTCAAGGCGACACACAGGTAAACCTGAGGCCAGGGGGTGGGAGCGGGTTTCAAAGGGCTCAACCCTTATGGTAGCGTGGCGCCGAGCCGCCGGTCGGCGCCACAGCGCGATGGCAGCGTTATTGGACTTGGATGTTGACCGAGTTGCTGGTCGTCGAATCCGGAAATGTCAGGGACACCTGAACAGTGCCGGTCGGACAGTTCGTGGGAATCGCCACGTTGACTTGGTACAGACCGGCAGCGTACGGCGACAGGCCCGCATATTGGATTGACTCGGGAGGGACGCTTGCCGGCACCAGGAGCCCGTCCAGATCCACTTCGAAAACCACGGTGGGTGTCGACGTCAACTGCGCCAGGGGCCCCACTATGCCGTCAGGGGCTGGCTGGCCGGCCGCCACCGGCGGATTCGTGGGGCCGAGTCCAATCGCGTAAATCGTGAGTACGTCGCCGCGCGAGGCCGGCTGAGTGATGAAGTTGGGAATCGAGACGGTCGACGGCATCGGCAGAGTATTGTAGCCGTTGCCCTGCGAGGCATCCACAATCGCCCCGTAGCCGCCGGTGCCGTAGATCACCAGCAACCGGGGCGCGCGCGCAGCAACGTTGACCGATACCGTATTGCTGGTTTGGCCGTTGGTCTGAACCTGCACCAGCGCCGTTCCCGTGGCCGTATCCGTCGGCATTTGGAAATTGATCTGGCCGTACGAGGAGAAGTACAGCGGCGCCTGCTCGCCGTTCACGAAGACCGAGGCGCCACCGAGCTGGGACGCCAGCGGAGGCGCCGGCCCCGAAGTGGGTGCCGCAAAAGAGAGCTGCTCGCCAAACAGCGCGATAACATCGCCCGGCGTCACGGCAAAGCCGCTGCCGCCGAAGACGGCATCGTCCACCACGCCCTGATAGAAAACTGTGGGCGCCCCCGCGGCCATTACCTGGAAGGTCACCGGAATTACGGTGGGACTGTTGGCCGCATTGGATTGGATCGTCACCGACTCGGTATATGTGCCGGGCGATAGGCCAGTCGGGTCGAACGCGAGCAACACCGTGTTTCCGGAAGTGGTCGGAGTAAGCCATTGCGTACTTCCGGACATTGTGGTGGGACCAAGGCCCACCGTGGAAACCGTGAGCGTTCCGTTTCCGGAATTGCTCAAGGTAACGGCTGCGTAACCAACCGGTGCGCCGGTTGCAAGCTGTTCGGCCACCTGGGTAACAGAGGGCTGCGCGATGGGCAACGAGGTCACGTTCATCGTCACCGCGATGGTTTTGTTATCGGGGGCAAAGCTGGAGCCGGAAGTAACTATAGAGCCGGTGTACGTGTTGCCGGCTGTGTTGCTAGGCGTCGGGGTAATGTAGATCGTGTACGGGTACGTGGACTGAAAGCTGCCGGCGTTGAGACTCAGGCTCAGCCAATTCGCGCCATCCTGCGTGGTAGCCGTGCCAGTCAGGCCGCTGCTGTTAGACGTGAAGGGAATGGTGACGGCGCTAGCCAGCGCAGGCGGCGCCACATAGGGCGCCACGTAAACATTTACGCTCGATGGCACGGCGCCGCCGATTAGTACGGTCACCGTAATCGTCTGCGGAGCGTCCACCGTGTTCGGCGCCGTGACGGTGACGATGCCCGTATACGCTGTCGCGGATGCCGTCAGCGACGCGGTGTTCAGCGCAAATATCAGCGGGACGCACGAGGTGGCGGCAGTGGTGGTGGTGCAGGGACCGGCCGCGCCGACGCTGGGTGTAAGCCACGTTGCCGACGAGCTCACGGAGAGCGAAAGCGCGCTCGCGTTCCCGCTGGCGTTATACGCTTCCACCGTCTGGTTGATCCCGTTGGCGCCGGGAACGATCGAAACCGGTCCGACGGTGGCGCTCACCAGGCGCAGCATGGGCGAAGACCCGGACTGAGCCACGAGCGAACTGAAACCTCCAACAGCCAAAACGGAGAGAATTACGGAACGAACAAATTTCGGACCCATTCCAACACACCTTTCTTTGGAGCACCCAAAACAGAACTTACGCGGATTAAGAGCAGGAACGTTGCCACTTGCGCCGCGCGCTAACTCGCTGGCAAGCCATGGCGTGTTCCAATCCTAAGACCCAGAAACGGGTCTTTCCACTACAGCAACGGCTAAAAAAGTCACACTAAGTTCTGAAAGCCCGTTGCACTGGCTCCGGGATGGACCAGAGAAGGGCGGTGGCTTGTGCCGACGGCGGGGAGAACTGCGCCGCGAGCGGGTTCAGACCCACTCCAATGCACCCTTTTTATACGCCCAAATATAGCCGACCACCAGAATCGCCAGGAACACCGCCACTTCCGCCACCCCGAACCAGCCGAGCGATCCGTAGCGCACCGCCCATGGGTAAAGGAAAATGGTTTCCACGTCGAAAATGACAAACAGGATGGCGATGATATAGAACCGGACCGTGTAACGGCCCCGTGAATCCGATGCCGCGCGGATGCCGCACTCGTAAGCCTCGAGCTTGGCAACCGAGGGAGCCGACGGCCGGAGCAGCTTGGCCGCCCCGATGGCAACCACCGGGAACGCGATCGCTACTGCCAGGAAAATGAGGATGGGAAGATAACCGCCCGGCATGACCTCAATATAACATGCCTTGTGGCGCAGGCCCCCACCTGCGAACCTTCCTTTTGCGACACGCGCGTCCCGCTCGCCAGGCACGTCCAAATCACACGCTGCCGTCTGCGAGAATAAACATGGCGGCGTCATTGTTTGCGCCGCCAACCGCCGTAAGGGAGCGGTGGGCAATTGCAGATGACCTTTTCTTTACGCAAGTGGCAGTGATGCAAGAGCCACGCGAAATTTATACGGCGCTGCACAAAGAGCGGCGCGCCTCCATCATTGTGAGCGAGGGACGCCAGCACCGGCTTGGCTACTGGAGGTTGGGGATGGTGGGAGCGGCGGGCGCGCTGGTATGGCTGGCGCTTTCCGCGTCGCGCATCACCATTCTCTGGACGCTGATTCCCGCCGCCGCCTTCGTGGCCCTGATGGTGGCGCACGCAAGCCTCACCCGGCAGCTCGAAAGAAAGCGTCGTGCGGCGCGATTCTTCGAGCGCGGCCTGGCGCGGCTGGACGGCACCTGGCCCGGCACCGGCAGCACTGGCGATACTTACCTGGACTTGGCGCATCCCTACGCGCAGGACCTCGACCTGTTCGGCATAGGCTCGTTATTCGAGCTTCTATGCGCCGCCCGCACGCGCGCCGGCGAACAGACCCTGGCGCGCTGGCTGCTCGAGCCGGCGGATCCTGCGGTGGCAAGGTCGCGGCAGCAGGCGGTAACGGAGCTGCGGCCGCGGCTCGATCTGCGGGAGCGCCTCGCGGTGCTGGCCGAGGATGCCCGCACTGGCGTGGATGCGGATTCGCTCGCCGGCTGGGGCGAGGCGCCGCCGCGGCTCGGCGGGCGCGGCCTGCGGTTCGCGCTATGGGCGTGCACGCTCCTGGGAATTGGCGGCGCGGCGGCCGGCATTGCGCTGCTGCTGAATTTGACCGGCGCTGCCGTGCTGGCCGGTTCCACGTGGCTGTTGCTGCGCGATCTGTTTCTGGCGACCCTCGCCATCAACGGCTGGTTTTATTACCGCCAGCATCAAAGCGTGGCTGAAGTCGTGGCGGCGGTGGACCGCGCCGGCCACGAACTGGGACTCATCTCCGAGGTGCTGGTACTGATCGAGCGCGAACAGTTCCAGGCGCCGCTACTGGTTTCGCTCCGCGGCTCGCTCGCGGCCGAGGGAGCGCCGCCTTCGCGCCGCCTGGCACAGCTCAAGCGCCTGATCGAGTACCTGGATTCGCGCGACAACGTGTTCGTGCGGATGGCCGAGATCTTCATTTTGTGGACGCCTCACCTGGCGGCGCGGGTGGAGCAGTGGCGCCGCCGGTCGGGACCGGCGGTGCGGCGATGGCTGGCGGCGGTGGGCGAAATCGAGGCACTCGCCTCCCTGGCCAGTCACGCCTTCGAGCATCCCCAGGATCCGTTCCCCGAGTTCACCGACGAATCGCCGCTGATCGAGGCCATCGAGATCGGCCATCCGCTGATTCCGGAATCGAAGCTGGTGCGCAATTCGGTGTCTCTCGGCGGCGACCTCCGACTGCTGGTGGTCAGCGGTTCCAATATGTCCGGCAAGAGCACGCTGCTACGCACGCTGGGCGTGAACGTTGTGCTGGCGCAGGCGGGAGCGCCGGTGCGCGCCGCGCGGTTGCGGCTTTCACCGCTGGCGGTGGGCGCGTCGATTCGCGTCAACGATTCGCTGCAGGGCGGCATCTCGCGCTTTTATGCCGAAATCCTGCGCCTGCGGCAGATCCTGGATCAGACCGCCGGCGTGCGTCCGGTGCTGTTTCTGATCGACGAATTCCTGCACGGCACCAATTCCCACGACCGGCGCATCGGCGCCGAGGCGCTGGTGCGCGGCCTGGTGGAGCGCGGCGCGATGGGCCTCATCACCACCCACGACCTGGCGCTGGCAGGCATCGCCGACACGCTGGGCGAACGCGCCCGCAATGTCCACTTCGAAGATCGCATCGAGGATGGCAAGATTCATTTCGACTTTTTGTTGCAGCCGGGGGTGGTGCGCAAGAGCAACGCCATCGAGCTGATGCGCTCCGTGGGGTTGGAAATTTGACAGGCGCGGACGTACGCCGCCTGGCCGCAGCGTGCGGCTTCGAACTGGCCGGCGTAGCCCGCGCCGCGCCGGCGAGTGACCGCCGTCATTATCACGCCTGGGTGGACGCCGGATTCGCCGGCGAGATGCGCTATCTCAGCGATCGCCGCGCCGCCATGCGGGACGATCCGCACGCGCTGCTGCCTCGGGCGCGTTCGATGATTTGCGTGGGCAAGCTCTACAACGCTCCGCAGCCCTATTCCACTCAATTCGACGACGCTGAGCTGGCGTGGATTTCGCGCTACGCCTGGGGTGAGGACTATCACCGCGTGCTGCGGCAGGGTTTGCGGCGCCTGGAAGCCAACCTCCGCGAACTGGCTGGCGTGCCGTTCGATGCGAAGATTTGCGTGGACACCGCGCCGCTGGCCGAGCGAACCTATGCGCGCTTGGCCGGGCTGGGCTGGATCGGCAAGAACACCTGCCTCATCAACCAGCCACGCGGATCGTGGTTTTTCCTGGGCGAATTGCTGGTTTCGCTCGAGATCGAGCCGGACGCTCCGCCGCCCGATCGCTGCGGCACATGCCGCCGCTGCATCGATGCCTGTCCCACCCAAGCCATCGTACCGTTTGGAGCCCGCTACGCGGTCGATTCGCGCTTGTGCATCTCCTATTTGACGATCGAGCTGCGTGGCGGGATCGCCGAAGACCGGCGAGCCGGCAACGGCGGCCACGTCTTCGGCTGCGATATCTGCCAGGACGTGTGCCCGTGGAACGCCCGAGCCCCCGTCACCCAGGACGCCGCGTTTCATCCGCGCCAGGTCGCGCCCCCGCTCGATCGGCTGGCCGCGCTCAGTGAAACGGAATTCCGCGAGCTGTTCGGCGGCACGCCCGTCTCGCGCGCCCGCTATGCCGGTTTCCTGCGCAACGTAGCCGTGGCGATGGGTAACCGTGGCCTGCCGCAATTCCGCGTTGCGCTGGAAAAGCTGACCGCATCGGAGGACCCGATGGTCGCCGAGCACGCGCGGTGGGCGCTGGGAAAACTTAGACCATCAGCCGCGATACCCCCAGCTCCTAGCGCTGGCCAAGCATTCGCCGCGATCGGCGAACCCATGGCTCCGCCATGGGGCATCAATCCTTACTCCGATCGCATTGGCTGATCGCCGCCACCGCCACTCCCCGTTGTTGTCCGTGAAGAATCTCCAACCATCCTGTTCGCCGACAACAGATGAGTGTCCCTCGACGCACGACGCGGAGACCATGGTGGCGTCGACAGAGGTTTCGGGGTACTTACGCAGTTCGTCAAGGATGGAAAAAAAGGAAAAAAAGGGAAAAAAGGGGGGGAAAAAGGGGACAGACGTGGACAGACGCGTTTTTCAGGCGGACGGGGCCACGTGGAAAGCCGCCGTCAACCTCCGGCCAACGTGCTAGGGTTCCAGCAGCGTTGCGCGTTGACGCGCTCTACGGCACATGGATTCGAGACCCCGATCAAACGTCACTAGCGTAGCGTCTGTGACCTGGCTGACCGCCAGCAGGTAGCAATCGCCAAGCGCTTTCGGCGACGCGAGGCGCGATACCGAACGGGCTGCCGCGCGGAAGGCCACGTCAAGTTCAAACGGCTCCGGCCGGATTCCGACTCGCGAATCCTCCCGCCACCGGTCGTACACCTTCCAGGCTTCGCCGATGGTCCTCACATCCTTGCCCATCACTGCGGACGTCGCCAGCAGCCTCAGCAACCCGAGTTGCGTGAACCGGCAAAAGAAGAAACGATTGTCCTCCTGCCGGGAAAACCACGCCCACGCGGCATCGGAGTGCATGTGGTTGGCCCAGCTCAAGGCAAGCCACACGTTCAGATCAGGCAAATAGGATGTCGTACGGATTCTCCCGGTCGGGGCTGCCAGCGGCGGGCTTACCCTTCTTCCCCACTAGCGGTCCCGTCACGCGCCGCGATGGCTGCGGCTGGAATCTGCTCTCGATGGCGCCGGTAATCAGCGAACGAATCGAGGTGCGTTCCGCCGCCGCACGCCGCCGGAGCGCGGCGTGAAGATCGTCCGGAATATCGATTGTGGTTCGGACACTCATGCCATAATTATGTCACTTTCCGTGCTCCGGCGCCAGGCCTGTGGGCGCTCACCGCGCGACCGCTCCGCCACATTCAACAACCTGAAACCCCCGCCGCGATACGATGAAAGTGTGCGGCTGCTCTTATTGGCTTCGCTCCTGATATTCACGGCTTGGGCCGAGGATCCGCTGGTCGAGCACGGGTATGCCCACTTTTACAATCTCGAATACGACGAGGCGATCGCCGATTTCCAGAGAGCCATAGCGCTTCATCCCAACGATCCGGAACTGCACAATCACCTGGCGGAGGCCATCGTGTTTCAGGAGATGTATCGGGACGGCGCGCTCGAAAGCGAGCTCGTCTCGGGCACCAATTCGTTTCTGCGGCGCCCCAAGCTGAACCCTTCGCCGCAGACCGAGCAGTGGTTTCTGAGTGAGGTGGGGAAGGCCATGAGCCTGGCTCAGGCGCGCATCGATAAGAGCCCTAAGGACACCGCGGCGCTGTACGCCCTGGGCATCTCCTATGGCCTGCGGTCTAACTACTACTGGGTGGTGAAGAAGGCGTGGCACGATTCGCTCAAGGACGCCACCGCGGCGCGGCGCATGCACGCCCGGGTGGAGGCGCTCGAACCAACCAACGTGGACGCGCGCCTGGTGGAGGGCCTGCACGATTACCTGGTTGGCTGCCTTCCCTGGACCTGGCGCATGCTGGGCTTTCTAGTCGGAATCCATGGCGATAAGGAACTGGGAATCCACATCGTGCAGGACGTGGCCGCACACGGGAGCGACAACAAGGTCGACGCCGAAATCTTTCTGGGCGCGCTCTACCGGCGCGAGAACCAGACGCGGCGTGCGGTGCCGATCGTCGAGGACCTGATCCGCCGCTTCCCGCGCAACTACCTGCTGCGGCTCGAGCTCTCCCAGATGTACAGCATGGCGGGCGACAAGACGGATGCGCTGGCGGCGGTTGCGAAAGTGGTTGAGCTCAAGAACGAGCACGCCCCTGGCTACGACCGCGTCCCGTGGGAGAGGATCTACTATCAGCAAGGCACCATCGAGTTCTGGTACGGCGAGCTCGACCACGCACTCGGCCATTTGCAACAGGTCGCCGCCGCCCCTGAGATGGACCTCAATACGGGCGTATATACGTACCTGAGGATTGGCCAGATCTACGACTTGCAGCAGCGCCGTGCGCAAGCCCTGGATGCATATCGCAAGGCGATTGCTTATGCGCCGCAAGCCGATGGCGCGCAGGAGGCCAGGAAGTACCTGGAGACGCCGTACCGCCGGCGCACGGGCTAGGCGCGCGCCCCGCTATGGTTCGTTGATTTCCAGTTTAACCGGTTGCTCGATGTACTTGGCGTCCTTGCCCGTGGTCAGCACCATCACCGTCAGCCGCGCTCCTTGGGGCGCCTTGGCGGGAATCTTGAACTTAATCGTCGTGTCCGTCTGTTCGAGCATTTCGCAGGGGATGTCGTTCTTGCCATCGGTGAGGAACAGCTTGGCAACCGCGTCTTTCTGGAGGTTCTCTCCGGTCGCGACGATCACGTCTCCCGCCTTTCCGTTCAGCGGATCCACCGCGACCATTTTCGGCATGGGCTGCTCAGCCCAGACTGCCACGCCAACCGCGAGCAGCAGGGAGACCAAAACAGATAGCTTCATCTGAATATCGAATCCTCGATTCCATGCTATGTCCATTGCAGGGCGAAAACAAGGGCATGTGTGGAAATTCACTTCAAGTGGCGCCGGGCGTGCGGTACAATTGGGCTGGAGCGTTCCTGCAAAGCAGGTGCCGGTCCGCCTATTTTGATCCAACACTATCAAAATAGGGGTCCGACTCGATCACAACGCGCCGGTGAGCATGCTCCTGGCGGTGGTGCCCTTTGGCCCCGCAAGGGAGAAGCCTGAAGGCGCTCGGGGGGCCCTGCTCGCGTTTACAAACGTGGGTCAATAACGGGGATCGGCACGGCCGAGCGGTGCGCTCCACACTTCCCGCAGATGGGGCGGACGCCCTTATCCGTGGCCGACGCTTGGTCGGGCTTGGTCGAAATGGAGAGCAGGCAGTATGTGGTGGGCACGCCGCGCGGCCAGACGCGACTGCGGACGTGGAAGAGCGGGCGAGCATCCTTCGGACTTCGCCAGCGCGGCTGAGGGGCTGCATCGGCCCGCACCGCGGTTGGCGAGAAGGTAACCAAGTACAGAGTGGGCGAGCGGGCCGGCATCGGCTGCTCCGCGGATTCCTGCCGCGCGTGCGGGCAGTGCCGGCACGGCCTGGCCTGAAGCAATATCGCGAGCCCGCAGTTGGAGTGCTCCGTTTATGAACGAAGGAGCGCAGCCTCTTCGAGCGTGATCTCTTCCGGACCGCTTTTTTCCTGGTCCTTCTTTTGTGCCCGCTTAGCAGCCTTATCGCGCTGCTTCTCAGCGCGCGCCATTTCTTTCTGTCGTTTCTGGAAGGTAGTACGTGATCGGGTGGCCATCGGCTGTCTCCTTTTTCTGCTCTTCTATTCGGCTCGAACCGCCGTCATCGAATGCGCACGAACTGCGGCGAAACGCGGAAGCAGCACAAACCGGAACCGAGTCCGCGCGAGAAGAGAACCATGGGCGGCAGTTGCGAGCGCCGCCCTAATTTGATTTTACCCTACCAGCGCTTGTTTTGCCGGCCGCCGCCGCCACCGCCGCGGTATCCGCCGCTGCCACGGTCCTCTTTCGGCCGGGCCTCGTTGACATTCAGCGCCCTGCCATCAAGTTCCCTGCCGTTCAGAGCGGAAATGGCAGCATCGGCTTCGGCTGCCACGCTCATCTCCACGAATCCAAAGCCTCTGGCACGTCCGGTATCCCGGTCGGTGACAACGTTGACACGGTCCACCGTGCCATATTCCTCAAACATGGATCGAACCGCGTCTTCGGTAGCTCCGAAGCTGAGGTTTCCAACGAAAATATTCTTCAATTAAGATCTTCTTTCTGAAATTTGCAGAGCAGCGAATCGCGGGCAGGATAGACGGTTGTGCCGGACTATGCGAGGTACCTCAATTAGCGGAACTGTCAAACTACATATTGATGGTAACACGAAACCAGCCAATCTCAACGATTAAATTACCGGGGCGCAGAGTTCCGCAGACAGCACAACGGTTCGGCGAGTTGCTTCAGGTTGCTGCGGCCTGCATCAGCGGTCGCCTGGTCGCACGCGACACGATCCGATGATGTACTTTACAGTCCGCCCGATTACGACCGGGGTTACATCTCGGCAAGAGCAGCCGCGCCGCTCTGTACGGCAGCAGCCTGGTCCTTGCGCCGGATCGCCCTCACCATGGACTTCACGTGCGGTATTGCACGAGCTGCTCTCTCGTAAACCGGCACCAGCGCTGGCGCTCGATTCAAAGCGTCCGTTCTGTAACCCTTATATAGCGGGCGGGCCATTTGATGCATTTCGTACAGACATTCGCCGCCCGATTCCACGTGATCGTCCCATCCATCCTTGTCCGGGCTCTGTAACGACCGCAGCATTCCGCGCAGAAGAACCTTCGTGCTGTCATATAACATTAGGATTACCCGTTCCCCTTGACGAAGTTACCTCCCCGAGCCGATTAGGGCGCCGGGGTAAATCCGTGGCAAGCACTTTATTGAGTTGATTTATAGCCGTATTGTAGCACATCCAGACCCCGGCTACATGTAAACCTCCGCGAACGGCAGTCACGCGGCGGCAAATTAGCTCGGCGTCTTCTTGGGGGTGTGCAACTACAGGCTGCCGCAGGACTTCTCCGCATCGGGTTGGATTTCGCATTCACACTTGCCTACTCGATGAGTTTTATGCAGACAACCTATAACTGAGCGGGCGGCAGGGAAGGGCCAGGGACAGACCGCTCTATCCACGCGGCGCAAAAGCCTCGCCTTGGGATAGAGACGTCCGTCCCCGAGCCAATCGAGCGGATTCGCGGTCACGCGGAACGGTGGGCCTTGCCGGTGATTCGCTCGAGGCGGATGCGCACCACGGCCGTCTGGGAGGCGGAAGTGGCGATGGTGTGTTCCGCTTCGGGCGACAGCGCCCCGCAGAAACGTGCGGCCAGCAGCTCCAGAGCGCTTCGCTTCTCCTTGGGATCCGTTACCAGGGCCGCCCGGCCGAACACAACGGCGCTCTCATAGAGGGTGGACAGCGCGGCCGGCAACACCCGCGCGCCCGCCACGGCGCAGAAGGAGACGCGCTCTTCGTGGGCGATGTTCTCCAGCTTGTGCCCGTCGAGGGCGCAGTGCAGGTAGAGCACGTCGCCGCACAGCACGTGGTTGACGGGCACGCCATAGGGCCATCCGTCGGCTCCCAGGGTAGACAATACGCCATGCTCGGCGCGCGCCAGAATCTCACGGGCCTGATCCTCGGTAAGCGCCCTGTCTTTTCGCCGTATTGCCTTGAAGGCGGCCATCTGCGGTGCTCATGAACAAGTCTACTGCATGTTCTGCCGGGAGCTAATAGCGATGATTCGGCGATACACTTGGGTGAGAGGTGAATCGTGTATTGTCCCCAATGCCAGGTTGAGTACCGCGACGGCTTCACCGAATGCTCAGACTGCCACGTTCCCCTGTTAGCCGGAACACCTCCGGAGGAGCCGGCCAGCAGGTTCGACCCCACACTCGACCTGGTCGTGGTATTGGAGACAAACGATCGCGTCCAGCTTGCCATGGCGAAGGGATTGCTGGAGGATGCGGGCATTCCATTCTTCATTCTGGGGCAAATCGCCACATTGGTCACGGACGTAGATAGTTTTCTCCATAAGTGGGTCCGCGTGCAGGTGCCGCGCGACCGCGAGGCAGAGGCGAGGGAGTTACTGGAAGAACTGCTCCAACAGGAGATCAGCTTTCAAGGCGATGGCGAGGATGGTGCCGAGGAGCCCGGCGACAGCGTGGAGTGAACGGAATGAGGAATGGACTTGCTCCGAGCTGTTTACAGTCGCGATTTGAAGATCGCCGCGATGCGCGCCTTGGACGCCGGCTCTGCCACCGCTGAAATTGCGCGGAAGTATCAAAAATCAATAACTTACGGAATGCCACGGCGGGCGGTTCAGGCTGCGTTTCGCGGGAGGACTTCCCGGTCGATCTTCGACCGAATCTCCTGGGCCGCGATCTCAAGATCGTAGGCGGTTTGAAGATTCAACTAGTATTGCGGCGAGGTGCCGAAGAAACGGGCCAGGCGCATCGCCGTGTCCACGGTGATGGCTCTCTTCCCGTTGACGATGGCGCTGATCCGGTTCATGGGGACCCTGAGCGCGCGCCCCAGTTCGTTCGGGCTGACCCCAATCTCGTTGAGCTCGTCGCGGAGCAGTTCGCCCGGATGGATGGGCGGCAGTCTTTTTCTTTGCGCCATAGTTCTCCCCCTTCCTCAGTGGTAGTCCACAATCTCGGCATGGTACGCGTTCCCTTCACGCCAGGAAAAGCAGACCGGCAAGCGGTCATTGATCTGAATGCTATGCTAACGATAAAGGGAACGCCGACCCTACTCGATGTCGGATAGTTATGGCGATTGAGCCACGACACTACACGCAGGACGAAATCGATGGCCTCATCGGTTGCACCAAGACGATCACGGAACCGCCGAAGCGTGAAATGAAGCTGGATCGCGGACACCTTCGCAACGATATGCGGTTGAGGTCCGGTGACGGCGCTCTCGAGTTCCGCGCCTTCATGCGGCGCAGCGAGGACCTGCCCGAGAACTTTTCGATCGGCCTGGCATTCCTCCCCAAGGACGGCACCGGCGAGCTCCTGTTGTTGCGGTGCAACGGGCCACACGGCGGCTTCAATGACTCCTTGGATCCGGGCGACCCGCATTGGGACTTTCACGTGCATCGCGCCAGTGTGGAGATGATGGAAGCGGGCCAGCGGCCGGAGAAGTCCGCGACGGTGAACCGGGATTTTGCGTCATATGAAGAGGCGCTACAGTATTTCTTGAGGACAGCCAACATTACCGGCGCAGCCGCGCATTTCCCCGACCTTGCACAAGAGAGGCTGCCCTTCGACGAACAGGAACCAGCGCCATGACCGGACTAGATCTGCTAAAGCAACAGTTCAATGGCCACGTGGCATTCCGTGAGCGCCGTCCGGATGTGGTCCAAGTGTTGGCGCCACTATTTCATGAAGACGGCGACATGGTGGACATCTTTATAGACGAATCGCGGAACGGATCGAACAAGGTCCGGATCAGCGATCACGGCATGACACTCATGCGGTTGACGTACAGCTACGAGCTGGACACCGAAAACAAGCAGCGGATTTTCAACCGCATCCTGGCCGAGAACCGCATCCAGGAGCAGGACGGACGGCTTTACATCGAGGCGGAGCCGGAACGGCTATACTCCGCGATTCTCCAGTTTGCGCAGACGGTGGCCAAGATCTCCAGCATGCAGTACTTCAAGCGTGAGGTGATCCAGAGCCTGTTTTACGAGCAACTGGCGGAGTTCATCGAGGATCGGCTGGGTGAATACAACCCGCGCGCGCACGTGCTGCCCATCCCGGATCACGACGAATATGAGGTGGATTACCAGTTCGACGCCGGTCCGCGGCCGCTATACCTGTTCGGGGTCAAGGACAGCGACAAGGCCCGCCTGACGACCATTTCCTGCCTGGAGTTTCAGCGCCGCCGACTTCCGTTCAAGAGCGTGATGGTCCACCAGGATTTCGAAAGCGGTATCACGAGGAAGGACCGCACGCGCATCACCAGCGCCGCCGACAAGCAGTTCACATCGCTGGATGACTTCCGGGAGAACGGGATGCAGTTTTTCGAGCGTGAGCGGGCGGCGTGAGCGGGTAGGGCGAAATGCAACGCTCGGCACAACATTGCGTGTCCCTTAGCTTTGATTGGAGCTAAGATAGTTCATCGCGCAACGGCGGATGGATCGTCAGACAGAGCTTCTTGACGTGCACCGCTGCGCCGCCCCGACGAGCACGATGGCACGAAAAAGTAGCGCACCAGCGTCACCTCCAGAGCGGCCGCGGCTCCTCAAGCCGAGGACTACAGCGGCTGAGCTCATTCAGCGTCAAATCGAAGTGGGAGAGGAGCTTCTCAATTTCGGGCCCGGCCCCACGCCCCTCGATGCGCTGAACGAAAAGAAGCAGAACTGGAGCGATTACGCGAGACAACTGCTTAGATCGCTTTTTACGACCGAGGAGATCCCAAACGAGTTCGGCTCGATATGGGGTGCGTGGGACCGTGACCCGGGGGTGTACTTTCGCAATCTGACAAAAGAGATTCAAGATTTGTTGCGTCAGCTCCGATCGATCTTAGGTCGCCTTGACCTGTTCGAGGAAATTCCAAATGCAGCTCCAGTACCGGCAACGCCTGCGGCAAATGCGCCTAGCCATGCGCTAGACCCACTTGGCCGGGATGTTTTCGTGGTGCACGGTCGGGACGAAGGTGCAAAGCAGACAGTTGCCCGCTTTCTTGAGAAGCTGCATTTGCATCCGGTCATTCTCCACGAGCAGCCGAACCAAGGCAAGACCGTCATTGAAAAGCTCCAGCATCATTCGGAAGTTACTTTTGCTGTTGTGCTGCTCACGCCAGACGACGAAGGTCGTCAGGCCGGGACGAACGAACTTCAGCTGCGCGCTAGGCAGAACGTAATTCTTGAACTCGGGTTCTTCGTCGGCTTTCTCGGGCGGGAGCGCGTCTGCGCGCTGCGATCACACAGCGTCGAAGTGCCTTCAGATCTGGCTGGCGTTGTCTATATTGAGCTAGATCCTAAGGGCGCGTGGAGGTTCGAGCTTGCCCGCGAGTTGAAGGCCGCGCACTTGGACGTGGACCTCAACCTTGTCGTGTGACTTGCGTTAACGAAAGGGGATTGCCCTCCCCTACTTCTTCCTCTTCGCCACCAGCCTCACACGCTTGGTTTGCGACAGAGGGCCTTGGGTTAGGGCGTCGTCCACGATTTCGTGCTGTTCTTGCTGGTGGCGCTTGCCGGAGCCGGTGGCGGGGCTGGCGGATTCGGCGCGGCCTACGTAGCGGATCTCGCGGCGCGTTGGATCGGCCAGGGGCTGCATCTGTTCGTGCATGTAGCGCCAGGGGCCCATGTTCCGGGGCTCTTCCTGCGCCCAGACGATTTCGGCGGTGGGCGCGTAGCGGAGCAGGATCTCGGCGGCTTGAGTGGCGGCGAAGGGATAAAGCTGCTCGACGCGGACCAAGGCGACGTGGTCGGCTTTGCGCTCCTCGCGGGCTTGCAGTAAGTCGTAATAGATCTTGCCAGAGCAGAAGATCACGCGCGAAATACGCTGCGGATCGGCTGCAGCATCATCCAGAATTTCGATGAAGCCGCCGGTCGCGAAGTCGTGCACGGTGGAAACGGCGCGCGGATGGCGCAGCAGACTCTTGGGAGTGAAAACGATCAGCGGCTTGCGGACGCCGCGGCGGTCGGAGCCGCCGTACATCTGGCGGCGGAGTAAGTGGAAGTATTGCGCGGGAGTCGTGCAGTTACAAACCTGCATGTTATTCTCGGCGCAGAGGACTAAGTAGCGCTCGATGCGGGCGCTGGAATGTTCGGGGCCCTGCCCTTCAAAGCCGTGCGGCAGTAACATCACCAGGCCGCTCGGTTGTCCCCACTTGGATTCGGCGCAGGAGATGAACTGGTCGATCATGATCTGCGCGCCGTTGGCAAAGTCGCCGAACTGCGCTTCCCAGATGACGAGCGTCAGCGGATCGGCCACGCTGTAACCGAATTCGAAACCCAGCACGGCGTATTCGCTCAAGGAGCTGTCGTAGACATCGAAACGGGCCTGGTCCGGCGAGATGTGCTGCAGGGGAATGTAGCGCTTGCCGGTTTCGAAATCGTAGAAGGCGAGATGGCGCTGGCTGAAAGTGCCGCGGCCGGAATCCTGGCCGCTGAGACGGACGGCCGTGCCTTCGAGAGCCAGCGTGCCGAAGGCGAGCGATTCGGCCAGCGCCCAATCGAGCGGCGTGGCTTGAGCGATCGCATTGCGGCGCTTTTCCAGGAAAGCGCGCAGCTTGGGATGCACATGGAAAGTGTACGGGAAATTGGTGATGCCGCGGATCACGCGCTCGAGGACCTGTTGGTTGACGGCGGTGCGCGGGCAGAAGCTGGAGATCTCGCCGGTCGCGACCGCGCTCAGCTCCTGCAACTCGTAGCGCTCGGCCTGCTCCTGCGCGGCGTCATAGCCGGCGGCCAGGCGCTGGCTGACCTGCTGGCGCATAGCGGCGACTTCCTCGGCAGTTACCACGCGCTCGCGCACCAGGCGCTCGGCGTAGAGGGTGGCCACGGAGGGGTGTTCCTTGATCTTCCGGTAGAGGATGGGCTGCGTGTAACTGGGATCGTCGGCTTCGTTGTGCCCGTGACGGCGGTAGCAGATCATATCGATCACCACGTCGGTCTTGAACTTCTGGCGGTAATCGAAAGCGACTTGCGCCACGCGGACGGCGGCCTGCGGGCTATCGCCGTTGACATGGAAGATGGGCGCCTGCACGCCGCGCGCGACGTCGGTGGAATATGGCGTGGAGCGCGATTCATCGGGAAGGGTGGTGAAGCCGATTTGGTTATTGATGATGAGGTGAATGGTGCCTCCGGTGGAATAGCCATCGAGCCGGGAGAGGTTGAGCGTCTCGGCCACCACGCCCTGGCCGGCGAAGGCGGCGTCGCCGTGGATCAGCAGCGGGATGACGCGCTCGCGGGCGGTGTCGCCGAGATGGTCCTGCTTGGGGCGCACGATGCCTTCGACCACAGGGTCCACGGCTTCGAGGTGGCTGGGGTTGGGAGCGACCGAAACCACGATTTCGCGGCCGTTTTCGCAGCGGCGCACGCCGTGGGCGCCCAGGTGGTATTTCACGTCGCCAGAGCCCTGCGTGCTCGATGGATCGATATCGCCTTCGAATTCGGAGAAGATCTGCTTGAGATCCTTGCCGACCACGTTGGCGAGGACGTTGAGACGGCCGCGGTGCGCCATGCCAATGACGATCTCATTGACGTTCGCGGCGCTGGAGCGTTCGAGAATTTCCTCGAGGATAGCGAGCGCGGTCTCGCCGCCCTCGACCGCGAAGCGTTTCTGTCCGACGAAGCGGGAGTGGAGGAAATGCTCGAAGCCTTCGGCGGCGATCAGGTTGCGCAGAATGCGCAGGCGGGTTTCGGGAGGTAGCGGCCAATGGTTCTTGCCCGGCTCCATGCGATGTTGCAACCAGCGCTTCTGTTCCGGCACCTGAATGTTCATGTACTCGCAGCCGATTTTGCCGCAATAGGTTTCGCGCAGCGTTTCGAGGATCTCGCGCAGGGTGGCGAGCGGCTTGGGGCCGGCTTCGCCGATGGCTTCGCCCAAGCTGCCGGTGAGGAATTCGCGGTCGAGGTCCCAGATGGTGAGGCCGTACGTTTCCGGGTCGAGCTCGGCGTGATAGCTGGGCTCGTGGCCGAGCGGGTCGAGATCGGCGATGAGATGACCGCGCACGCGGTAGGCGTTGATCATCTGCATGATGGCTGCTTCCTTGGCGATCTCGGCGGTGCGCGTGGAGGCGGCGCCGGGAAGGCCAGGCCGGCGGTCGGTTTCCCAATGCACCGGCTGGTGCGGAATCTTCAGATGATCGAAGACCTCTTCGTAGAAGCTGTCGGCGCCATCGAGCAGGGCTTGCACTCTGCCCAGGAACGCGCCCGATTCGGCGCCCTGAATGATGCGGTGATCGTAGGTGCAGGTGAGGGTCATCACCTTGCTGATGCCGAGGGTGGCGCGCGTTTCGGCGGCGGTGCCGTGGTATTCGGCCGGATAGTCGATGGCGCCGGTGGCGATGATGGCGCCTTGGCCCAGCATGAGGCGCGGGCTGGAGGACATGGTGCCCACTGTGCCGGGGTTGGTGAGCGAAATGGTGGTCGCCTGAAAATCGGCGGTAACCAGTTTGCCGGTGCGGGCGCGGGCGACCAGGTCGTCGAAGCGGTTCAGGTATTCCTGGAAGTTCAGTGTGCCGGCGTTCTTGATGTTGGGCACCAGCAGGTTGCGCGCGCCATCCTTGCCGGCGGCGTCCACCGCTACGCCGAGGTTGACGTGCGGGTGCACCACGCGGTAGGCCGCGCCGTCCTTTTCGGCGTAGGCCTGGTTGAGGCCGGGAAACTCTTCGAGCGCCTTGACCACCGCCCAACCGATCAGGTGCGTGTAAGATACCCTGCTCAAGCCGAGGACGGTGCGGTGCTGGTTGATGATGCGGCGGTTCTCGTCCATCACCTTAACGGCGATGGTGCGCTGCGAGGTGGCGAGGGGGATGGAAACGCTGGCCGCCATGTTTTCGGCGATGCGGCCGGCGGCGCCGCGCAGGGGCTGCAACTGGCCGCCCGCGGGCGGGGCTGGCAGGCTGAAGCCTGCCCCACCGGGCTGCAACTGGGCACCGGAGGGAGTCGCGGGCGAAGGAGCGACGCTGGGGCCGCTCGCGTCAAACACTTCCTTCCAGCTTTCGTCGACGGCGGAGCGGTCGAGAAGGTACTGCCGATAGAGTTCTTCTTCGAGCCAGCTATTGACGCCCATTTGCGGATCGGGTTTGACAGCCATGCGGGAGGTCTTTCCTATTTATGATAGCGTGGGCGGCTGGGATGCTCTTCCTCCGCCCAGTTCCGGGGCTCGATGGAGATGACACTTTTCCCATGGCTTACGCCAATGGGCTACTTTCTTTCGCCCTTACGGGCTGAGCCTCCGTGCCTGCCTGCGCGGCGCAACTTTTCGATGATAACGCGCATCCTACTGAACTGATGGAATCGACAGTGACGGTTTTGGGTATTGCGGGGAGCCTGCGCAAGGGCTCGTTGAACCGCGCCGCGCTGCGCGCGGCACAGGCGCTGGCGCCGGAGGGAGTGCGGGTGGAGATTTTCGATCTCGATGGCATTCCCGTCTACAACCAGGACGACGAGATGTCGCCGCCGGCGCGCGTGGCCGAATTGAAAGCGCGGGCGCGCGCGGCGGACGCGATTCTGTTTGTTACGCCCGAGTTTAACTACTCGATTCCGGGCGTGCTGAAGAACGCGATTGACTGGGGCTCGCGGCCGTATGGCGACAGTTGCTGGCAGGGGAAGCCGGTCGCGGTGATGGGCGCTTCGGTGGGCCCGCTGGGGTCGGCGCGGGCGCAATATCATTTGCGGCAGTGTTTCGTGTTCCTCGATATGCACCCGTTGAACAAGCCGGAAGTGCTGATCGGCGGCGCGGCGCAGAAGTTCGATGCGGGGGGAAACCTGACCGATGAACATACCGGGAAGTCGATCCGGAGTTTGCTGGCGGCGCTGGCCGCGTGGACGCGCAAACTCCAGTAGGGAAGGCCTTCGGCGAGCGTCAGCTCGCGACCGCCCATTCGGAGATCACCTGGTGGGTGCGGGGGGCGAAACTATGGCCACACTGGATGGCACCAGACCCACGGTAATCTGAAGGCGGCGTGTGCCGGCGAATCGCAGGTTAACCGCCGCTTTCTGTATTTCGCCAAGCAGGCCGATGTGGAAGGCACCCGGGACCGCGCGCGGACGGGCGTCCGCCCCACGTCTAATGCGTGAACGCGTAGGTCAGGTAATTCACGCCGATGCGGATGCCGAGCTCGGAAAACCGGGCGGGGTAAGTGGGCTCGTCGGCGTTTTCCCACGAGTCGCCCAGGTCCATGTTATGACAGATGACCACGAACAAGCGTCCCTTGTCGTCGTAGATGCCGCGCCAGCGGGGCGTGTCGCCGCCGGAGCCCCAGCGCGGGTTGGTGGGACACTTTTCGCAAACGCTGTGGGTTTGCGTGTACTGCATCCCGGCGACCTGGTAGCGATGGTCCAGGTCGAAGACCGTGTGAAAGATGGGGTCGTCGTCGGGGATGTCGACGATGGGCCGGTCCGGCAGCACCTTCTTCATGCTGTGGACGAACACGTTCCATTCCACCGTCCCATGGAAATCGTCGCACATGAAAAAACCGCCGCGCAGCAGAAACTCGCGGAACTTGGCTACCTGCAGATCGGTGAGCTCCCAGTGTCCCACTTCCACCGAGTACAGCCAGGGGTAATTGAAAACGTCGTCGTCTTCTTCCAGGTTGATCGGTTGCTCCACCGATTTGGCGTCGATGCGCGTCAGCCGGCGTATGGCCAGCGCCAGATGGCGGTCCGAGCGCGGATAGTCGATGGTCCAGTTGGTATTGCCCTGGTGCCAGTCGAAGCCGCGCTTGAATTCCGATTGCCAGTCGATGTAGCCGTGCCAGGTGGGATACATCAGACGCGCGAAGGTCCATTCGCCTGGCACCATGTAGTCCTTGGGGATGGGAAAGTTGTTGTACTCCCACGCGGGGTATTCGCGAAACGGCCGCTGCGCGAACACTGCACAGGCCAGAATCCCCACCCCCGCCGCCCCCGCCAGAATCGCTCTGCCCCGCATGAACCTATTCGTAGTATCGCACCGGGGGCGGTGTGGGACGGTGCAAGTCGGGCAGGCGCATTCGTCTGCCAACCCCAGTGGCTCTACCCTCATCCCGCGGACTTGAGTTGCTGCAGCACTTGGCAGGCGAAAGCGCCTGCCCCACTCCCCGGCGCGAAACGCGCAGCGCTCTCACCCTTCGAGGAACATTTCGCCACAGACTGCGTCCCAATCGGCGGCGGGATAGGCGGCGGCGATGTCGGAGACCGGGACGCCGCCATCGGCCAGGGCGGGGGCTGCGCCTTCGGCGGTGAGCGCCAGTTGCAGGCGCTCCATTTCGCGCTGAATCCAGGGCTTGATTTCAGCGCCGCGCAGCAAATGTTGGAACGTCTTCGCGTCGTTGCTCGACGGTTTCACCCGCAAGTACCAGCCGCGCTCGGCGCTGCCGGTTTCCACCACTTCGCCATCCACCGGTGACACGACGCGCACTTCGGCCTCTCGGCGGCGAGCGTGAAACGCGGCGCCGTTGGCGTGGACGCGATCTCCCGTTTGCGGTAGTCGAAGCGCATCCGGCTGGCCGAGCAGTCTCGTGCCCAGTTCGTCCAACCCCACCAGTACGGTTCCATCCTGCTCGGGCCGCGCCCAGGTGTGGCCGCGATGGTAGAAACGGTCCAGCGGAAATGCCATGCCGAAGACATCTTCTTCCGATTCCGCCACCCGTGGCAGCGGGTGGCACTGCATCAGTTTGGCGTGCGTTTCGCATTCCCGGCAGTCGAACGCGTGCGGACATTGCCGCTCGAGGAACTCGCCGGTCAGCACGTGGCGGCACACCTGGTCGCAGGCGGGCAGGCTTTCAAAATCTTCATGCCAGCGGATCGCCTCCGCCCGGTCCGCGCGCAGGTCACGCCTTGAGCGAATCGCCGCCGAGGCCAGCGTCGCCACCAGCGCCGCCAGCACGGCGTAGAAAGCGCCCAGGAAGACGATGTGACCGGCATTCCAGTCGAACCCATAAATCCACGGCAACACCTTCTAATACCTCCCGGCCAGCGCGAGTTCTTCTTCTTCCTGCGCGGCCGCTTCGAGTCTCAGTTCGCGCTCTTCCGGGAACAGATTGAAGTAGCGGAACGAAAATGAGTACACCAAAACTCCATACGCCACCACCGCCACGAAGGCCGCGATTTCCTGCCAGCTTGGATAGTAAGTGAGGAAGGGATCGAACGACAGAGTGGGCAGCGCCAGCGTTTGCACCGTCATCACGAAACGGTTGAGCGCCACGCCGCAACAAGCCATCGCCGCCGCCGTCACCAGCCAGCCGGTGTGCGCGCGCAGCCGCGGCATCAGCATAACCAGCGCGGGCAGCAAGCCGAAGAGCACGATCTCCGCAAACAGAATCCACGTGCCGAACGGCTTCCAACTGTAGTATTGCCAAGCCTGGAAACCGGTCTCGGGCGAAGTGCGGTTGATCCAAACCAGCGTGTCCACAGCCTTGGCCAGCACATACACGGCCAGCAGCAGACCCGAGATGCGCGCCAGCCGCCGGAACACCGTGGGTCTCACCAGCCGCTTGCGCGAGAGCTTCTCGACCAGCCAGGTAGTCAGCAGGATGAAGCTCGGCCCCACCGCCGCCGCCGACAGAATAAACAGGAAGAATGTGGAGGGCCACACTGCCAGTCCTTCGCGGAACGCGAACGGACGGCCGCGCAGCACGCCATACAAGCCGCCCAGCGAGCCCTGATGGAAGAACGAAAGGAACGTGCCCACACCGGCCAGCACGTAAATCAGCTTGTGTAACTCGTGCTCGAATACCAAAAACGACGGCACCTCGTGTAGCTTTCGGTTGCGCAGCACGATGGGCAGGTACTCGATCAGCAGCACTGTGAGATAGCAACTGATACAGAAGGTGACTTCCGTCAGCATGGAGTGCACGTTGGGGTACCAGAAGGTGAACCACGACCGCAGCGGCTGGCCGACATCCACCAACAGTGCGGCGATCGCGCCGCTGTAGCACACCAGGCCGATCACCACGGCGCTGTTGATTACCGCGCACAGCTCGCCGATCTTCAAAATGTAAAGCAGAAAACCGGTGAAGAACGCGCCCGCGCCGAGAGCGATCACCGTCAGGTCCAGAAAGATCCAGAGGCCGAAGGCGAAGCGGTTGTCCATGTTGGTCTGGTTCAAACCCTTCACCAGGCACAACCCGGCGGCATACAGCCCGAACAGCAGCAAGGCGGCCCAGGGGAGAATCCAAAGCAGGAATCGTCCGGTGGAAGAACGCCGCAGACCGCGCGCGATGAATTCCTTATCCACGGAGGCCGTCCTTCCCTTCGGGCCGGGGAGCGCTCGATATCTCCCGCACCCAGCCGCGCCGGGAGCGGTAATGAATCTTCGGCTCGGTGCCGATCTTCTCGAGCAGCCGGAAGCTTTCCGGGTGTTGGGCATCTTGCGCGACCTCGGTCGACGAATCGTTGAGATCGCCGAAGCGCAGGGCGCCGGTGGGGCAGGCCTCGACGCAGGCCGGAACGTAATCGGCCGCATCGATTTCGCGTTGGCCGGCGGCCGCAGCTTTCTGCTGCGCAGCGTGCCAGCGGCCATGGCAGAAATTACATTTTTCCACCACGCCCCGCATGCGTGGCGCCACGTCGGGATTGAGCGTCTTCTCCATGCCGGCCGGCCAGGCAGGGTCCCACCAGTTGAAATACCGCGCGTGATAAGGGCAGGCGACCATACAATAACGGCAGCCCAGGCAGCGCTCCGGCATCTGGCCCACGATGCCTGTGGCCGGGTCCACATCCACCGCCTGCTGTGGGCAGACGTGCACGCAAGGCGTGTCGTGGCCGCACTGCTGGCACAGCACCGGCACAAACGCGGTGCGCCGTTCCGGATATGCCAGGTGGTTATCCACTTTGTAAACGCGAATCCAGGTGATGCCCTTGCGGTCGTTGGCGGCTTCCGGAGCCGGCGGGATATTGTTCTCGACCGCGCAAGCCACCATGCAGGCGCCGCAGCCATTGCACTTGTCGATATCGATCGACATGCCGTAACGGGCCACTCGCCGGTTCTGAGTTTGCGCCGTCATGCCCGCACCACCCGGGCGCGCTGGCTCGCGCCGCACAAATCGGCCATCCGCGGCCCACCCGAAATTTCCACCACCCCTGCCGGAACGCCCGCATCGATCGTGACCACCACGTTCAATCGGCCGCATGCCGTTTCGAGCACGCAACGGCCGCCATTCTCGATACCGTTCGCGTGGGCATCGGCGGGCGAAATCGCCACGCGATTGGCGGACAAACGCAGATTCGACTCGCGCTCCAGTTTCGACATCAGCGGCGATTCGAGGCCGTCGCGCCTCATCTCCGCCACTACCACGGTCAACGGCAGATCGTCGCGCGGTGGCTCGCCGGCGGCGCGGAACTCGAGCTTGCCGGGCGCCGCGTTCTTGCCTGAATCGTCCATCCAACATCCGCCCTGGTTGAGAGTTTTCCAGAAATCGTCTGCGGTCACTTCCTTGGCCGGCGTCGATTTTCCGTCCGCATAGCTAAGCAGCGTTCCGCGGCCGGCTTTGTAAATGGCGTTGGCCCGCTCACGCAGCGGGTCGGCTTGCGGCAGGCCGGCGATCCGCGCCACCAGTTCGCCCGGATTCACCACCGGTACCACCGGCGCCACCAGCGGCGCGGCAATCCGAAAGACCGCGGCTACCGTGTCGATGGCGGGCCCAACGTCTTCGGCCGCTTCCGGATACACCGGCGCCGGCAGCACGTACTGGGCGTGCCGCGCGTAACCCTCGCTGGTCGAACTGAACACCACCACGACGGCATTCGCCGCCAGTTTCGGTTGGATTTCCTGCCACCGCACGTACCCGCCGGGCAGCGATTCGTCGATCAGCAGCACGCGGATCGCCCGATCCGGCACTACGGCCACTTCCGTCGCTGGCGCAGCTTTCTTCCAAGCTTCCGGCACTGGCGCTTCGCGCCGCGCCACCACCGTATGACCCAGCGCGTGAAGTTTCCCATTCAGGCTCATCAGCGGCGAGGCAGAGTCCGCAGCCAGCACCACCGCCGGCCCGCCCGCAATGGCTTCCTTCAGTGCGCCGATGGCTTCCTCTTCCACGCCGGTCGCGCACGCGGTTTCGGCGATGGTGATCTCGCCTGCGAGGGCCGCCGCCATCGCCGTTTCGGTACCCGGCCGGATGGGCAGCCAAACATCCGCCAGCGCCGCGGTCCGCGTCTCCACCGGCTCAATCTGCACCAGCCGGAAATTGGCGCGTGCGGCGAACACGTTACCCGGTGTGCCCCAACCATCGAACAGCGGAGCGCCGAAGCTCACCACGGTTTGGGCCGCCGCCAGGTCAATCGCATAAGCCGGTTGGTGCGGCGTCAGATAAAGGCCGCCATCCATCGCGGCCATGGCGCGGCGATAGGTCCAGGACACCGTGCGGCCGGGGCGTAGATCGAGCACCGCGACGCGCTCGCCGGCGCCGCGCTGCGAAAGTGCCCGCGCCACCGCCGCCAGGGCTTCCTTCACCGGCCCTTGCCGCACGCGCGCCGGATGATAAGGGAGATGATGCCCTGCGACGCCCCACGGGCACAGCGCGCCGTGGCTGATGGGGTGCGGTTTCACGCCAGCGAGCGATACCGGCTGCCCGTTGACGCAGCGCGCACGCACCGCGCATCCGGCCGGGCACAGCGTGCAGTGGGTGAAGCGCGCGCGAATCTCGCCACGCGCGGGCCGCGGAATCCCCGGCCAGTTTTCGCTCCATAGCGCGGTGTCGGTGATCAGCCGCCACGGCGCCGGCGTCAGCAGCGCGCCCGCCGCTCCGCCGCCCACGAATTTGAGAAGATTACGCCGCGTCGTGGTCATTTGTGGCAACCCAAGCAACTGTATTCCAAACCCTGCCGGCGGTGGCAGTCCGCGCAATCGTCCATCTTCATTCCGCCTTCGGTCCGCAACGCTACCGGCGCGAGGGTCCGCCCCCAGATATCGCGCGAGTAGCCGCTGATCGGGTCCCACTGATACGGCCGCAGCGTTCCAGTGCCGCCTTTATTGCCGTGGCACTGCTCGCATTTCAGGTGGCCGAGCTTGACGTGCGCGATGTGCGAAAAGTAGACATTCTCCGGCTGCTGCGCGTAGCTCAGCCACTGCGGCTCGCGGTTGGGCGTCACGTACTGGTCGATGAAACTTTTTTCTTCCGCCGTGGTGCCCATCGCGGCGGTATGACAACCCGAGCACTTATCCAGCGTGGGGATGCCGGCATAGGTTCCGTCATCGCGGAACGAGTGGCAATCCTCGCACTTGGCGCCGGCCTTTTCAGCGTGTACCTTATGGCTGAAATTGACCGGCTGCGGCCGGGTTTCATACAGGATGCGCGGGAATGCCAGCCAGCCGCCTGCGAGCGCCAGCAGCACTCCCGACGCAAACGCGGTTTTACCGCCGATCATTTGAGGTCCTGTTCCCGCTCGCGAACGGCGAGAAAAACTCGTGAAACAGGGCCGGCCTGGATTCGCGATCCAGGCTGGTCAATACGCCCACGGCGAAGAGTCCTCCATCGGCTGCCATGCCGGAGCCGCGCTGCACAGATTCATTGATGCGGCGCACGTCCTGTTCCATCCACGCCCTGGCCTCCGCGCCTTGCATCAGGTTGCCGGTGGTGCCTTCGACCACGCTCCCCTCGAACAGCCATCCCGCCGTGTACGGTTCGGAATTGAGGCGGGCCGGGTTGGCGCGCAGGTACAGGTTGCAGCCAGTCAGCAGCAGCGGGTTCGGGAACACCACTTCCCAATCGACTCCGCCCGCTGTCAGGATCGCCGCCGGCCGGTGCAGCCCTTGCTGCCACACATACTGAATGCGTTCGACATTGCCGAGCACGCGGCTCAGAAATGCGTCGATACCGGCGTGGCATTGGCCGTTCTCGCCCACTTCCAGCCACAGGTGGTTGGCTGCGTAACGCAACTCCGCCGGCATGGCGATGCCATCCACTTCGTCGCCGGCGGCCACCGGGTGCGCCATCGAACCGTAAAGTTCGCAGTAACGGTAACTGTCGTTGCCGCACCGCGAAAGCAGCGACTCGCTGAACGGCACCAGTTTCGCCACCGGCGCCGCCGCGCAGTATTGCATCAGCGACTCTCCCAGGCACGGGCATGGGCCGTCCGCCGGTCCTTCCATGGCGTGCGATTGAAAGACCCGGCAGGTGAGGTAGGCGCCCGAGGAACATTTTTCCTCCGCGCGCACTGCGCTGGCCGCCGCCACGCTCAGCGGAATCAGCTTCCGCACGCTGGAAGCGTGGCAGAATTTGACCTGAGCTTCTCTTAGGAAGGGGCAGGTCATGATGGCTACCGCTCTTTTTCTTTCCCGGGTTCTTTTTCCGCGGCCGGCTCGCCGCCATCCGCCATCGTCAGCCCGAGCTGCGGGATGTGGAATGCATGGCCGTCGCTGTATGAAGCAGCTAGGTCGGAGACCTCGTGATCGAGCGCCGAAAGCGCCGCCTTTTTCTTCCGTTTGGCGGCCAGTTCCTGCACCACCCCGAAGACCACTGCGATGCAGCAAATCAGTGTCACCACCCCTAACCCGACGTTGGTGATGGTGAGCCAGTAAGTAGATGGATCGCTCAAGATACCTTCTCCCTTCGTTACAAATCAATGCACGGGATGGGCCGTATTGCAAGGAAATGAGTTAGGGTTCGTAGAAGGGTCATCCGTGTCTGATTTGCGGACACGAAAATCTGATATTCCGGCACGACGGCTGTTTGTGGGGCAGCTTGGCAAGCTGCGGGCCGATTGCGCATCGGCCCGCTCGGCGGTTGCCAACCACCGAGCAGGATGCCATCCTGCCCCACTGCTAATCCGCGGGCGAACGCGTGCCGGTCGCGGTCCCGCCGCGGTATTCGCGCAAGATCGCCACGCCCATCGCTACCGCGCAGGAGAGCATGGCCACACGTACATAGACAGCGGCGGGGATGCCCGCGTCACCCAGAATCTGCCGCGCCAATCCGAATCCGGCGCTGGTGGTGCAGAGCCCGAAGTAGATCCGCTCGATGGGATTGCCGCTGATAGCGGCCAGCACCAGCAACGCCGTGGTGATGGCGACGTACACGCCGGCGATAATCCAACCCGATGCCGGCGAACCGGCGTGCAACGGCCGCACCAGCAGCGTCCCCGTGTACACGGCCAACAGCAGAAACGCCACCGTATGCACCAGCGCGATGATGACCCGCTTGCGGTTGCTGAGAATGACGTACCGCCGCATGAATCTGAAGATCCAGCATAGCTGACAGCGGCGGGCTACCATGAGGAGGATGATGTCATGCCTAAGCTAAAACCAGCACCCCATCCCGGCGAGACCATGCGCGGGGACGTGCTCGAACCTCTGGGCACTGAGCGTTAACCAGCTCGCCAAAACCCGCCTCAACGATGTCGTGCGCGGCCGCAGGGGAATCACAGCCGACACCGCTCTCCGCCTGGCGCGATACCTGGGCACCTCAGCCGAGTTTTGGCTTGGCCTCCAGCTCGAATACGACCTCCGCACCGCCCGACGGGCCCGCCAACGAAAGATCGAGAAGGCGGTGAAACCACGGGGTGCGGCGGCTTAAGGGAGATCAATGAAGAAGCGCCGTTTCGAAGCCTGGCTCTGAAGGGTTGGGACTTTCAATCAAAAGGACAAACGCCTCTGCCGTAAAATCCAACACCTCTGCCATCCCCTCTGCCCTGCACCCCTCGCCGTTCAGCCCCTGATTTCAGCAATTCAGGCCCGATTGATTGAAACTCGCCGAGTTCCGCACCACACTGTATGGAATGGGTATCAATCTCGGGCTGGACATTGGGGCCATCAGCCTCAAGCTCGCTGCGCTGGGTAAAACCGCCGACCGGGGAATCCTGGAAAGCCTCTGCGCCGCCCGCCCGGAGTTCCGCCTGACGGAGTTCGATGGGCGCCCGCTAGTGCTGTCCGATTACCGCCGCATCTCGGGCAGCCCCATCCAATCCACCTACGACCTGCTGGACGAGTTTTACGAAACGGTTCCCGAGGTGCGGGTGGAAGGCATCCGCGTCACCGGCTCGGGCAGCCGCACCATCGCCAAGGTGCTGGGCCTGTTCTTCGAAAACGAATTCAAGGCCATCGCGCGCATGATGGCGGCCTTTTATCCGCAGATTCGCACGGTGTTTGAAATCGGCGGCGAAAGCTCGAAGTACATCCGCCTGGATGCGACCGGCATTCAGGATTATGATCGCTCCGGAGAATGTGCCGCCGGCACAGGTTCTTTCCTCGACCAGCAGGCGCTGCGCATGCAGTACTCGGTGGAAGAAATGGGTGACCTGGTGTGCGGCGCCTGCTCCGCCGCCCGGATCGCCGGCCGCTGCTCGGTGTTCGCCAAGAGCGACATGATCCACGCTCAGCAGAAGGGTTACCAGCCGGCCGAGATTCTGCGCGGACTGTGCGACGCGGTGGCGCGCAATTTCAAAAGTTCCATCGTCAAAGGCAGGAAGGTGGAAGCGCCGGTGGCGCTGATCGGCGCGGTTTCGCAAAACGCCGGTGTGACCGGGGCGCTCAAGGAAGCCTTCAACCTGCGCCCGGAGGAACTGCTCATCCCCGAACAGTACGCCTGGTGCGGCGCCATTGGCACGGCGATTCTCGAAGCCGAAGAGACGCGCAAGCGCTCGATTCTGGAAATACACCGCCTGGCCCAGCACGATTCCGAAGTTCCGGTGCAGGATTCGAAGCCGCTCGCGACCGAAAATGTGATCCAGTTGCGCGACCGCGTGGGCGTGTACACTCCCCCGCCCGACGGCCGGCCGATCCCGGCGTATCTGGGCCTGGATATCGGCTCGGTTTCCACCAACGTGGTGGCGATCGGCGAATCTGGCACGGTGATCCACGACGTTTATCTGCGAACCGCCGGCCGTCCCATCGAGGCCGTGCAGCAGGGCCTGAGCGAGGTCGAACGGCTGTGGGGCGACCGGCTGGAAATTCGCGGCGTGGGTACCACCGGCTCGGGGCGCGAGCTGATTGCCGAATTGGTCGGCGCCGACTCCGTCAATGACGAGATCACTGCGCACAAAACCGGCGCCATCCACATATCGAGCACGTTGGGCGGCGAGCCGGTGGATACCATTTTCGAAATCGGCGGCCAGGATTCCAAATTCATCTCGATCGAACACGGCGTGGTGGTGGATTTTGCCATGAACGAGGCCTGCGCGGCGGGCACCGGTTCGTTTCTGGAGGAGCAAGCCGAGAAGCTGGGCGTCAACATCAAGGGCGAGTTCGCCAACCTGGCGCTCAACTCCGCCAGCCCCACACGCCTGGGCGAACGCTGCACGGTCTTCATGGAGCGCGACGTCACCGGCTGGCTGCACAAGGGCGAAACCGTGCCCAACCTGGTGGCCGGCCTGGCCTATTCTATCGCGCTCAACTATCTGAACCGCGTGGTGCGCGGGCGCAAGATCGGGAAGGTGATTTACTTCCAGGGCGGCACGGCGTACAACGACGCCGTCACCGCGGCCTTCGCCAGCGTGCTCGAGAAGAAGATCACCGTGCCGCCGTACAACGGCGTGATGGGAGCCATCGGCATGGCGCTGATCGCGCGCCAATGGCACCAGGCCACCGGAGGCAAGACGCGCTTCCGCGGCTACGATTTGCGGAAGCTGGAGCTTTCGAGCCGCGACTTCGTTTGCAAGGCCTGCTCAAACCTGTGCGACATGAAGGAATTCGTGATCGAAGGCCAGAAGAGCTACTGGGGCGACAAGTGCTCCGACAAGTTCCGCAAGCCTTCCCCCACCGGCCGCAAGCCGGTGATCGAAGACCTGTTCGCCTACCGCGACCAACTGCTGGATGCGCTTCCCAACGCGGCCGAGGGCAAATTCCGGGTGGGTCTGCCGCGGGCGATGGCGATGCTCGACAACCTGCCGTTCTGGCGCCGCTATTTTGCCGAGCTGGGCATCCCCACCGTGCTCTCGCCGGTGACCGACCCGCGCATTTCCGCCGCTGGCATCGAAATGGCGGTGGCGCAGCCCTGTTACCCGGTGCAGGTGGCGCATGGCCACGTGCAGGCGCTGATCAACCAGGGCGTCGACTACATTCTGCTGCCTAACCTGGTGGACGCCGATTCCGGCGACAACTCCGGCGCCGCGCACTACTGCCCTTGGAGCCAGACGCTGCCGTGGGTACTGCGCGCCGTTCCGGCGCTCGAGCCGCAGGCGAGCCGCTTCCTGATTCCCACGCTGCACTTTCAGCTTGGGCCAGCGCAGATCAAGAAGGCGCTCGCGGAAACCATGGGCCGCATCGGCATCAAGCGCCGGGCGAGCGACTGCGCGGTGGACGCCGCCTTCGCCGAGCAGCGCGGCTTTCAGGACAAGCTGATCGAAGCCGGCCGCCGCGCCATCTCGACGCTGGATGAAACCGGCGAACCAGGCCTGGTGCTGGCCGGACGCGGCTATAACATCTATGACCGCGGCGTGAACTGCGACATCCCACGCAAGCTGCGCCACCGCTACGGCGCCAACGTGATTCCGCTCGATTTCCTGGTCACCGGCCGCGAATCGATGGCCGGCCTGGGCTCGAACATGTTCTGGATTTCCGGCCGCAAGATACTGGAAGCTGCGCGCCAGGCCGCCGCGCGCCCCAATCTGCACATGGTCTACATCACCAATTTCAAATGCGGGCCCGATTCCTACATCAAGCACTTCGCCCGCCAGGCCGCCGGCGCGCCGCTGCTGATTCTCCAGTTCGACGGCCACGGCAACGATGCGGGCTACATGACGCGCTGCGAAGCCTACCTCGACAGCAAAGGAATTCTGCGATGCTACCAGTCCTCGACGATGCCCGCGCCGCCGGCAGTCAAAGCGGCCCGGCCGGCGATTCAGTAAGCGGCAAGCGCATCTACATTCCGCCCATGGCCACCGGCAGCGCACGTGCCTTTGCCGCCGCCTTCCGCGCCATCGGGCTGGACGCCGAACCCACGCCGCCTTCGGACCACCGCACACGCGAGCTCGGCGCACGCTTCACCTCCGGCGACGAATGCTACCCGGCAAAAGTCACCGTCGGCGATTTCATGAAGCTGCTGGAAGATTCGGCGGTGGACCCCGCGCGCATCGCCTTCTTCATGCCCACCGCCGAAGGCCCCTGCCGCTTCGGCCAGTATGCGCCCTACCTGCGCCACGTGCTGGACGCGAACGGCTACCAGGCGGTGCAGATTCTCTCTCCCAGCAGCGGGAATTCGTACGAAGGGCTGGGCAGCCTGGCCAAGCCGTTCGTGCGTAGCGGCTGGCGCGCGCTGCTCTGCGCCGACCTGCTGGAAAAGCTGCTGTTGATGCGCCGGCCCTATGAGCAGGTGCGCGGCGACGCCGAAGGCGCTTACGAGGAGAGCCTCGCCGACCTGTGCCGCACCATCGAAACCACCACGGTCGAGCCGGGCGAGCAATTGGCCACGTTGGAGCAATCGATGCTGCGGGCGCGCGACCGCTTCCGCAAGCTCGACACGCGCCGCGACCGCGAACAGCCGCTCATCGGCATCGTCGGCGAGATCTTCTGCCGCCTCAACGCGTTTTCCAACGAGAACCTGATCGGCTCGCTCGAACAGTACGGCGCCGAAGCGTGGCTCTCCGATATCGTCGAGTGGGTCTGGTACACCAATTCCGAGGTGTTCCGCAAGCTCAAGCTCGAGAATCGCATCTGGAGCCTGGAAGCGCTCGGCGCGTGGGCCCGCCAGCGCGTGCAGAAGCACGACGAACACCGCCTGGTGGCGGTCTTCCACGAGGATTTCGCCGGCCGCGAAGAGCCCGATATCTACGAGATTCTCGAATGCGCCCGCCCCTACCTGCCGCGCGAAGGCGCTTTCGGCGAAATGGTGCTCAACGTCGGCAAGTCCGTGTACCTGGCGAAGAAAGGCGCGGCCGGCATCATCGACATCAGCCCCTTCACCTGCATGAACGGCATCGTCAGCGAAGCCATCTATCCCCGTTTGAGCCGCGACCTGGGCGGCATCCCGATCCGCAATTTCTATTTTGACGGTACCCAGTCCGACCTAGACCGCGACTTAGGCGTCTACATGGAGCTGGCGCGGAGTTATCGGAAGAGACGGGGATAGGCAGGGGGCGCTCACCAGTCGCAAGTCGACCTCTCGCGCCACGATTTTCATATTTGCTGTCTTCGGGAATCGATGTTTGCGTCGATAGGCGGCTACCAAGAGGTCGTACGGGCGCTGCTGCTGACAAACGCCGAAGTGAATGCCAAGGGGGAGGCTGGCAACACGGCGCTGATGTTCGCATAAGAAAATGGTCGCCAAGAGGTGGTGCGGGGCGCTGCTTAACGCCGAAGCCGATGTGGGCGCCAAACCGGACCGTGGTCTTACAGCGTTGATGATGGCGTCGAAGCTTGGCCGCCAGGAGATAGTACAACTTCTCAAGAGTGCGGGCGCTGCTGACCGGTAATGGCGGAATGGAGCGGCGGGCCCGGTCGATGCCCCGCCGGAGGCTTCCGCGCCTTCCACATCGGGTGAAAGCACGCAGCCGGTTGGGGCCAGATGCTCTTTCCCGTGCGGGCTAAGTGCCGTGACCGCAGCCGCGCCCGTTTCTTCTCAATGAGTTTACTTTTGTGTCCCGACTGGATACGAACGGTTGTCATGTTGCAATTCAGTTAAAAAAGGGGCTTAATATGGCTGTGGTGTTCCTGGTGATGGCAATCGTCGCGGTGCTGTGCGGCATCGTGGCGTGGCGCCTGCTCGGCGCCTGGTGGAAGTACAGAGGCCGCCGGGTAGTGACCTGCCCGGAGAATCAGCGTCCCGCCGGGGTAACGGTGGATTCGCGTCATGTGATGGCCACAGCGCTGGGAAAGCCACCACAATTGCGCCTGGAGTCCTGTTCCCGGTGGCCCGAGAAGGCCGGCTGCGGCCAGGCGTGCTTGAGCCAGATCGAAGCTTCGCCGGAAGGCTGCCTAGTTCGCAACATCCTCTTGGCCTGGTACTCAGGCAGAGTGTGCTGTTCCTGCGAACAGCCGATCGGTGAGATTCCGCTGGCCGGCGCCAAACCCGCCGTGCTCCGCGCCGACGGAGTGTCGGTGGAATGGAACGAGATCCCGGCGGAGAAGTTACAGGAAACGCTGTTGGCGGCGAACCCGATCTGCTTCGCTTGCCACACAGCCAGAAAGATGCTGAGGGAGCATCGGGAATTGGTTTCCGGCTTGTCCGAAGCCACAGGCCGGCCCGCCCGGTAGCGGGTGAGCCCGAGGGAAGGAAAGGTCGCGCTTTGTTCGCGTGGAGAGCCACGAAGCTGCTCCGGCAGGTCTGGTTTCTGTCCGCGCCTCTGGCAGGCGCTGCGGCATTGTGGGCGCAACCGATGGCACCGGTCTCGCCGGCGACCCTTTACACCGAGTTTCAGCAGCCGCCGCCGGCAGCGGTGATGAGCGCAATTCGCGGCGAAACGGAAGCCATCATGGGCCGCCTGGGAATCGGCATGGAGTGGCGCTCGCTGGCCGGAGTGACCGGCAGCGAAGTTTCGGTCCAACTGGCGGTGATCCGCTTCCAGGGCAGGTGCGATGTGAGCGGCCTCAGCTCGCACCGGGTGCAGCCGGGCGCACTGGGCTGGACTCACGAAAGCGACGGCGTCATCTTGCCGTTCGGCGCGGTCGATTGCGACCGCATCCGTTCCTTCCTCCAGGTGGACTTGCTGGGCGTGCCCGCCGCCGATCGGGAGCTGGTTTTCGGCCGCGCGGTGGGTAGAGTGCTGGCGCACGAACTGTATCACATTTTCACCCGGAGCCCGCATCACAGCCCCGAGGGCGTCGGCAAAGCGGCATATGCGGTGCGCGATTTGCTGGCCGTACGTTTTGTCTTCGACGCCAGCGAATCGATGGAGTTGCGCAACAGCCAGCCGCGCATCGAGGCCTCGCACTGACGCGCGGCCGAAGCCCCAGCCGCGCTAACTAAGGCTGGTACACGTGGTCTTCCACGCGCCGCCCAACGTCGCAGAAGGACCTGGCATTCCCGCTTACAGCACCACCTTCTGGGCGGTGCGGCAGGAACGGTAAACAGCGTCGACCACTTCGAGCGCCTGGTAGCCTTCTTCGCCGGCTACGCGCGGTTGGCGGCCCTGTCGGATGGCGTCTCCGAAATCCAGGAACTGGCGCTCGAAGGGTTCGAGCGAAATCGCCATCGGGTCGGAGGCGCCGGAGGCCACCGGCCCGGCGACAGGCGCGGGTTCGCCGGAGTCGTCCTCCACATCCCAGGTGGTGAGCTTGTCGCCGGTGATCACAGCGGTGCCGCGGCTGCCGTGGATCTCAATGCGCTCGGGGTAGCCCGGCCGGAAGGCCGTCGCCGCCTGAATCACGCCGGTGGCGCCGCTCGCGTACTCGACCACCGCGTTCACCACATCTTCGGATTCGATTCTGTGCACGGCGCCCAGTTGCCAGACCGCGAACAACTGCTTGACCGGCCCGGCCAGCCAGCGGAGGATGTCGACCTGGTGGATGGCTTGGTTAATCAGCGCACCACCGCCTTCAGTCCGCCAACTTCCTTTAATCGGCCGCGCATAATACGCGGGCGGGCGGTACCACTTGGTGTAGCCGTCCAATTCGAGCAGCTTGCCCAACCGGCCGGCGGCGAGGGCTTGGGACACGAAAAGACTGGCATCGTCGAAGCGGTGCTGGCTGACGACGCCCAGCAGTATGCCGGCGGCGTGCGCGGTTTCGATCATGCGTCGCGCGGTTTCGAGATTGGTTGCAATTGGTTTCTGCACCTGCACGTGCTTGCCGACGAGGGCACAGATCTCGACGGGCGCGAGACGGAAGTCCGGGAAGGTGCAAACGTCCACGTAATCCACTCGTGCGTGGCGGCACACTTCCTCGTAACTTTGCACGAATTCAGCGCCGTGTTCCTTCGCGAACCGGCGCCCGGAGGCTTCGTCGATGTCGGTGCAGACCGTCAACTCGTAGCCGATAATCCGGTAAACCCGCGCGTGCATCCGCGAGATTGCGCCCGTGCCGATTATTCCCACCCGCATAGAACGACCATTCTACTCGCAGACGGCCGGCGCGACTGGACGGCACAAAACCGATAGCGGATGCAGGCCTGGTGCGGAGGCTCCACTTCAAGGACTCCCCCAGAGCAGGTTGTTTGCAGGGATAGTGCGTGAACCGGCCGGGAAATCAGGCCTCGGATTGCAAGCTCGCCCGTTCGTCCAGGCGGCCCGCGAGGACTCCGACCACGTCCGCCATCTCGGCAAGCGCGCGACGCGCACGGCCCGGCGAGGCGCTTCTGGTGACGCGGTAATACCACTGCATGACGCGATAGTCGAGGACCAGAAGCCGGTCTTCGACCGAGTTCAAGTCCAACCCAGCGGCGTGTTCAATCAGGTACGTCGCCAAGCGGTAGTCGCGCTCCAGCGCACGCTCGAGCGAGTCCAATTGCACATCGCTGCGCAACAGCTCCCTGACCTGCCGGCAACTGAATTGGGAATCCACAGCGACCGTTGTCCGGGTCTCTACGCTGGAGTTCCGCAGCATGAGGATACAACTATAGCGAAACCAGTAGAGGAGTAGTGCGAACGAGAACGCGGCAATAATGATGCTAACGATCATTCAAATCCCAATCCTGTCACGTTGTGCGGGGTACTAGTCCATCCATAACCAGAATACTCAACTGCGCATCCATTTGCAACAGTTTTTTTCGATTTCGGCGGATGGCCAGAATCACTTGTCATACAAGGACTTCCGGGCAAAAGGCGGCCCCAGGGGACGGCGCCATTTGCCGGATTATTTCTTGAACTATTGTACCCTTACGACTGGCCCAATGGGGGCTGGAACGGGCTGTGCTCGAGGTTTCAGAAAATGCCGGCCCGGCGTGCCCTGCCCCTGCGGCCAGAGTGAACGTTCCCGTTCGACGGCGTGCAGGTCTTGGCATGCAGGCGGCAGCGGCGGCCGGAGCAGGCCAAGGAACATGCGGCGGTTGGCAAACGTACCGTATGCGTAGGTGCTTGGTTGCACAGCCGAACCGGGGCGTCTCACCCGGCCGGTGCGAGGAGACCCCATGACCGCGAAACGCCTGCTCCCGCTTGGGACCATACTGTGCCTGGCCGGTTGCGTCATCAACACCAGCCCTACAGGGCCGCTGCAATACGATTCGTTCCATCTCGATCGGGACCGCTCCGAGGTGGTGAAAGTCAAGCTCAACATGGGCGCCGGCAAACTGCAGGTGGGCAGCGGTACGGAGAAACTGCTGCAGGCCTACTTCACCTACAGTGCGCCGCCCTGGAAGAAGCCGACTGTGAAGTACGAGGCGGGCACGCTGACCATCGACCAGGGCAAGAACGATCACGTCAACTTCAACCCGGGCCAAGCCAAGTACGAGTGGGACCTCCGGTTCAACCGGGAGACGGCACTCGACTTCGGAGTGAATTGCGGCGCCGGCGAAGCGCAACTCGACCTTGGCTCGCTCAACCTGCGGTCCGTCAACATCCGGATGGGCGTAGGCAGTCTCAACCTGGACCTGCGCGGGCGGCCGCAACACGACTACGACGTGCATATACAGGGCGGCATCGGCGAGGCGGTGGTGCGGCTGCCCGCGGGCGCCGGTGTTTACGCCAGTGCCAACGGCGGCATCGGCGAGATCAAAACCCGCGGACTCAAAAAAGAAAGTGGCCACTGGGAGAACGACGCCTACGCCACGGAAAAAGTCAAAGTGCGCGTCGATGTGCAGGGAGGCATCGGTTCGATCACCCTGATCGGCGATTCGGATTGATGCGCATTTCTCACAGTTCAGCCGGCCGGCGCGAGTTCTCCCGTTCGACGAGAAGGCCGGCCCGGTCTAGGTGCGGCCGATGGGCGATGGGACGCGACCGGACGGCCACGCAACCCGTTCGACATGGTCGTTGCCGCGACCTCTGAGGCGAATGGTTGCGTCGTTGTCACCGGCAACGAAAGAGACTTCGCGGGTGTGCAGATCGTCAGTCCCTTGCGGGTTGGTGGCTGGGTCAGGTTCGCAGCGGGTCAGCCGGCTGCCCCGGCTCTCGCAAAGGAAATGCGTCTCTCTCGAAAATGGCCGTGCAAGTTATTGATTCCACATCGGGGCGGACGCGGCCATTTTCATCTTTGCGGGTGAGGGTTTACTTCATGACGCGACTGCCCCTTTTTCTCTTTTTGCCGGAACATCGGTGTCCTCAAGGGGAAGATCGGATTAGCCTATGGCCAGATATCTCCGCACCCAGTCGATGACCAGGCTGCGCATTTCGGGGGTTTCCTCGTGGGCGCAATCGAAGAGCTCGATGCGGCAATCCTCCTGGCGGCCGTGTTGCCGGTAAAGCGGCAATAGATTTTCGCGAATCTTCTCGACCCCGGCGGGCGGCGTGAGGGGATCCTTGCGACCGTTGACGCTGAGATGCGGCCGCGGGACGATCAACTCGTTGATCGCGGTGGTGTCGAATTCCTTCAGCAACGACGGAACGTAATAGAAAATGCTGTGACCGCTGAGGCCGTGCGCGGCGATGAGCGAATCGAAATCGGTGAGGCAACAAAGGTCGATGGCCAATCGGACACGGGGATCGAGCGCGGCGAGCCACCATGTCTTGGTGGATCCCATCGACATACCGGTCACGCCCAGCCTTTGCGGATCCACTTCCGGGCGGGTTGCGAGGTAAGAGAGGGCCCGGAATTCGTCGAACATCATCATGCCCCATAGCACCTGGCCGCGCCAGAGCATGAGCTTGAAGGCGTCTTCCTCTCCGCGGTGGCCGTTGGTGTCGTGCTGGCGCTCACCAAAACACCAACTGTCGATGGCCAGCGTGACTATTCCCATTTCAGCGAGGACGGGAGCATAGGCGGGTTGAACGCTGGTTCCTTCGACCAGTTGTTCCTTGCCCAGACCGTACATGCCTGCGTGCCAGTGAATGAAGAGAAGGCCGGGCGCGGGGCGCTGTGGCCCCTTGGGAATCAACAGGAGAGCGGGAACCGGTTCGATCCCATTCAGGTCGAGGACAAGCCGTTCGAGAGTGTAACGGTCGTGTTCTTCCGCGCGCACCAGTTTGGGCGGCGCGGGTTCATGCTGCCAGGGCAGATCGCCAAGGAGGCCCCAGAGATCGGCGCGCCGGCGCTGCTGGTATGCGGAGAATGCGGTTTCCGTTTCGGCGGCCAGGTTGCTGGCAGCGGAATTCAGGCCGAGGGAGATGCCGCCGGTCAAAAGCGCGGATCGAGATACGAATTGGCGGCGGGTGGTGCTTTTTTGTCCGGAGATTATCATGGCAGCCCGTCCTATAGTCCATTCTATACAGTGTGCTCAGCGCAACGCTCCCAGCACGCAGGCGAAGAAACGATTCTGCCACAGGTGGCCGGTCGCCCCGAGTGCGTGTTGAAGTACTGCGCGTATCGCCCGTGGACGCGCCGCAACAGGGCCGCCAAGGAGTCCACGCGCTCCGGGACCGCGACCAGGTGCACATGATTGGTCATCACGCACCAGCCCAGCAGGCGGGTGTGAGTGTCCGGCAGGTTCTCGCGCAAGAGGCGCAGGTGCGCCGAGCGGTCCTATGTCCGAGGAGAAGGTCTCGCACCGGTTGACTCCCCGCTGCGTAACGTGGCTGGGCAGGCCGGGCACTATACAGCGGCTGCGGCGTGGCATACGCTCCAGAAGTGCGCCGGCTGGTCAAGGAGTCTCAGAAAAACCACGCAGTTCAGGCTGTCCCGGTTTCTGCCCTGTCCCGGTTTCTGCCCTCCCGGTTTCTGCCCTTGGAGACGCCCAACCCGGCAGCGGCTCGATACCGAATCGCGAGACCGTTTCATGCCTACCTGGAGATCTCGCGCAGTTCTCCGTTGCCCTTCGGAAGGGACGACGGTTAGTTCCATCCCTGGCGGTCGTTGGTGTTCCTCAAGCTTCCTGGAGTTCGCGATCCCCGCCCGCAGCATCCTCGAACCTCACACCCCCTCCGGCTTCCTCTTATGCCAATCCGTCCTTGTCTGAAACTCCTTGCCGATAGCTAGGAGAGTGTTCTCGGACCAAGGGGGACCTACTAACTGGATGGCGACGGGCATGTCATCAGCGAAGCCACAGGGTAAGACCTGCGCGGGGAGGCCGGCCAGGTTGCTGGCGGGGATGATGGCGCCGAAGCCGGCGGGTGCGGCGTGCGGCTCCGGCTCGCGGTTGGCGGAAGAGGCTGCGCTGGGCGGCGGGGAAAGCGGCTGATCGACCTTGGGCGCGATGCCGGTGCGGGCGGGGGCGACGACGGCATCCAGATCGCCCCACATCAACTGAATCGCATTTTGCAGCAGGCGGCGGATGCGCATCGCTTTCAAATAGTCTTTGGCGGGGATTTCCAGGCTGGCCTTCAAACCGGCAATCTGCGACGGGTCGGCCAGCTCGTCGACCTGGCCCCTGGAGATCAGCGGCTCGAAGATGGAAGCCTGCTCGGCGCCGAGAATGGTTGACAGCACCAACCCATAGGGATACGCCGGGAGAGTGGCTTCCACCAATTGGACGCCGCACGCCTTCAGGGTGTCGAGAGCGGCGGCGAAGGCCGGGCGCGCGGCCGCGTCGGGGCGGTCGGCGAAATCGGCGGCGGCAAAGCCGATCCGCAATTCAGTGAGCGGTCGCGCGTACTGCGGCGTGTAATAGAAGCTCTTACCCGCCGAGCCAGGATCCTGACCATCCTTGCCGGCGATCGCGTGCAGGATCAGGCCGCAATCTTCGGCCGAACGGGCGAACGGCCCCAGCTTGTCGAGCGTCCAGGAAAGCGCCATGGCGCCGTGCCGGCTGACCAGCCCGTAAGTGGGGCGCAGCGCGGTCACACCGCAGAACGCGGCCGGCGTGACGATGGAGCCGGAAGTTTCCGAGCCGATGGCGAAGGGCACCAGGCCGGCCGCGACCGCCGCCGCAGGGCCGCTCGAAGAACCGCCCGACCAGCGCGTGCGGTCCCATGGATTGAGTCCCGGTCCGAAGAGCGAAGCGGACGCGAACCGATAGCCGCCGCCGCCGGCGAGTTCCACCATGGAGAGCTTGCCGGCGATCACGGCGCCCACTCCATTCAGCTTCTCGATCACCGTCGCGTTGAAATCGAACACCTGCGCGGCATAGGGCTTGGCGCCCCAGGTGGTGGGCAGGCCGGCGTAGCTCAGCAGGTCCTTCACCGCATAGGGGACGCCTTGCAGCGGGCCGCGCAGGCGGCCACTTTTGAGATCCTTATCCACCGCGTGGGCCTGGCGCAGCGCCTGCGGTTTGAGCGACAGGGCCAGCGCGTTGTAACGCGGACCGAGCTGCTCCAGGCGTTCGGCGAAAGCGCGCGCCAACTCCTCGGCCGAGAACTCCTTCTTGACGAGGCGGGCGTTCAGCTCGGCTGCGGTTGCGAAGAAAACGTCGTTGCCGGGCGCGGCCATGGTTTAAGCCTTGAACTGAAAGGCGGGCTCGGTTGCCATGGGCACCGCTTGGCCGGCCAGATTTTCGCCGTTAGTCTTGACCTGATCGCGCGCCGCCCGCAGCTCTTCATCCGCCGCTGCCGAAGGCTGGGCCGCAGTCCCGGCGAGTGCCACTGCCGGCGCCAGCACGGCCGCCAGTTGCCGCCGTGTGAGTCTCATTTTCCCAGTGCTCCGCTGGCGTGGTGCTCCAGCGCCTCCATGGCCGCTTTTTGCATGACCGACCGCGGCGCGGCCTCTCCGGTCCAGATCTCAAATTGGCCCACGGCCTGTTCAATGAACATGTCGAGACCGGGAATAGCAGTCTTACGCTGCTCTCTGGCGCGCCGGAGCAGGACCGTCTCCAGCGGGTTGTAGACCATGTCGAAGACGACGTCCGCCGGAATCGAGCCATTGAAGAAACAGTCGTCCACGTGCGGGAACATGCCGAGCGGCGTGGCGTGTACCACGGCGTCGAAATGGCGCCCTTCGAGCTGTTCCTTGGCCAGCGCCTCGGCGGCGCAGACCTTGGCCAGCGCGCGCACGCGGTCGGGGTTGCGGCCGGTAAGAGTGATTTTGGCGCCGGCATCGGAGAGCGCGAAGGCGGCTCCGCGTGCAGCGCCGCCGTTGCCCACAATCAGCACCGAGGATTTGGGCAGCCGCAGCAGACGCGCCAGCGGGGTGGTGATGCCCAATACGTCGGTGTTGGCGCCGCGCCAGCGGCCGGCCTTGCGCCAGACCGTGTTGACCGCGCCAATCCGCCTGGCCAGCGGATCGACGGCGTCCAGGTAGCGAATGACTTTCTGTTTGTGGGGAATGGTGACGCTGAAGCCGGCCAGGGGCAGACGTTCCGCCATGGAAAAGAAATCGCGCAGGTGCGCGGGAGTGACCAGGAACGGAAGGTACACGGCGTCGGTGCGCCGCGACTGAAACGCGCGGTTCAGCACCGAGGGCGAGATGGAATGGCGCACCGGATCGGCGATAACGCCATAGACTTTGGTCGCCTTGGCCAGCTTTTCGACGTGGTAAAGATGGCGCAAATGATACCCGCTCACCTGCCCCGCCGCGGTGCCTTCGGCCACCAGCGGCGCGGCATAGGTGAAGGCGCCGCCAAAAACCGGTGACAGGACGCGGGTGGGAAAGCCCAACTCGCCCATGGCCAGCACCACGAGTTTGTGTTTGGGAAGCGCGCGCGCCGCCGCCAGCACGCGCATGTTGTCGGAGGGCTTGCGCGCGGTGGTGACGATCTTGTATCCGTCGGCGGTCACCCGCATCATGCGCGCCACCACGAGATCGAGCGCCGGCGTGGCTTCGAAGTTGTGGTACGACACGATGACCTGCGCGCGGCCGCGGAACTGATGCAGGCGCTCCTGGGAGGCCTCGGCGCTTTCGATTTCGACATCCACCGCCTGCGCCCCGCAACGGACGGCCTCGTCGAGCACGCTCATCTCGTCCTCGATGCTGCCGTTGAATTTTCCGTGGTTCTGGTGGCGCCGGCAGGTGGCCAGGATCAGGGTGTCCGGGAACTTGTCGAGAAAGCCGCGGATGGCGGTGGCGCCTTGCATCGGCTGGTCGAGGAAATCGAGGCGAAACTCCAGGAACGTCTCGCCCGACTCAGCCTCGCGGCGAGCGTGGGTGAGCAAGCTCGGGACGTCCGGCAGGCCCAGCGCGATGCATATGCGTGGGAGAGATCTGTTCTGCGCCATCGTAAGAAATTTCCAGGTTACCACAGGGGGTCAGGCGCGCCGCATCGGCGGAGGGTTCAACCCGCCGCGGAGGCAAAAAAAACGAGCGTGCGGAGGAACTCCCCGCGCGTACGCGTGAACTCTTCTTCGAAGCGGCTCTTGGCGCGGTGGAGCAAAACCCGCAGGTACTCGGCGCTCACGCCCAGGCGCCTGGAAACTTCCTGGCGATCAGCTTCCTCGAGAAACACCAGGCGCAAGACCTCGCGGTCCTTGGCGGGGAGCGAATCCAGAATCCGCGCCACCACGCGCTTGCGCTGTTCGGTAATCAGCGAAGCGTCCAGGTCCACCCGCTCATCGGCCGGTTCGGGTGCATTTTCCGGAATCGCCGGATGCTTCGACTCTTTGGTGAGCGTCTCCAGCAGCACGTTATTGCACACCGCGCTGACGAACGCGCCGAACGCCTCCGGCTGGGTCACGCCTTGCCCCTGCCGCAGGGTCCGCAGCACGCGCAGAAACGTCTCCTGGCGCACGTCCTCGGCCATCTGGGGAGCAATTCTGCGCACTCTCAGCTTGGAGGTGAGCAAGCGCTCGAAGTAACTGCTGAAATGCAGCTCGGTGCCCGGATCGCCTTGCGTCAGCCGGTCCACGTAAGCGGCGTCAAAAATATGAAAATCCAACCTGGGCCCTTCTGTATCCTGACCAGTATAGTAGACAATTACACCGGACCCCCACCCGGCGCGACAGACGCGTGTCTCTTGAAACGATCTGCGGCCTGTTCTCACTATCCACCATGAACCCAAGCGACAAAAGCGATCGACCCGTCATCGGCGGCCAGAGTGTTCGTCCCCTGGTGTCCCCGAACATTTCCGTGGGCAGGTGGTATCCGATCAAGCTCGTGTTTCAATACCGCGCGTATTTGGGTGATCGTCTGGTGCAAACGGGCGCTGGAGAGACCATCGAAATCAGCAGTCGCGCCTTGCGCCTTCGTATGCCCAAAGAACTGCCTGCCCAGGTTGCCGAGTTGGATCTTGCGGTTGCCTGGCCGGTTGCGCTCGACGGCGTCACTCCGCTGCAGTGGACCATGAAAGCGAAACCCGCGTGGCGCGCGCCCGGCTGGATCTTCGTCTGCATCGTCAGCCACGAGTTCCGCACGGCCGGCGCCCGCGCCCGGCAGCTTATGGCTGCCTGCGGCTGAACGCTCCACCAGCGCGCGGACTTGCCCGGTCGTGCGTTTCGGCCGTGCCCTGGTTCGAGTCGTGGCCAGGATGAGTCTCGGCTTGGGCCGGGCATGCCCGGTCCCTACTGGATTGGCAACAGGACGGTGTTGCTCACTACTTTATTGATGGTCACCGTGAGCTGGAAGTCGCCGCCGGAGGGCGCACCGGTCGTCAGCGCGAATTCGACGACGTCGATGCCCACGGCCCCGGGCAAGGCATAGGCGCTCTGTGCCGGGAAACTGGCTGTGCCTACTTGAACGCTGGCTGGGTCGGTCACCGCGAACGCCGGCGATGCCGGCACTGGCAGGCCCTCGGGCCGCGCCGGCGTGGTTGGGCCGAAGCCGGTGCCGTACACCGTGAGCGTCTCGCCAGCTTGCGCCGGAGAAGCTTCGGTCACCAGTGTGCCGTCCTGGTGAAACGCAAGCGCGTACGCTTTGTTTTTCGAGGCGAGGGCGAACAACCCCGGCGCGTCCTGCGCGACGGTGAAATTGGCCGTGACCTTGGCCTGTTCCGGTGTGGTCACCACCAGGCTCGACGGGCCCAACGGCGTGTCCGCCGGCAGCTGGGCGTTGATTTGACTCGGCGACACATAGTACAGCGGCAGCAGTTGGCCGCCGATCGAGACTGTCACCCCAGCTAAGGTCTGCGGCATGGTGCTGGCTACGTTGTCTTGCACGCTTTCGGCCAGGTTTACGCCGAAAATCGAAATCGCCGAACCGGGAGCCACGGCACTAGAGGGAGTGGGTCCGGCGGCGTTGGTCACTGCGCCAGCCGACAGGTAGGGAACGGTTGCGAACAGGGCCGTCACCGAGCGCGGCTGGCTCATCACAACCGTGCCGAACGGCTCGATGCCGTTCAGGTCGCCGCTCCAGTCGCTGAATTGGTAGCCCGGCAATGGGCTGAGGCCGATGTTGACCACGGTGCCGGCATTGTAGAATCCGTCCGGCGAACCTGGCTGCAGGTTCCACGTAGCGGCGTTGGCGGGGCTGGTGGCGGTCATCAGTTGGTTCATCAACCGATAATTGGCGGTAACGGTGGTCAAGTTGGCCGGCGCCGCGAGGGTCAGGTTGCCGGGCCCAGCTCCGGTCGACCATCCCAGCAGTTGCTGCCGCGAACCTATGCCCACTGGCACGCTCGCCGGCGCGCTGATCGCCACTTGCGTGCCGAGCGGCGGCTGCACTGTGCAAGGCGTCGTGCAGGTGGTTCCATTCACGCTCACCGATAAGCTGGGAAGACTGCTGTTCACCGTCAATTGCCCCAACTGCTGGAACGTCGCCGTGTAGGTCGTACCCTGCGCTGTTGCCACGGTCACCGTCTGCGCCGCCGGTCCGCCGTTGGACCAACCGGTGAAAGCCCACAAGTGGCCTTGCGCATCGGTCTGGGTCGCCGGCGCCGAGAAGGTATGGGTCGAGCCCACCGCCCAGGCGAAGTTCCACACGTTCCAGTTGCTCCGCCCATCCACCGTCAGACTCAGCCCGGGGGGCGAGGTGAGGAAAGTATTCAGCGCGCCTGGGGTGAAAGTGGCTGTCAGGGTGACCGGGTTGGAGGAGTTGGGCACCGTGTAAGGATGATTGACGGCTCCGCCATCGCTCCACAAGGAGAACACCCAGTAATTACCCGTCAAATCCTGTTGCGCTGAGACCGCCGACACGTTGTGCACAGTTCCCCAGCCCAAAGACTCGGTAAGAGGAGCCGTGACCGGTTCGGTATCAACGACGAGTTTGAGTCCCTCCGGCTGCGTGGCGAAAGTAACCGTCTCGGCCAAGGTAAAACTGGCGGTCAGCGTCAGGGGCTGGGTCACGGTGATGGTATCGCTAACTCCTGCGGGCGCCTGGACAGAGCCGTTCGTCCATCCGATAAAAGCGTAGCCGATACTAGGCACGGCCGTGAAAACCTCGGTGGCGCCAGCGGGATACCACGTCGGTCCAGGGGACCCCATCACGGCCCCGTTCAAGTAAATCTGACCGGGCGTGCCGCCGCAAGAAACGGTTCCGCAATTATTGGTGACGTTCACGGTGAGTGCGAAGGAGGTAGTGAAGTTTGCCGTATATTGCGTTACGCCGGCGGCGGCTGTCACCCAAATCTCAGGCGAGATTTGGGTTGTATTCAAGTAGGTCCAGTTCTGGAACGTATACACCGTGGAAGCCGTGCTGAATGGCTGGATGGGGGAAGCCACGACCAGCGAATGCCCGCTTCCGATCGCCCAGGAGAAGGTCTGTGCTTGATAGAAGAGCTGGCCGTCAACCACGAATTGTTCTCCGGCGGGCACGGTCGAAACCGTGATCGTCACGCTCTGCGCGCGGAGCTGTGGCGTGAGCGCGAGGCAACTGAAAACCGCCGCCGCCAGGACGAATCTTGTCACCACGTTTCTGATCAAGCCGGATTGTGCGCTGGAGCGCTCGAACATTTCTGACACCAGGAGCCTCGATTCCGAGGTGAGTATACGCGTAAACCCGCAGAAATACACGACTAACTTTGGTAATGGCGGAATTGCTAGCCATTTCGATCATTGATTCACATCCGATTTGGTCCTGTAATTCGAATAGTCGCGTGAGGACTACATTGTATGCGTGGGACAAGACTACTCTTTTCGATTGCAATGACGCTTCTGACAGCCGGAGCCAGGCTGTCAGCCGGCGCCACGTTTGGAACCGTGGTACCAATCGGCGGCACGCCTTCCGATATCGCCCTCGATGAGCCACGGGGCGTTCTGTACATCGCGGATTTTGGCTGCGCTTGCATTGACATAATGTCGGTTGCCGACAACACCATCAGCACCCAGATCAATGTGGCGCCGTTTCCGGCGGCGATTGCCCTGTCGCCGAGCGGGCAATATCTGGTATCGATTCACCAGCCCAGCTCCAGCAACTCCAGCGGCTTGGTCACGGTGATCGACCTGAACAACAGTCAGGCTCAGACCACATACACGCTGGGAGCAACGCCGCTGGGTGTGAGCTTCGTCAACACACTCAACGGCGACCAGGGTGGTCTGGCGGTCATCGCCACCACTGCGAATATAATCACGCTCGATCCGGAAACCGGTGAGATCAATGTCGTGATTACGATGGCCCAGATCGCGATGACGCTTCCGCAGCCGGCACCGTTCTATCCGGAGCAGTTCACCGAAGCCATGGTCAATACGTCGGCCGATGGTTGGACCGCATGGGGTGTTTTTGGCGGTGGAACGGGCACCCAGCCGGTGTTCTGGTTTAACGCGCTGAACGGCACGTTCAACTCGGGTGGTTGGATCACTTCGCCGCCGCTGGAGCCGCGGGTCAGCGTTTCCGGGGACGGCTCGCACGCCATGATCGGCTGGTTTGAGCTCGATCAGAATTTCAGCACGGTCGCGCGCTATCCGAACGCCATCGCAGCCAAGAATATTACCGGCCACGCGTGGGATTCGATCAACAACATCATCTACGCGCAAATCCCCGATCCAGCCATGGCCACGGGAACCCCGCTGGCCGGTTCCAATCAGGCACCGACAATCGCTTCCCCGCTGCCGGCTCTCCAAATCATGGATTCGGACAACCTGACCTTCCGGGAGCGGCTGACGCTCCAGGAAAACCTGGTCGGGCGGGCAGTGCTGAACAAAGCGGTCACCGTGATGTATGCCGTCTCCGATAGCGGCGTGACCATACTCCCGGTGGGATCGCTCAACCAGTTCAACCGGGTCGAGCCGGGCCAGGAGGATGTGATGATCCAGACCAGCTTCTGCAACCAATCGACCGTGAGCCAGACCCTCACCTTGGCCGATCCCGGCGGGAACAGTACCGATTTCACACTCTATCCGAGTCCTGGCATTTTGGTTTCGCCTTCGTCGGGCGTCACGCCAGCCACCATCACCGTGACTGCGGATCCGGCCGCCTTCGCCGGTGCGGTGGGCACCAGCGTGGTTCCAGTGGTTATCCGCTCGGCGTCGGCCGTGAACCAGCCGATTCCGGTGCGCGTGCTGGTTAGCAACCCGGACGAGGACCAGCGGGGCACGGTGGTGGACGTTCCCGGCGTACTGAGCGACATTCTGCCGGACCCCAGCCGCAACCGCTTCTATATTACACGCCAGGACCGCAACAAGGTGCTGGTGTATAACGGCGCCACCAACCAGTTAATCACGAGCTTGCGAACCGCCACCACGCCCAGGGGAATGGCGATGACTCTCGACCAGAACTACCTGCTGGTTGCCAACAGCGATTCGCAACTGGTGAGCGTGTTCGACCTGAATGCGTTGCAGCCGGTGAGCCCGATCGTTCTGCCCGGAAGCGATTGGGGCCGGTCTGTCGCGGTGTCCAACGGCGCCATCCTGGCATTGGCACGCGATGAGTCCCAGTTAGTCGGCGACGTGGTCGCGCTCGACATGGTTCGTGGAGTAGGCGCTTCGCTGCCAACCCTGGGACCCTGGTCGAACGATACTTCATCGGTTTCCCAGCTGTCGGTGTTGAGCGCCTCGCCCAACGGGGCTTACATTTTGATGGCCGGGCCGGATGGCCACGTCTATCTCTACAGCGCCGCGTCTAACAGTTTTGTCGCTGCGCGTCAGGACTATACGGCTTTGTCCGGCTCTTACGGCGCGTCCAGTTATGAAAACTATGTGGTCGGCAGCGCCTTCCTCAACTCATCGCTGGTTCCGATCGGCGCCTTCAATACCGCTGGCGGCGATCCCTCGGGCTTCACCTTCATCGATCAGAACGGCGCCGCCAGCGGCTACCTCACAACGGCGCCTAACGCGACCAGTCCGGGCACGATTCAGTTGTTCTCGCCTCTCTCGTCAACTGGCGAAAGCCCCATCCCCATGGTGGAGGCGCCGCTACTGCCCAGCAATGGCAGCACTCCGACCGGCAGTAGTTCCAGTTCCAGTTCCAGTTCGAGTTCTACTACTTCCAGCTCTTCGACTACCGCTGCGGCCTACCCCAGCCCCGATGGCACCGTTTCCAACAATGGATCGGGAGCCAACGAACTGAGCCAGTTGAGCAGCTTCATCCGCACCGTGGCTCCGCTGCCCGGCGCCAACGAGATCATCGTGCTGAGCACTTCCGGCTTCACTGTCCTGAGCCAGAATTACGCAGCTTCCTTCGTGCCGCCAGTGATCACCAGCATCGTGAATGCGGCCAATGACACGGCGCCGGTTGCGCCGGGCGGCCTGATCACTGTTTGGGGCACCGGCATGAGCCCGGTCAGCGTGGTCGCTTCGCAAGTCCCCCTGCCGACGGCACTGGGGCAGTCCTGTCTGAGCGTCAACGGCACCCCGGTGCCGCTGCTGTTCGTTTCGGCTACGCAGGTCAATGCGCAGTTGCCGAACAACGTCCTCGGTCCCTCCACCATCAGCATTCACACGCCGGGCGGCGTCAGCAACAGCACGCACTTCACGGTTCAATCGGCCGCTCCCGCCGTGTTTATGTCCGGCAGCGCCGGGCCGGTCACAGGCTTGGCCACCGTCGTTCGCGCCGCGAACAACCAGATCGTGGACGCCACCAATCCGATTCGTCCGGGAGACACGCTGGTGATTTATCTGACCGGCATGGGTCTTACTTCTCCCGCGGTCACTCCTGGCGTACCCGCGCCCGTCACTCCTCTGGCCTTGGCGTCCGAGGTTCCCACGGTGACGCTGGGCGGTTCCCAACTGGATATCCAGTACGCTGGCTTGGCGCCCGGCGAGATCGGTGTCTACCAGATCAACGCGGTCGTTCCCGGCATGGTCACACAGGGCTTTAGTGAGCCGCTGGTGATCAGCCAGGGCACCGCCACCGGCTTCAACACCACGCTCACCGAGCGGGTGGTGGGCAACTAGCCGTCTCGCGGAGAACGATATGAGAACGATTGGAAAGACGTTTCTGCTTCTCGCGTCCGGTTTGGGCGCCTTCGCCCAGCAATGGGAAGTGGGTGGCATCGGCGGAGTAGGCTTCCTTGACACCGTCAATGTGAGCGGCGCCCCCGGTTCGGCCACGGCGGGGTTCGCGCCCGGCGTGGCCGCCGGCGCATTCTTCGGGCAGAACCTCAACGCGCACTGGAGCGGCGAGATCCGCTATGAGTTCTTCGACAGCAGCCTCAAACTGTCCGGCGCCGGGTCTTCGGCATCTTTCAGCGGCATCGCCCACGCCGTCCACTACGACCTGATTTATCATACCGACCGGAAGAATTCGCCCGTGCAGCTCTTTGCGGCGCTCGGCGGCGGCATGAAGATTTTCGAAGGCACTGGCGCGCAGGAGGCCGTCCAGCCTCTCAGCCAGTTCGGATACTTCACCCAAACCCACCAGCTCAAGCCGATGCTCAGCGTCGGCGGCGGCATCACCTACAAGTTGAATGAGCGCTTATATTTCCGCGCCGAGATACGCGATTTCATTTCTCCGTTCCCCACCAACGTGGTGACCCCGCCTCCGGGCGTCACCTATGGCAAGGTTCTGCAGAATATTGTTCCCATGGCGGGCATCGACTACGTGTTTTGACCTTGGCGGCGTGCGGTCACACACCGCGGGCCAAATGACAAAGTCTGATAGCAAAAAAGGTCGCGGCGAGCTGCGACCTTTTTTTTGCCGCTGGCGGAAACGGCGACGGCGCGGACCTTACAGGTGGTACAGCATAAAATACACCACCACGCCCGTCACGCTCACGTATAGCCAGATGGGCAGAGTCCAGCGCGCGATCCGCCGGTGGGCATCGTAGCGCCCGGCGAGGCTGCGGCGCAGTGTGATGATCGCCAGCACCGGAACTGCGGCTGCCAGCGCCGTGTGCGTGCCCAATATGCTCAGATAAATCGCGCGCAGCGGCCCGGTGTGTTGAAACCGCACATTCCCGACTTGCCAGTGATAGACCAGGTAGCAGACCAGGAACAGGCAGGAGACGACGAATGCCGCCGTCATCACCCAGCGATGGGTTTCTCTCCGCTTGCGCCGGATCAGCAGGTAACCCCACACCAGCAGAATGGCCGCGCTGGCATTCAAAAAGGCGTTGATCGAAGGCAGAATTCCGGTCATGGTATTTCGGGCCCCTGGCAGGCGAAAGCGCCTACCCCACAAATCTTCATGCGGTGCTATGCGTCGTCTTCTGCGCGGCCAGAATTCCCGAGGCCGCCAGCAGCACCAATCCGAACCCCAGCGTCACGACCAGGCTCGCCACGGCACCCGGCTGCGCATTCGGCAGCGCCAGCGTGTGATTCAGCAATGCGATCGAATACGTCAGCGGATTGGCCCACATCAGCATCCGCACCCACCCGTGCGCGGTGGCCATGGGGAACAGCGACCCCGAGACCATCCACATCGGCACCAGCAGCAGATTCATGATCGCATGGAATCCGGCCGTGGATTCCATCCTCCAGGCAATCACGAATCCCAGCCCGGTGAGCGTAAATGAAATCAGCAGAATCGCCAACGCCACCGGAACCAGTTCCAGCAGCCCGATCCGCACCCCCGCCAAAGGCGCGAAGCAAAGGAAAATCAGCCCCTGCACCCAGGCCAGCGTGGCCGATCCGAGGATCTTGCCCAGCACCATGCTGCTGCGCGGCGCCGGGGAAACCAGCATCGACAGCAGGAATCCTTCGCGCCGGTCTTCGATGATCGAAATGGTCGAAAAGATGGCGGAGAACATCACCGTCAGCACCAGTGCGCCCGAGTAATACCGCGCCAGGTCGTTCGAACCGGAGCCGATCAGCAGCCAGAACACCAGCGGCGATGCGACCACGCCCAGCACGCGGCTCTTTTGCCGCCAGAAGCGGACCAGCTCCCGCTGCCACAGCGTGGCGGCGGGCAGAATAAAGCTATTCAATTTGCGCCCCCGTTTCGCGCACGAACACATCTTCGAGCGTCGGCTTGTGCAGTCCCACCGATTGGATGGCGCCGGGAAACGCCTCCACCACTTCGGCGATGAAGCGGTGCCCGTTTTCGATTTCCACTCGCACTTGTCCGTCCACCTGGCTCGAGCGCAATCCGAAGCGTTGCTCGATCGCGCCTGCCAGGGACTTCGCGTCTTCCGCCTCCAGCACCACCACGTCGCCGCCAATGCGCGCCCGCAGCGCTTGCGGGCTGCCCTCCGTCACCACTTGCCCGCGATGCAGCAGCACCAGCCGGTTGCAGCGGTCGGCCTCTTCGAGAACGTGAGTCGTAAGCAGAATCGTCACGCCCTCTTGATCGCGCAGCCGCTCGATGTGGCGCGTCAGGTCGCGCCGCGCCGCGGGGTCGAGGCCGGTCGACGCCTCGTCCATCAGCAGCACCGGCGGCCGGTGCAGCAGCGCTTTGGCGATCTCGACGCGCCGCCGCAGCCCGCCCGAGAGCTTCTCCACCAAGTCCTTGTGGCGATCCTCCAGGCCCAATTGCGCCATGGCGTGTTCCATGCGCTCCCGCAACAGCGCGCCCGATAGCCCGTGCAGATGGCCCTGCGCGCGCAGGTTCTCCTCCACCGTCAGCGCCTTGTCGAGGCTCTGCGTCTGGAACACCACGCCCACCTGCCGCCGCACCGCCGCCCGGTCGCGCACCACGTCGCAGCCGCCGATCACGGCACGCCCCTCGCTCGGCGCCATCATCGTCGAGAGGATGCGGAAGAGCGTGGACTTGCCGCCGCCGTTCGGCCCCAGCAGGCCGAAGATTTCGCCTCGCGCCACTTCGAAGCTGACGTTGCGCAGGGCCGTGCGCTCGCTGTATCGGTGCGTCAGATTTTCGACTTGAATCACAGGCCAGGCCTGTCGAGGAGCATCAACCCGTAAAGAAACGGCAGGTACACCACCGAGGTGAGCAGAACGCCGCGCGCGCGCGCCAGGGTCCGCTCGCGGGCCACACGCACGCCCGCGTACAGGAACCACACGCCCGACAGCAGCGCTCCCGCCAGGTAGATACGCCCCGACATTCCCAGCATACCCGGAACCAGGCTGACCGGGATCAGCGCCAGGCCGAAGAGTACGATCTGCCGCGCCGTCGACCGGCCGTCCGGTTCCACCACCGGCAGCATCCGTATGCCGGCGCGCGCGTAGTCTTCTTTGTACATCCAGGCGATCGAATAGAAATGCGGAAACTGCCAGAGAAAGAGGATCGCAAAGAGCACCCAGGAATCCGCCGTCAGGCGCCCCGCCGCGGCCGCGTAGCCGATCACCGGCGGCATCGCGCCCGGAATAGCGCCGATGGTGGTGGACCACCAGGTGCGCTGCTTGAGCGGCGTATAGAAAAACAGGTAGCTGGCCAGCGTGAATGCGCCGATCCATGCGGCCAACGGATTCACGCCCAGCCACAAATCGGCGAATCCAGCCACCGAAAGCGCCACGCCGAAAGCCAGCGCCGGACCCGAGGCCAGCCGTCCCGAAGGCAGCGGCCGGTCCGCCGTGCGCCGCATCTTGCGATCAGCCTCTCGTTCCAGCCATTGGTTGAGCGCGGCCGTGCCGGAAGCAATCAGCCCCGTCCCCAGCATGGTGTGGAACAGCCGTAGGAGCCCCAAGTGCTGGAGAAACTCGCTCCAGCCGGCCATGGCCGCAAGTCCAAAAAAGTAGCCGATTCCCGTGCTCATCAGAATCAGCCAGGTGATCCGCGGCTTGGTCAGCTCAATGTAATCGCGCATGTGTGGGATCGATGGCCGCCCGCTCGCTTGCCGGGCATGATTATGAGATGCACCCGCAGCGGGGCAAGCTTCCCAAAACCTGCTCCCCAATTCGCCCTCCGTCGACAACATCCGGTCAGCCAGCTATCCTCGCGCAAGCCGTGTTGAAGTTCCCAACGGTTTGGCGCGTCCCAGCGATCTCCAGCGACTTTTCATTGTAGTAGGTCTGGGCTTAGTGGCGCAGCCTATTCCAGGCTGCTGAGCCGAGAGTCGTCTCGGCTTTTTTTGTTCGCGCCGGACCACGGATAATATGCGTCGGTTGCCTCCAGTGGCTTCCTATAGCCAGGGATTCAGCGTCGTGACACCGGTGCCGGAGACGTCCGCACTGTTTCTGGTGGCGAGCGTAAGATTGTGATGGATTGCCGTCGCCGCGAGAAGACCATCGACGACGGGCACCGGCTTGCCTCTCGCCGCGGCAATTGCGGAGGCCCTGCCCCATCGGTCCGCTATTGCCGCGCCGATCGGTAAGATCCGGTCCTGAAAGCGAAGCGGGAGATCCACTTGCAGCCACGATTCCAATCGTCCCCGGCGCTGCCCCGAGCGCAGACGTTGCACGCCGTTCCTGATTTCGCCCAGCGTGAGCACGCTGAGAAAGAGGATCGATTCGTCCGCCTCCTCGATCCAGCGGCGCACCTTCTCGTCCGGTTTGGGTTTGACCAATTCGTAGACGACGTTGGCATCGAGTAGGAAGCCCGTCACAGCTTGACCGCTCTTCCGAAATCGCGCGGCCGATCCAGTTGAATGCCCGAACCAGCCAGCGGCGAATCCGCGAAGAACCGGACCAGGCTCCCTTGGCGCGCCTTGGAGCTGGAGAGGCGTTCGTATTCCTCGGCCGGGAGCACCACCACCGCAGTTCTGCCGTGCTTGGTCACCCGCTGCGGCCCAGATTCCCGGGCCAGGCGGAACACTTCGCTAAACCGCGCCTTCGCCTGCTGCAGTTGCCAATCCTTCCGAACCGCATGAGGCTTCGGAATCAGTGCCTGCCGGGGAGAGCGCTTCTGTGCTCTGTTCATGGTGCACGCTTCTGACTAGTGTAGTCAGAATGATTATAGCATTTGCCCGCCGATGACAGGAACCCCGGGGCGCACGCAAGGCTCGGTACATGGTGGCCGCCGTGGCCGGTGTTCTCGCCGAGCATGGCCTGCCACGCGGCCACGCCGGAATCGGCCGGGCAATTGAAGCTGTATTTGGTGTATGTCCCGCGTGTGAAGCGGCTGTGACGGAACGAGTCCTCAATCGCGGGATCGACCATTCAGAACCGTTTCTTGAAAAGAATGTCCATGCCGACCAGGCCGTTTTCGTCGCGCTGCGCCACCACCGACCACTGCTTGGCGAAAGCCCATTCCACGCTGACCACCTGCGGGTTGCTGGTGGTGACGTCGGTGATGTAGGTGAACGTGATATCGGGCGTCACCTGCTGCTCCAGGGTGACGCGCGCCGTCCCGTTGAATTCGGTGCCGGGCAGAGTGGGATCGATGCGCAGGCGGCTGACGCCGAAGAAGCGCTGCAAGCGGCCGGTGACGGGGCTGGAAATGGCCTCGCCCAGCAGCGCCGATCCGGCGGATTGCTGCCAGGCGGGCGCGGCGGTGTTCTCGCCGGCGTAAAGCGACGATTCGTCGGTGGGCGTGCGGCCGGTCGCGAGCAGCGCCACGATTTCGCCGAATTGCAGCGGCGGATCCGAGCGCGGCGTCAGGTTCAGTTTGCTGAGCGGGCCGGAGACGTTGAGGGTCACCTGGATGCCGCGGGCCTTGGTCTCCAGATCGACATCCAGGACCGGGTCGATGTTGACCGGATTGAAGAACGAGACCGATCCCTGCGAAATGCTGTACCGCGTGCCGAAGAAGACCACCTGGCCATGCGTAATGTTAACGCGGCCCAGCACGGCGGGACTGGTGTAGGTGCCGCGCAGGCGGAGGTTGGCTTCCACCTGGACGTCCTGGGCGAGCGCGCTCTGCACCTGGATATCCGGCGCGGTCGAGACCTGGACATCGTAAGTAAGGCCGCCGAGCAGGCCGGAACGGGCCGCCGGCGTGCGCACAGGCTCGGAGGATTGCGCCAGCAGCGAGCTGAAATCCGATTGCGGATTGAAGCCGGTGCGCAGCACGGTGATGGTGCCGGAGAGAATGCTGCTGGCGGTGGTCCCGGTGAAACGCAAGTCCGCGTTAGCCACCGTGCTGACGCCTTCCGGATAGCGCACGCGCACCTGATGCGCGGTGGCATGGAGACGAAACACCGGCGGCCCATCGCCGCCGTAAGCGGCGAAACCGCTGAGCTCGATTTTGCCGCCGCCGGTTTCGCCGGTGAAGCTCTGGATGGAGGCGCGGTCGCCGCTGAACAGCAGAACGCCGTTGGCGTTGGAGATGCCGTTGGAGACGTCGCTGATGTTGAACCCCGCGCCCGCGAATTCCACGCGGCCGGCGATTTGCGGCGCGCCCAGAGTCCCGCGCACGCTGGCGTCCGCTTTCAGCATGCCGGAGGCGGTCAGGCCGCGGTCCAGGTCATGCACCAAACCGAGATCGGCATGGCCGTCCACGCGCAGATCGAGCGGGGTCTTCTGGCCCAGCGACACGCGGCCGGTTACGCTGAGATCCGTGTTGTGCCCGGTCAGCCGCGCCGACGCCACGGTGACCACCGAGCCGGCCATGGTGACGACGATGTCGCCGGAGTTGCGGAGCGCGAAGGTGCCGGGTGCGAGACCCGTGGAGGCGGCGGGCGCGATTTCCAGGCGCGCGATGCGCAACTCCGCCGTCATCGCCCGTGGGGTGAGCGCGGGACCATCCAGGCGGAGCGAGGCTTCCGCCGCGCCGGCCAGACCGGCGAGCGACCCGGCGGGCGCCAGCCACGCGCGCAACTGGGCCAGATCCACTTTGGTGAAGCGGATGGTGGCGCTGCCGGGGTAATCGTCCGCCAGCCGCCACTGGCCGTCGCCGACGATGACCGAATCGGCGAAATTTGATTCCACGTGCGCCCGCAACGCACCGCCCCCGGTCTCCGCCGTGAGACGCACGTCGCCCAAATCGCCGCCCGCCAGTTGCAGCTTTTGGCCGGTAACTTCAGCGTGCAAATCCCGAATGCGAAATCCGGGCCGTCCGTTTTGCGGCGGGACGATGTCGATAGCGCCGCGTGCCTGCACCTGGGCTGTGCCCTTCGCGCCGGGCCGCGCGGCCTCGAGAAGATGAACCTGCTTGACCGGCATGGCGTTGGTCGAGATCTGAAACCGCAGCGCGCCGGTATCGAAGCGGCCAGTCGAATGAGCGAAACTGGCGTCTACGTGGATCTGTTTGGCACCGGCGGAAATCTCGCCTGCGGAAAGCTCCAGCGTACCGGCGCGATATCGCGCATGGCCGGTGATGCGGTCGAAAGGCTCTCCTTCTATGTCGCCGTTGGCGGCATCGAGATCGGCCTCGACAATCGGATCGCCCGCGACGCCGGTGATCGCGACCGCGGCGTTGAGCGTGCCGGTGGCCAATGCCGGAGCGCCACCGGCCATCGCGATCAGCTCGGCGAGCGGCGCTTCGTGAATTGTGGCGCTGCCGAAGATATCGCTGCGGTCTCGCGTTTCCCAATCGCGCAGCGCCACGGCGAGCGAAAACTGCGCGCGCAGCCCCGCGCGGCTGAGCGCAGCATGATCGAGCCGCACATTGTCCGGCGAGGCCGTGACGGTGGTGTCGAACGAATCGAACGCGTGGTCTGCATAGGTGAAAGCGCCCGCACGCACACGGCCCTGGATCTGCGGATGCTCCAGGCTGCCGATTACTTTGCCATCGAACACTACCGTGCTGCCGTGGAGCCTCACCGGAAGCGCCGCCGCGCGCTCGCCCAGAGCCGGTAGCAACTCGTTCAGGTCGCGCGTCTCCAGGTGGACGCTCAGCTCGCGTCCGGCGGCGCCGGAGAATGCAACGCGCGAGTGCGGCAGGCTGAGCCGCGAATGCCCGAGATCGAGAATCTCGTTCGGCGAATCCCAATCCGCGGTAACTTCGCCTTCGACCGGCGGGCCCGCCGGCGCCGGCCCGATTTCGAGCGCGGTAACCAAATGCAGTGCCCGCGGGTTGTTGAACGAGCCCTCCATTTGCAACGAGCCGCCGGCGGTGCCGTCCCAGGGCAGCGGCGCGGAGATGGCGAGGCTCGCCACGCGGCGCACATCGAGACCGGCCACGGCGCCGTTCACCGTGTAGCGATTGAAGGCGCGCAGTCCGATGGCGCCGGTGTAGTTGCCGCCCAACGCGTCGATCATGACCTCGCGCAGCTCCAGATCGACGCCGCGGAGCACGGCCGCCGCGATGTTCGCCTCGACGGGAAACGCCTTCCCGCCCAGCACGGCCTCGCCGGAAAGCCGTATCGGGCGCACGGTGACGGTGCGCAAATCGGAAGTGAGTGGGCCGGAAGCCGTGAAGTTGTGCAGCCGAATGCTCGAATCGAAATATTCCAAGCCGGTCGCGGCCAGGTGGCCGTCGATCGAAACATCGGCGCCGCCGCGCCAGGCGCCGCTGCCGGCAACCTCCGCCGTGCCGCGATCGAGCAGCTTGGTTTCGAAGATGCGTTCGGCATCGCCGTTATCGAGGCGCGCTTGAAACTCGAACCGGCCGTGCGGGTCGGCCAGGTTCTCGATTTGCCCAGCCAGCCTCACCCGCGTTTTGCCGGTGGCGAGGCTGGCGGCGCTGACATCGATGCGGTTCGCTTCGAGAGCGAACGACGCGTTGATGGCGACCGCCGTTTGGGCGAAGCCGGGAGCGGCGAACTCCAGCGGCTCGATGGAGATATTGCCCCGGTAGCGCGGACCGGCGGCGTCATAAGTCAGCAGTGCCTCGAGGTTCCGGCCCTGCGCCGCAAATGGCACTCGCGAGTGCGATTCCACCTGAAATTCGCCGTGCTCGACGCGGAAACGCCCGATGGCGAGCTTGAGAATCGGCGCCATGGCGTCGCCGCGCCGGCCTCGGGCTTTCGGTTGGGGCAGGTTGGTGCGGCCATTCGTACCGACGATGAGGGCGATGCGCGGCGCTTCCACGTCGAGCGAGCGAATGTCGATATCGCGCTTCACCAGCGAAATAATTTTCACGCCCACCGCGATGGAGGCGGCGCGAAACAGCGGCGGCTTGCCGGCGGGCTCGGTGCCATGCAGGACAAACGAATCGGCCTCGGCCCGCAGGGCGGTCCAGTCGAATCGAAACGCGCCCATCTCGGCGCGCCCGCCGGTGGCGGTTTCGATCGAGCTCACCAGCCAGGCGCGCGCCTTGCCGCGAAACCACTCGCTGCGCAGCACCAACACGCCGGCCAGTGCCGCCAGCAGCGAAGCCGCGGCGGCGAAAGCGGCAATCCACAGCAGGCGGCGTTTCATTGCAGGGCCTCGTCGTGATAGACGATCGGCGTCTGGCGCCGCGCCTCGCGCATCCAGTTGTCCAATTCGCGGTCCTCGCGCTGGCCCGCCAGAATGTCTTCGATCTGATCGCGGTAATCGTCGAGGGAAAGCGTTTTCCCAGGCTCCGCCGCGCGCACCTTCGGCGCCAGCACGGTGTCGAAATAGCTCTGGATCTCTTCCCCGGTGATTTGCACCGCGGGGCGGAAGCGCACATCGACAAACTGCAACAAAGTGCGCTGCCAGAGCAGCGCGTCTCTCACGTCCTGGTCGCCAATGTGATATTGAGCCAGCGCGCGCCGGTAATCGGCTTCGGCCGGATAGTAGCGGTGCCGGAAAGCGGCCAGCACGGGCTCGATTTCGGCGGGCTGCGGCGCCGGATAGCGGCTGGTCTCGAGCTCGTGGCGCACCAGTCTCTGCTCGACCATGCGCTCGGCCGCCGCGCGCTTGCTCGGCGGGCTCAAGTCCGGCGCCTGCCCATTCAGGAACGCAGTTACGCGAATCTCGCGCTCGATGTCGCTCGAGGTGATTACGCGGTTGCCCACCGTAACCGCGATGCGGTCGATGATAGCGCCCGAAGCAAGCGTGGCGGCTAGGGCCAGAGCAGCCAGGCGGATGGGCGCGGCGGATCGCAACTCGAGCTTCCTCGTCAAAACGTTTGTCCTATCGAAAAGAAGAACTGAAAATGGCTCATGGTCTGTTGCGTGCATTGGTTCACGGCCGCCTGGCACGGCTTGACGCCGGCATTCACCAGATCCTGCTCGGTTCCCTTGAAGCCGTAAAAGCGCGGCGGATTGAGGCCGTAGGCCAGGTCCACGCGGAACGGGCCGACGGGGGTGCGGTAGCGGATGCCGAAGCCGACGGCATGGACCATGTAATCGAAGTCCCCGAGGCCATCCTGCTTCACGCGGAAGGAAAAGTCGCTCGCGCCGGTGAAGGTGTTGCCGAAGTCGTGAAACAGCACGCCGCCAATATTCTCTCCGATCAGCGGGAACCGCAGCTCGGTCTGATTGAAGAACAGGGTGTTGCCGCCGATGGGAAAGCCGGTTTCCGGGTCGCGGGGCCCGGACTGGTCCTCGGGGAAGGCGCGATCGGACGATGCGCCGCCGCCGAAGAAGCGCTCTGGCAGCGGAACCGCATCCTCTTCATCCCCGCTGTAATGGAATGCGGCGATATTGCCGATCTCGGTCGAGCGCGCCAGCACCAGCTTCCTGCCCAGCGGATGGTAAGTGGAGTTGCGCGCCAGCACGCGCACGAAGTCGCGTTGCGAACCGAAGATGTGTTCGGCGAAATCCACGTTGAGCGTATTGTAGACGCCCTTGCGCGGGTCCAGCGGATCGTCGCGCCGGTCTTGAATGACGTTGAAGGAAAGCAGGCCCAGCCGGACCGGTTGCGAGAGCAATGGGATCAGCTCGGGCGAAATTTTCAGCGTGGCCTGGTTCACGTCGACCGCGCGGTACGTGTAGCGGTAGAGCAGCGTGACCGACTTGCTGACACGCTGCTTCAACTGCGTGGAGGCTTCCTCGCGCTTAAACGAAAAGGTGCGGACGTCCTTGGAATCGTCATAACGCGCGGTGAAGGTCAGTAGCAGCTTGTCGTTGCCGCGGAAATGGGTCCAATCGTAGGTGAGAATCGCCTGCTGTTCGAGCGTGGAGAACCGCGTGCGCAGGCTCAGGCTGTGCGCGATGCCCCACAAATCGGATCGCGTGACGCCGAGGGAAATGCGCGGCGCAAACCCCGTTTGCCCGGCCGGCGCATCCAGGCAATACTCGCAGCCGCCGATGCGCGCGAATTCCGCGCCCACGCCCACGGATACCGAGTAGCGCCGCGCTTCCTCGAGATCGTAGACCACGAACTTCTGATCCGTCTCTCCATCCGGGTTCTGAATCGCCATGTCGACGCGCGAGAAGACGCCCAGTTCATACAGGCGGCGCTCGGTCTCGCTCATGGCGGTTGGCGACAGCGGATCGCCGGGGTTGAGCTGGAGGTTCTTGTAGACCAAGGCGGGACGCGTGTGCGCCAGACCGCCCGGATTGAAGAGCACCTGGCGCACGAACTCGCGCCCGCCCTCGTGGATGGTGTAGCGCACATCCACGCGGTTCGGCGCGGCGGGTTTCGAGCTCCAGGCAAAGGTGGCGTTGGGAAAGCCGTTCTGATAATACTGCGCCAGGATGGCGTCGCGGTCCACCGCGATATTGAACTCGCTGAACGGCTGATTGGCGACCGAGCTGAGCGGGGAGAGAATTTTCCGCTTGTCGAGCTGCTCGATGCCGTCCACGGTGAGGCTGTTGATGAACGTTTGTGCGCCTTCGTGGACGGTGATCCACACGGCCTGCTCGCCGCTGTGGCCCTGATAGCGATCGTCCAGCCGGTGGGTCACCTTCACGTCGCGGAATCCGTTGGACTGGTACAGGCTGACAATCGAATCCTCGTCGCGCCGCAGCAGGTCGGCGCTGTAGCGGCCGTGCGGAAACTGCAGCCAGGAGGCGGTGCGCAGGAACATGCGTTCCCGTAAGTCGCCGGTCGAGAAGTAGCGGTTGCCCTGGATGCCGATGAAAACCAGCTTGTGCCGCTCGCCCAGGTTGATCAAATAGTCGATGCTGGCCTGGTCGTCGATCACGCGCTGCTGCTTGAATGCGACCTCGGCGTCGAAGTAACCCTTGGATTGGAAGTAGTCTTCCAGATTGTGAGCGCCCTCGGTGAGCAGGTCGGCATCCACCGAGTGCTCCTCGAAGATCGGCACAAAGCGCCCCAGACTGTGCTCGGAAACCTTGGCGCCGATGGAGCGCAGGCGGATGCGCGGCCCAGCGTCGATGGCGAGCACCGGCGCGGCGCGGTTGGTCGCGGCATCGTACTTCACGTCTTCCAGCGTCACCTTGGCTTCCAGCCGATGATCCTTGGCGTAGAGAGCGCGCACCCCCTCGACGCCCTCGCGCAGCCGCGTCTGCGTCATCGGCTTCCAGGTGTGGACGATCCAGCGCTGGAACTTAGCGGCACGCACCAAGCTGGCGCGGTCGAGCAGAACGTTGCCCACGATCGTGGGCGCGGCGAAGCGGGCCCGGACGCCGCTCTTGATTTCGAAGCGGATGTTGACCTGCTGGTAGTCGTTGTCCCAATCGAGCACCGTCTGCACGTTGCCGCCGAACAGGCCGTTCGATTCCAGCAGCTTCTTCTGGCCGGCTTCGGCCGCGGCCACGCCGGCCTCCGTGTAGGGTGCCCCGAGATCGAGCTGCGCCGCATTCTCAAGCTGCGCCGCGCTGGGCGGGTTGGAAACTCGTCCTCCCACCACCACGTGACCGATGAACCAACTGTTCTTGGTCAGGAAGCGCACCACCACGCCGTCCTGGTATGGCTCGACATCCACCTGAATATCCGCATACCGGCCGGTCGCAAAGAGGCGCTCGATGCTGGCGCGGACATCGGCCAGCCGCAATGGCTGGTTCCGCTTCAGCGGGAGGATCTGGTTGATTTCAGCCGGGTCGAGCGGTTGCCGGACCGGCTCGAACTGGATGCCGGCGATCCGCTTGCCCTCCCAGGAAGCGTCCTGACCAAGCAGCAAAATCATTGGCGCGGCAAGGGATAGCACGACGATGCGAAAGACGCTGGCGAACGGGCGGCGCACCAGAAACATGATAGCGTAGCCGTTTAGAGCAGGTTTGTTACCATAGGTGCGCGACAGAGATTGGTGGGGCATGCTTTAGCTTGCCAACGCCCGCTAGCGGGCGCATGTTTTCTTAGCCGTGAGCCGTGAGGAAACCGGATGCTTCCCCTCCCAGCCCCGGAATGGAGCGGAACAGAGATGAATGCCGCCGAGCGCCAGCGTTACTCGCGGCAGATTCTATTCCCGGGGCTAGGCGAGGCGGGCCAGGAGTTGCTGTTGCGCGCCCACGCGGTGGTGGCCGGCTGCGGCGCGCTGGGCAGCTTTCACGCGGCGGCGCTGGCGCGGGCCGGCGTGAGCCGGCTCACCATCATCGACCGCGATTACGTCGAGCCCGCCAATCTCCATCGCCAGTGGCTGTTTGAAGAAGCCGATGCCGCCGCAGCATTACCCAAGGCGGTCGCGGCGGCGCGCCGGCTGGAGCGCATCAATTCTTCGATTGCCGTGCGCGGCGTAGTGGCGGATCTGACGGCGGAAAACGCAGCGGATCTGCTGGGTGGCGCCGGCGTGATCCTCGACGGTACCGACAACTTCGAAACACGTTACCTGATCAATGATTTTGCGGTGAGCCGCGGCATTCCGTGGATCTACGGCGCCGCAGTGGGGAGTTACGGCCTCACCATGCCCGTGATCCCCGGCCACACGGCGTGCCTGCGCTGCGTCTATCCCGACCCTCCCGCCGGCCCGCAGCCGACCTGCGAGACCGCCGGCGTGCTGAACGCGATTGTCTCCGCCGTGGCGTCGCTGCAAGTAGCCGATGCGCTGAAGATCCTGTCCGGGCACCCCGATCTGGTGCGCGCGCGCATCACCACCATCGATGTTTGGGAAGGCGGAATCCGCCAGATCGACGGCCCGGCGCGAGACCCAGATTGCCCCACCTGCGCCCGCCGCGAGTTTCCCTACCTCGAAGAACCGGCGCGCCCACCGGTGCGCATGTGCGGCCGCGACGCCGTGCAGGTCCGCGAGCGCGAAGGCCCTATCGATTTAGAAGAACTGCGCGCGCGTCTGGAGCCGCTGGGCGAAGTGCGCTCGAGCGAGTTTGCCCTGCGATTCTCAGCTCCACCTTACGAACTAACCGTTTTCCCCGACGGCCGAGCCATCATCAAAGGCACCACCGACCCCGGCTTAGCCCGCAGCCTCTACGCGCGGTATGTGGGCTGAGCAGGGCGGTGGCCATGGCCAGTTCTCCGGCGACAGCCGCCTCGCCGGAATAGCGCAATTTGGTTGCTGTCGCCACGCGCAGACGAGAGTTGTTACGTAATTTGACACTTGTCCGAGTGGGATGATAAGTGTTGAATCTTCACAGGAGATCCAATGGCTGACGAGCAGAAGCCTGGGGGCTCGGAGGCGCCTTCTCCGCCCGCGGGAGAAGGCGCGAAACCGCCGGCCAAACCAGCCGCCGACGCCGCCAAGCCGGCACCTCCGAAGCCCCCGCCGCCGCCCAAACCGCCCGCCACCATGGCCGCCACGCCCTGGGACAGCGACCTCGCCCGCGCGGTAAAGGAGCGGTTCGGCGACGGCATCCTCGCAACCTCAACCTATCTGGGGCAGGACTTCGTGGTCACACGGCCCGAGTCCGCCGTGCCGGTGCTCGAATATCTGAAACTGGACGCCGACTTCGATTACCTGGTGGACATCACGGCGGTGGATTGGCCCAAACGAGCCGAACGGTTCGACCTGGTTTACGTCGTCTACAGTTTTCCGCACAGCCAGCGCATCCGCATCAAGACCCAAATCGCGGATGGATTCGAGCCTCGCACCGCTGTCGGCATGCACCTGACGGCCAATTGGCTCGAGCGTGAGGTGTTCGATATGTTCGGTATCCGCTTCGCCGGCCATCCGGATCTGCGGCGCATCCTGATGCCGGAAGACTGGCAAGGTTACCCTCTGCGCAAAGACTACGGCATCCTGCAGCAGGACGTACGATGGGTACAGGAGAACCTCGGCATCGAAAGCGGTCAGTAAAGACATGCCGGATACCTTCCTGGACTCGACTGAATTAGTCCTCAACATGGGGCCGCAGCACCCGTCCACTCACGGCGTGCTGCGCGTGATCCTCAAACTGGATGGCGAAAAAATTCTCGGCACGGATTGCGTAATCGGCTACCTGCACCGCGGCGTGGAGAAGATCGCCGAAAACCGCACCTACGCCCAGTTCAACCCATACGTCGACCGCATGGATTACGTGGCGTCGGTCTCCAACGGCCTAGGCTATTGCCTGGCGGTGGAAAAGCTGCTGAACGTGGAAGCGCCGCCACGCGCGCGCGCGGTGCGGGTGATTCTCACCGAGTTGAACCGCATCGCCAGCCACCTGCTGTGGCTGGGCACCCACGCGCTCGATATCGGCGCCATCACGCCGGTGTTTTACTGCTTCCGCGAGCGGGAAGAAGCGCTGAAGATTTTCGAGCAGTATTGCGGCGCGCGGCTCACCACGCACGCCTTCCGCATCGGCGGACTGCAATACGAAACTTACGACGGCTTCGAGCGGGACGTCAAGGCATTCTGCCGGATGTTCCCGCCGAAGGTGGACGAATACGAAGAGTTGCTCACCAATAACCGGATCTGGGAGGGAAGGCTGAAGGGCGTCGGCGTCCTCACGGGAGACGAGTGCAAGGAATACGGCGTCACCGGGCCCGTGCTGCGCGCGTCGGGCGTGAAATGGGATTTGCGCAAAGCGCAGCCATATTCGGGCTACGAGCAATACGATTTCGAGATCCCCACGCGAGAAAACGGCGACACTTACGACCGGTACATCGTGCGCATGCAGGAAATGCGGCAATCGGTGCGCATCATGGAGCAGGCGGTGGAAGCGATCCCGGCAGGGCCGATCCTGGGCAAAGTGGGCAAGGTGATCAAGCCGCCGGTGGGCGAGGCGTATGTATCGATCGAAGCGCCCAAGGGTGAGCTGGGATATTACGTGGTGAGCGACGGCTCGACGCAGCCCTACCGGGTGCGCGTGCGGCCGCCTTCGTACGTCAACCTGCAGGCCCTGGACAAGATGGTGCGCGGCGCGCTGATAGCGGACGTGGTCGCTGTGATCGGAACGCTGGATATCGTGCTCGGCGAGGTGGACAGGTGAGGCCAGAGGTGGGACGGACGATCGTTTTTCGTCGTTTGTCGGGGTGTGGCGATTTAGCGAGGAATGACAGACCACGAAAGGCGATGGTCTGTCCTACTGGGTTGCGCTTATGATCGGGCTTCTGAAAAAGATATTTTTGGTGGACCTGTTTCAGGGACTTATGGTGACGTTCCGGAATCAGAATCCGAAATACATCTACACCGAACAGTACCCGGCCGAGCGGCCCAAAGTGGCCGAGCGGTATCGCGGCGCGCCGCGGCTGAACAACAACCCGGAGAATGGCGAAACGCTGTGCATTTCCTGCAACCTGTGCGCGCTGGCGTGCCCGGAGAACCTGATTGTGGTGACCAGCGAGCGCAATGAGCAGACCAAGCGCAAGGACTTGACCGATTTCACCTATGACCTCTCGCGCTGCATGTTCTGCGGCCTGTGCGAAGACGCTTGCCCGGTGGACGCCTTGGAGTTGACGCAGGATTTCGAGCTGGCCAGCTATACCCGCGACGGCATGATCTGGGACCGAAAGATGCTCGAAGAAGGGCCGCAGCCGACGCAATACAAATGTTAGATACGGTCTTGTTTTACAGTTTCGCGGTGCTGGTGTTGGGAGGCGGCATCCTCACCATCACGCGGCGCAACGCGGTGCACAGCGCCATCGCCCTGATCGCTTCGCTGCTGGGCGTGGCCGGGTTGTACCTGCTGCAAGCGGCGGAGTTTCTGTTCGCGGTGCAGATCGTGCTGTACGTGGGCGGCATCATGGTGCTGTTCCTGTTCGTCATCATGCTGGTCAACCTGGATGACGCCGCGCGCGTCCGCGAATACAACCGGCAATGGCCGGTGGCGCTGGCCGCGGTGGCGGCGGTGGCGGCGGAACTCGGCTACTTTTTCCATCGCGGCGCGGCATCGTTCCACATCGCGGAAGCGGCTGCCGCCGTGCCGGCTGCCGCGGGCAACACCGAGGCGCTGGCCGATTCGCTCTTTTCCGAATACCTGCTGCCGTTCGAAATCGCTTCGCTGCTGCTGCTAGTGGCCGTGGTCGGCTCGGTGATCATGGCCAAGAAGAGGATCTGAAGATGCATCCGGTGACGACGGTTCATTACCTGGCGTTGAGTGCAGCACTGCTGCTCATCGGGACCATCGGCGTGCTCACGCGCCGCAACATCGTCGTTATCCTGATGTCCATCGAGCTGATTCTCAACGCGGTGAACATCAACCTGATTGCGTTTTCGCATGCCTGGCACAACGTGGGCGGCCAGGTTTTCGCCATTTTCGTCATCACGGACGCGGTTGCCGAAGCGGCCGTCGGGCTAGGCATCCTGATCGCGTTATTCCGCAACAAGGAAACCGTGCAGGCAGACGAAATCGATTTGTTGAAGTGGTAGGAGAGTAAGTGAGTTTTCTCGACCTCATTTGGCTGATTCCGCTGTTTCCGCTGGCCGGAGCGGTATTGATGCTGCTGATCGGCAAGCTTCTCGATCCGCAGCCGCCCTCCGGTGTGGCGGTGGCTCCGGGCGTGGAGCCGGGTGGGGCGGGCGATTCGCCTGTCAACGCGCCGGCTCATGTCCATCACCATCCCGGGCCGCTGCAAAATCTCATCCGCCTCATCTGCCCCGGGCTGGTGCTGGTCTCCTTCATATTTTCCGCCGGCGCGGTCTGGCAGCTTGCACATCTTCCCAACCGGCTGCACCAAGTGATTCAGTTCACCTGGATCGCCGCCATGCCGTTCCACATGGCCAACGGCCACCTCGCGACTTTCCAGGTGGATTGGGGATTCCTCCTCGACCCGCTGAGCTCGGTGATGATCCTGGTGGTAACCGGCGTCGGCTTCCTGATTCACGTGTATGCCACCGGCTACATGGCGCACGACAACGGGTTTTACCGATTTTTCGGATATTTCAACCTGTTCATCTTTTTCATGCTGATGCTGGTGCTGGCCAACAACTACACGCTGCTGTTTGTCGGCTGGGAGGGCGTGGGGCTGTGTAGCTACCTGCTGATCGGCTTTTACTTCCACAAGAAATCCGCGTGCGACGCAGGCAAGAAGGCATTCATAGTCAACCGCGTGGGCGACGCAGGCTTCGTGCTCGGTATGCTGCTGATGCTCTCCGTACTGGGCACGGTGCGGTTCACCGACGTCAACGCCGCGCTACGCAGCGGGCAATTCCCTGTGGAAGCCGGCTACGGCGTGCTGACCGCGATGGCGCTGCTGATGTTTTTCGGCGCCACCGGCAAATCGGCCCAGGTCCCGCTGTACGTCTGGCTGCCGGATGCCATGGAAGGTCCCACGCCGGTTTCGGCTTTGATCCACGCGGCCACCATGGTGACGGCGGGCGTGTATATGGTGGCGCGATCTTCGGCGCTGTACGAGTTGACGCCCGTGGCAGGTATGTGGGTTGCCGCAATCGGCGCTTTCACGGCGATTTTTGCCGCTACCATCGCGCTGGTGCAGAACGATATCAAACGGGTGCTGGCGTACTCGACGGTCAGCCAGCTCGGCTACATGTTCCTGGCGCTCGGCGTGGGCGCATATTGGGTGGCCATCTTCCACCTGTTCACGCACGCGTTCTTCAAAGCCCTGCTCTTCCTTGGTTCGGGCTCGGTGATCCACGCCATGAGCGGCGAGCAGGACATGCGCTACATGGGCGGCCTGAAGAAGAAGATCCCGGTGACACACGCGACCATGTTGGTGGCGTCGCTGGCGATCGCCGGCATTCCCGGTTTCGCGGGATTCTTTTCCAAGGATGAAATTCTGTGGCAGGCGTTCAGCTCGCCCAAAGGTTCCACGGTGCTCTGGCTGGTGGGCTTGGTGACGGCGGCGATGACGGCGTTCTACATGTGGCGGCTGATGAGCATGACGTTCTACGGCGAGTCGCGGGTGAAGCCGGAAGTGGCCGCGCACGTACACGAGTCGCCGCGCGTGATGACCTGGCCGCTGATCGCCCTGGCGGCGGGCAGCGTGCTCGCTGGCTGGCTCGGCGTGCCCAAGCTGTGGTCGATCTTTGGCGACGGCTTCCGCGCGTTTCCGCGCTGGCTGGAGCCGATGTTTGCGCTCGGCCGAAGCGAGACCGAGCATCCTGCATCCACCGAATGGTCGCTCATGATCCTTTCGGTGGCCGTGGCCGCCGGCGGAATTTCGCTGGCCTATTATCTTTATTCGAAGCGTACGGACATTCCGGAGCGGGTCAGGGAGGGCGCCGGGCCGCTGTATACCGTGCTCTACAACAAATGGTACGTGGATGAGCTGTACGATTTCCTTTTCGTCAACGGCCTGGGCAAGGGCGGCGGCAGCGCCATGGCGGAGTTCGACCGCGAGATTGTGGATGGCGGCGTCAACGGCGCGGGCTGGCTGACGCGCTTGAGCGCCACGCTTTCCATGTGGTGGGACACCTGGATCGTCGATGGCGCGGTGCGCTTCACATCGTTTTCCGTCAAGCTGCTCTCTTACCCGGCTTGCCTGCTCGAAAGCGGCCGGGTGCAGACGTACGCGCTGTTCGTGGTGGTCGGAGTGCTGGCGTTTCTGGGGTATTACGTCGCGAGGTAAGCTATGGACCAGCACATACTCAGCATCGTTCTCCTCACCCCGCTGGCCGGCCTTGCGGTGTTGCTCTTCCTGCCCGCTTCCAAGCGCGGCCTCATCCGCGTTTGGGCCAACGCGGTCAGCCTGGCCGGCTTCCTGGTTTCCCTGCCGCTGGTATTCTACTTTGACAAAAACGCCGCCGGTTTCCAGTTTGAGGAGCACTTCGACTGGATTCCATCCTTAGGCGCGCACTATCACCTCGGGATGGACGGCATCAGCCTGCTGCTGGTGATGCTCACCACCTTGATGGGCTTCATCGCAACGCTATGTTCCTGGTCCGCCGTCGAGGACCGCGTCAAGGAATACTACGCCATGTTTCTGCTGCTGCAGACTGGCATGATCGGCGTTTTCATTTCGCTCGACTTCTTCCTGTTCTACGTTTTCTGGGAGCTGGTGCTGGTGCCGATGTACTTCATCATCGGCGTCTGGGGCGGCCCGCGCAAGCTTTACGCCGCCATCAAGTTCTTCCTGTACACGCTGGCCGGGTCGGTGCTGATGCTGCTGGGCATCCTGACGCTCTACTTCCAGCACAACGCACAGTTCGGTTTCTACACGTTTGAAATCGCCGATCTGATGAAGCTCAACCTGACGCTCCACCTGCAGCAATGGGTGTTCTGGGCTTTCTTCCTGGGCTTCGCGATCAAGGTGCCGATGTTCCCGTTCCACACCTGGCTGCCGGATGCGCACGTGGAGGCGCCCACCGCGGGCTCGGTGATCCTGGCCGCGGTGCTATTGAAGATGGGGACGTACGGCTTTCTCCGCTTCTCGCTGCCGCTGCTGCCCGGAGCGTCCATCGATCAGACCATCGTGCAGATTCTGGCGGTGCTTTCCATCATCGGCATCGTTTATGGCGCGCTGGTGAGCCTGATGCAGCAGGATTGGAAGAAACTGGTCGCGTATTCTTCGGTCAGCCACCTGGGTTTCTGCACGCTGGGCATTTTTTCGCTGAACCCGAACGGAATTGCCGGCAGCGTTTTGCAGCAGATCAACCACGGCATCTCGACCGGCATGCTCTTCCTGGTGATCGGCGTCATCTATGAGCGGCGGCATACGCGCGAGATCAAGGAATATGGCGGCCTGGCGCATGTGATGCCGCGCTTCGCGACTATCTTCGCCATCGCCATGCTCAGCTCGGCCGGGCTGCCGCTGCTCAACGGGTTCGTGGGCGAATTCACCATTTTGCAGGGCGCGTTTGAAGCCAACCGCATCTGGGCGGCGTTCGCGGTAACCGGCGTGATTCTTGGCGCGGCGTACCTGCTGTGGCTCTACCAGCGCACCATGCTCGGCCAGATCACCAATGCCAAGAATCTGTGCCTGCGCGATCTGAATCTGCGCGAAGTGGCCTTGTTCCTGCCGCTGATCGCCTGGGCGATCTGGATCGGCGTCTATCCCAAACCGTATTTCGACGTGCTGCGGCAGCCCGTGGCGCAGATTGTGGAGCGGGTGCGGCCAGGGTATTTCGCGGCCCCGTTGCAGGCTGGTCAGGCCGTGCGCGTACCCTCTGAAATCCTGGCGCGCAATGGAGGCGTCCGGTGAACCCGTTCAGCCAGTTCTTCACCTCCACCGACTACCTCACCATCATTCCGGCCGTGCAACTGGCGCTGTTCGGTTGCGCCATTCTGCTCTTCGATGCCTTCGAGGATTTCCTCTTCGGCGGTCCGCAGCACCGGCGGCGGCTGGTGTTCGGCGTATTGGCGGCGGAAGTCTTCGCCGCCATGGGCCTCGTGAAGCAGCAGATGCACCTGGCGCCCGACGGGCTGATTTCCGGTTTCGGCGGCTCGGTCACGGTAGATGGCTTCGCTATTTTCTTCAACTGGATCTTCGTTATCGCGGCGGTGATCGTCGCGGTGGTGTCGTACAAATACCTGGAGATCGCGGGCGAGCATCACGGCGAATATTACAGCCTGGTGCTGTTCGCGCAGTCCGGCATGTATTTCCTGGCCACCGGCACGGACCTGGTGACGCTGTTCATCGGCCTGGAGCTGATGGCGCTGTGTTTCTACGTGATGGTCGGCTTCCTGCGCACCGATAAGCGCTCCAATGAGGCGGCCATGAAGTACCTGCTGCTCGGCGCTTTTTCCACCGGCCTGCTGGTGTATGGTTTTTCGGTCATGTATGGTCTGGCCGGATCCACCAAGCTGGCGGTCATTGCGGACCGTCTCTCCGCACTGCCCGCGTGGGACCCGGTCGTGTTCCTGGCGATGGCCACCACGGCAGCGGGACTGCTCTTCAAAATCTCCGCCGCACCCTTCCACATGTGGGCGCCGGATGCTTACGAAGGAGCGCCCACCACGGTGACGGCGTATCTTTCGGTGGCTTCCAAAGCCGCCTCGATCGCCTTCCTGGTGCGCATTTTCATGGGCCCACTGGCGGCCTCACGCGCCGCCTGGGAGCCGCTGCTGGCGCTGGTCGCGGTGGCCACCCTCACCATAGGCAACCTGGCCGCCATCAACCAGACCAATATCAAGCGACTGCTGGCCTACAGCTCGATATCGCACGCCGGTTACATGCTGCTGGGCCTGGTGGCCGGCAACGAGACCGGCATTACTGGCATCGAGGTTTACGTAATGGTATACACGTTCATGAACCTGGGCGCGTTTCTGGTGGTGGTGGCGCTGCGGCGGAAGAACATCATCGGCGAGGACCTGGACGATATCGCCGGGCTGATGCACAAGAGCCCCGGCCACGCTGTTTTGATGCTGATTTTCCTGCTGTCGCTGGCCGGCATTCCGCCCACCGCTGGCTTCCTCGGCAAGTATTATATTTTCCTGGCGCTGATCCAGACCGGCCACTACGCGCTGGCCGTGATCGCCACGCTCTACGTGGCGGTCGCTATTTACTACTACTTCAAGATTGTGCGCAGCATGTTCACACGCGAGGAGACCGAAAAGGCTCCGCTAGCCAGCAGCCTCGGGTTGCGCCTGGCATTGGGCGTAAGCGGGTTTTTCACGCTGGCCATCGGCGTTTACCCGGAGCCGTTCCTGCGGATGGCGCAGACTTCGCTGTTGCGGTAAGGACGCTATGCAAGCAATCCTCTCCAACCCGTTGTTCATGCCGGTGGTGCTGACGCTCGCCATCGTCGCGCTGGTTCCGCTGATCGCCGGCTACCTGACGCTGGTCGAGCGTAAAGTGCTGGCCGATTTCCAGGTGCGTTTGGGGCCCATGCGCGTTGGACCGCACGGCCTCCTCCAACCCATCGCCGACGCCTTGAAGCTGCTGATCAAGGAAGACATCATTCCCGCCGGCGCCGACCGCGCCATCTTCTGGTTCGCGCCGATGGTTCCCACCATCACCGGCCTCACCGCCGTCGCTATGCTGCCGCTGGCGCGCAACCTCTATGTGGCCGACGTGAATGTGGGTTTGCTGGTGATCGCCGCTACATCCGCAGTGGGTATCCTCGGCATCATCCTCGGCGGATGGGCTTCCAACAGCCATTATTCCCTGCTGGGCGCGCTGCGCAGTGCGGCGCAACTGGTGAGTTACGAGGTGGCGCTGTCGTTCGCGCTGCTTTCGGCGGTCATGGTTGCGGGAACGCTCAGCATGCAAGGCATCGTCAAGGCGCAACTGGAGCACGGCGTATGGGGCGTGTTCGCCAACTACGGCTTCATGATCGTGCCGTTCGTGGTTTACATCGTCTCCGCCACCGCGGAAACCAACCGCGCCCCGTTTGACTTGCCGGAAGCCGAATCGGAGCTGGTGGCGGGATTCCACACCGAATACAGCGGCTTCCGCTGGGCGCTCTATTTTCTCGCTGAATACGCCAACCTGCTGGTGGTCGCCGGGGTGGCCGTGACGCTGTTCCTGGGCGGGTGGCTGCGGCCGTTCCCGAACGTCGAATGGCTCGAACTGCCGTTCAACGTGATGTTCCCGGTGGTGCTATTCATCGGCTCCGGCGCGCTGACAATTCCCCTGGTGAAGCGCCTGCCCTATCCGCCGCACCGCATATTTCTGGTGCTGGTAGCACTGACGCTGTTGGGACTCGGCGGTCTGTTCGCCGTGCCGGTAGTGAACCGCGCCGTGATCGGCCTGTTCTGGTTCCTGTTCAAAGTCTCCTCGATCATTTATCTGCTGATATGGTTTCGTGGCACCTTCCCGCGCTTCCGTTATGACCAGTTGATGAACGTCGGCTGGAAAATCGCCGTCCCGGTCGGCATGGCCGCCGTGATCATCAACGCGCTGTTAGGCATGATCGGCAGGCACGCGTAAGCCGCGGCTCCGCATAACCTGTTGGTTCGCGGATCTGCCAGTGTCATAAAATAGAGTCGATGCTGCGCCGCGTAGTCGGGACGTCCTGATGTCCTCCGACCCTGCGGTCTCGGGCAAGGACGCCGTTAGGGTATTGAGAAAGCTTGGCTTTCGACTCGATCGGGTGGAGGGAAGCCATCACATGATGGTGAAAGACGGACATCCGCATACAGCACCCATCCCCGTCCATGGCTCCAGACTGCTTCCGAGGGGCACTTTGGGAAGCATCATATCATTCGAATGGCAGGTGTTGGGAAGAAGCAGTTCTTCGCAGCGCTGAGGTGATTGACCACGGTGATCGGCGCCTCACCTCGCCGTCATCGCCTGGCCGCAAAAAGCCCCGTTACCAAACCAAGAAGCTCAGCTTCCCGGTCGATCGTCATCCGTACCTTCAGCCAATAGACCTCGAGCGGCGTAGTTACTTTGTGGAAACCGGGGCAGAGGTTGACGGCGTCCTTTTCGGTAGTGACCAGCGCGGTCGAGCCCGCGGCGCCGGCCTGGCGCGCCATCGAGCGCAGCTCTCTCGGGCGAAAGCGGTGGTGGTCGTCGAATTCGAACCACGCGGCGGGCTCGACGCCTAGGCGCTCCAGGGTGCGCCGGAACGATTGCGGATTGCCTAAACCGCAAAAGGCGCCGGCGGCGGCAAACGGCGGCTGGGCGAGTGGGTAACTGGTGCCGGTCGCCGCTTCCACCCAGGCTTCCGGTTCAATGCCGGCCCGAAAGATAGGGACATGCGGGTTGGCTTCGCGCACCACATGTTCGATCGCCGGCGCGAGATCAGAAAACTGGCTGCGGGTGATGACAACGGCGCCGGCGCGCGAGAGGCTCGCCACCGGCTCACGCAGGCGGCCGAGCGGGAAAACATAGCCGCCGCCGAAGGGATCGAGCGCGTCGATCAAAACGATGTCCAGGTCGCGCGCCAGGCGCGCGTGCTGGAAACCATCGTCGAGCAGGAAGACATCGGCCGGGAAGCGCTCGATCACAAGCGCGGCGGCGCGGGCGCGGTCGGCGCCGATGCCGACGGCGGCCAGGCCGGAACGGATGAATATTTGCGGCTCGTCGCCGGATTCCTCGATGCTCACCTGTGCGCCGGGTGCGACCGCCAGATCGCCCGCCAGCGCATGGCGGCCGTAGCCGCGGGTGAGGATGGCGGGCGCGTGGCCGGCCGCGCGCAGCAACTCGGCCAGGTGCAGCACGCACGGCGTTTTGCCCGTGCCACCCATGCTGAGGTTGCCAACGCTGATCACGGGAACGTCCAGCTTCCGCTCGCCGGCGTGGGCTTGCCGCGCGTGGCCAGCCGCTTCCCATATCCGCGCCATCGGCAAGCCCAGCGCGTGCCACGGCTGCGGGCGGCGATGGCGCGGCAGGTGGGTATCGTACAGACGGCGCATCGAAGCGACGGCGATCGCGCTCGCGCCGCGGCGGGCTTCCGCGCACTCAAGCGCCCGGCCGCCGATGCGGGCCCTCAATTCCGAATCCGCCAGCAGCATCGAAATCGTATCGCCCAATTCTTCCGGCCGGGCAATTTCGACGGCGGCACCGGCGGCGCGAAAATCGTCGGCAATGGCCTGAAAGTTCTCCATGTGCGGGCCCGTGACGACCGGCTTCGCGAACAGCGCCGGCTCCAGAATGTTGTGGCCGCCGCGCGCCGCCAGCGTGCCGCCCAGGAAGACCACGTGCGCGGCGGCAAACAAGCCGGATAGTTCGCCGATGCTGTCGAGCAGCAGCACGCCCGGCAGCGCGTCGAGCGATTCCGCGCCCAGACGCGAGCGGCGAACGAACGGGATTTGGGCGCGCTCGAGCTTCTCCGCCGCCACGGCGAAGTGCTCCGGCTTGCGCGGCGCCCAAATCAGCAGCAGGCCAGGGTGGCGCGCGGCGACGGCGCGATAAGCGTCAAGCACCGCGGCGTCTTCATCGGCATCGCCGGCGGTGGGAGTCATGCTGCTGGCGGCGATCCACACGTGTTCGGGTCCGAGGCGCTCGAGCAATGCCATCACCGGCGATTCGAGCGCGGCGGGGCAGGCATCGAAATCGTACTTGAAATTGCCGGCGGTGCGCACCGCGGCCGGCTGTGCGCCGAGCGAGAGATAACGCCGGCCGATTTCGTCGCTCTGCGCGAGCACGGCATCGGCCGCCGGCAGCACCGCGCGGAAAAACCAGGCCAGGCGCCGGTAGCGCGGGTAGGCGCGATCGGAGATGCGCGCGTTGACGATGGCGAGCGCTGCACCGCTGCGCTTCACCTCGCGAAAGAGATTGGGCCAGATCTCGGTTTCAGCGACGATCACAAGCGATGGGTTCAACCGGCGCAATACGCGGCGAACGGCGAACACGAAATCCACGGGAGCGTAAAAAATGCCATCGGCCAACTCACTTAGCTTGTCCCGCGCGGCGGCTTGACCCGCGATGGTGCCGGTGGAAACGAACAGGCGCGTCCGGGGAAACTCGGCGCGCATGCGGCGGAGAAACTCGAGCGAGCCCAGAACCTCGCCCACCGAAACCGCATGGAACCAGGTTGTGCCGGGACCGGTCTGACTAAATGAGCCAGGAAGAAAACCGAAGCGCTGCGGCAAGCTGGACCAATAAGCGCGGCTGTGCAGGCAGCGATATAGGAAATACAATAGGAGGATGGGAAGCGCAAACGCCTGGCAGACCCGATAGAGGAAATAAATGCCTTTTGTTTTCAAACGTTTGGCTCTTTTAATGAGTATAACCGCGGCGCTCGCCGCGGACAAGGAGCAGGCTTTCCATGCGCCCGCCGCAGCCAGCATGGCGCATCGCCAGACCGTCGGTCAGGTGACCATCGGCGCGGAAACCTATGTCGCGGGCGACAAGGTGAGGGCCGCGTTCGGCAGGCTGGTGCCTTACGATTACGGCGTGTTGCCGGTGCTGGTGGTCATTCAGAACGACAGCCGCGAGACCATCCGGCTGGACCAGATGAAGGCCGAATACGTCGGCCCCCATGGCAGCCGCGTGACCGCGACTCCGTCAGGAGAGGTCCGCTACGCGCACCCTTCTCAACGGCCCGATCTGGGCACCGCCCCACCGATGCCGATCCCCATCAAGAAGAAAAACCCGCTGGCCGCGCCGGAGATCGAGAGCCGCGCGCTGGCGGCGCAAATGGTGGCGCCGGGCCTCGCAGCCAGCGGCTTTCTGTATTTCCAAACCCAGTTGCAAAACGGCGCGACCATTTACCTCAGCGGGTTGACGGAAGCGCGCTCCGGCAAGGAATTGTTCTATTTTGAGATTCCGGTAGAGTAACCCGCAAGCCGCCCACTGAGCGGCAAGAGAATAATAGCCATGGATAAACACCGATAGAAATCAAGAGCCTTATCGGTGTTTATCCGCGTTCATCCATGGCTCGAAATGACTCCCGTCTACACGTCGTAGTAGAGCGCGAATTCGTACGGGTGCGGGCGCAGTCTTACGGCTTCGGCTTCGTTCTTGCGCTTGTAGTCGATGAACGTCTGGATCAGCTCTTCGCTGAACACGTCCCCGCGCAGCAGAAACGCGTGGTCCTCTTCCAGGCAGTTCAGCGCCTCGTCCAGGCTTC
>JBEKXZ010000006.1:0-177101 GCA_049511495.1 Bryobacteraceae bacterium | reverse complement strand
GCTACTGGAACTTCATCGGGACGGAAATATCCCAACCAGCCTTGGTCAACTGGCCGGCGCTTTTGACCACCGTTTGGTTCAGCTTGACGTTCTTGAACAGGATCGGACCGACGTTTTTCCCCGTAATCTTGGCGGGCCGGCTCGGCGTATAGAATGTGCAGTTCTCGAAAACAAAGTTGGTCAATTTCGAGTCCCCGCCGTCGATGTAGATCTGCCCGCCGTCGTGCTCCCACGTGCAGTGGATAAAGTGAAAATCGTCCAGAACCTGGTTGCTGCTCGCTCGCGTGGGATACCCCCGTCCCGTGAAGTACGCAGGCGTGAATTGAATCCAAATGGCGAACTTATTCTGGGTCGAGACGAAGTTCACGTCCTCGAAGCGCACGTGCCTGACTGCAGGAATCGAGCCATAACCAAGAACCAGCGACGAAGTGTAGCCGTAGTTCACATATCCCTTCACCACCACGTCCTCGAGGCTGGCGCCGGCGCCCCCATAGAAGGCAAACGTGTCGTCCATGGTCATCGAAAACCCATTTTCCACCAGGATATGTTTGCTGCCGCCGGTGATGTCATAAGCATCGTCGTGGTACTGCTGCTTGCGGTTGATGAGCTTGATGTTCCTGCTGGTGAAACCGTCGGTGTTGCTGACAGTCACGGTCCAGTAGGCGGACCGCAGGAGAAACAGACCCTGGAAGGTGACGTTCTTGCAGTTGTTGACCACATAACCCTTGACGCCATTATGAGGATCGTTCACCAATCCCTCCGCGGTTCTGGCGCGCCCGTCCCCGGTGTCGGGTTGGAAATCGTGCCACAACCACGGATAGCCTTGCATGTCGACGGTTCCGCGGCCCATCAGGCTGGCATTCTCGACACTGTTGAAGACAAACAGCGCTCGCTGCACCCGTCCCCCGCCACCCGTCGTCCCAGGCGGCAAAACGTAATCCGCATTCTTGGTGGACCCTTTAATCGCGGCGCCAGCCTCGACGTAAAACTTGACGTTGCTCTTCATCATCACCAAACCGGTCAGGTATACGCCATCCTTCGGGAAAAAGAGCACTCCGCCCCCGGGCCTAGCGGACACGTCGCTAATGGCCTGATTGATTTTCGCGGTCTCGACGGTCTTACCCGTATTGTCGATTTTGTAGTCCATGATGTTGACCACATTCGGATCGCCAAGTTTAGGAGCGTTCGCCTCGGGCGCATCGGCAAACAGCAGCAATCCAGTGCTGGAGAAGAGCGGCTCTTCGTTGATGAAGATGACCAGATAACGTGGCCGATCGAGTTCGAAGCTGACCGTATTACCCTTGATCTCCGGCTGGATGTTATAAGCGATCGGCCTGATGTAACAGGTGCGCACATCCCTCTCGCTGATGAGCGAGGTAACCGTGACATGAACCTTGCCGGTCATACTGAAACTGGCATAGTCCATCCAATTGAACTGATTATAGGTTGGATAACGATACGCAAAGATGGGCTGGCCGTCCACTGTCACCTTATAAGCCAGGCTCGGAGATGCCCCCGGATAGGGAGGAGTGGCGGTGACGGTGGCGAAGCTGGCTGCCGGCCGAAGCATCGATAGCATTACAACCGAGGCTACGAATAATCTAGTTACCATTGTGTTCCTCTCCTCTAATCTCGAAACGCGGCAAATCGCCGATTGCACAGGGAGTCCGGCAACCTGCAAAGACTGCCGGGCGCGAACTGAACTACGTCAAGAACGACGTCTCGCGTAGGGGGAAAGGCCCATTGGCTCGAAGGCATTCCGCCCTGCAGCGCTCAGAGTAGCAAACATCTGCGACAGCGACAAGCACCGGTCTTGCTCCGCAAGCTGCGGTCCGTATTTCTCTCTGTGAGCATCCGGCAGAAGCGTGAATGTGATGAAAAGGTGAGCTACTCGCCGCCGGATACGGGCGACTCCGCCTCGGCGGGGTTGCGGAAGCGATAGCCCACCCAGGGTTCGGTGAGAATATACTCTGGCTGCGACGGGTCGTCTTCGATCTTCTTGCGCAGCATTCTCACGTACGACCGGAGATACTCCAGTTCACCGCCGTACTCAGCCCCCCACACGCCCTGGAGCAGCTTGGAATGGGTGATCAACACTCCCTGATGTTTGAATAGATACAACAGCACGTCGAATTCTTTGGGTGAGAGATGAATTTCAGCGCCGGCCTTGGTCACCAGGCGCCGCTCCGAATCCAGCACTAGAGCCCCGGCACGGAACACGGTCGTGGAATCGTCGTCGGCCAGATGCAGCCTGCGTCTCACGGCGTTCAGGCGGGCGATCATCTCTCGCAGGCGGTACGGCTTGGTGACAAAGTCGTCGGCTCCCGCTTCGAGAGCCTGGACCTTATCTTCCTCGGCGTCCCGCACGGTCACCATCAGAATGCCAATGCGCGGCGAGAGGTTCCTGATCCTGCGGCACGTTTCGATGCCGCCCATCCCCGGCATGTTGATATCCAGCAACACGATATCGCAGGGCTTATCGCGCAACACGATGATAGCCTCCTCCCCGTTGCGCGCTTCCCAGGCATCGAGTCCACTAGCGGCAAACGATGTCAGGAGCGCCCGCCGGAACGCGGGATCATCGTCGACAATCAGCACCTTGCAGTTCTCACTCGGCAACGGACGCCTCACTTCTTGAAAGTGGTAAAGTCAGACGGAAAGCCACGCCGTCCCCCGCTGTATCCACCAACGCCAGGTCGCCTCCATGGGCCAATGCGATCTTGCGGGCGACGTATAGCCCGAGGCCCGAGCCCGCGGCGGTTCGCTTGGCATTGGTCCCCCGGTAAAACCGGTCGAAAACACGGCTCCGCTCGTTGGGCGGAATGGGATCGCCCTCATTCCGGACGTCGATCGCGGCGGCGTTCTCGCCGGCCGAGAGCTCGACCAGGATGCGTGCATCCGGCGGCGAATATTTGCAGGCGTTCTCTAGGAGCTGGCTCATCGCCAGGCTCATCAGTTCGGGGTCCACCCGCACTTCGCCCGGGTCGCCATTCCTGCGGAACGAAATCCGGCGGTCGGGCCAGAGCTTCGCATACCGGCGGGCCGAGCTCTGGGCAAGTTCAGCCGCATCGGCCGGTTCCAGGCGCGGCTTGACTTCTTCCCGGTCCAGCCGCGCCAGCCGCAGCAAACGTGAAGTCAGGTCACCCAGGCGCGCGGCTTCGGCTTCGATCATCCCGGCCAGCTCCTCCTGGTCCGGCGACACCGGTCCGGTGGCCCGCAGGCCACCCGCCGCGGTCACAATGGTGGCCAGTGGAGTCTTGAATTCGTGAGCCAGGGCATCCAGGATCGCGGAGCGCAGTTTTTCAGCTCGCGCATTGGCGGCTGCGACCGCAGCCGAGCGAAAGATCCGCGACCTCTCCAACGCGGACGCCGCCAGACCGGCCAACGCCGGCGCCAACAGCTCCGGGTTGCGCAGTCCCTCGAAGCCAATCGCGCCCAGAATCGTGCCCCGCTCCCACAGGCAGTGAACCACAATCCCGAGTTCCGGATACGCAGCGTTGCGGCCCGAGATATATCCGTCACGGGTCTTCGCAGCCAGATCGGCGTTGGACTTTCCGATCTCGTGCAGCTCCATCGCCGCCTGGTCAAACAGGCAGACCGCATCCAGTTCGAAACGCGTCCAGAAGGGCCGCAGGAGCGCCGGTCCCAGGGTGACGGACGGCGCCTGGACAAACAGCTCCGTGCCGACCCGGTAGAGCTTTTCCATGTTTTCCCGCTGCAGTTTCGATTCGCGCGCTTCCGACCGGCTGCGCGACTGAATTCTGGTCACCACCAGCGAGACGATCAGCAGGCAGACTAACGTGACCACATCCAGGGGATGAGCCACCGTGAAGGTGAAGCGCGGGTCGATGAAAAACCAGTCCAGGCTTGCGGTGGCCAGCACGCAGACGATGGCAGCCTCCCAAAACCTGCAATCAAGGGATTGCAAAACGATCGCGATCAAGAACAGTAAGGCCGTGGACGCCGAATTGAGGTGGATTCGATAACACACCGCCGTGACGGCGGCGATCAATGCGGCGCCGCGCACCAGGACCAGGGCACGGCGCAATGCATGGCTGGACGACATTCGATACCGGTTCGGCTTTAGCTCTATTGTACTTCCGCTGCAAACAGCCGCAGGTAGTCCGTACCGCGTGACGCGAGCATTATGGTGAAGGGGCGACGGTATTGAGACTCTGGCGCTCGCCTTCTGCAAGCAGTCTGCGGGAGCCGGGGCTTGCGCGCGAACCCGGCTTAGTCGAGAATTTGAATCGTCGTGGATGGGCCGAGGTCCGCGGGCGGCGACCACGCGCGCAGAGCCCACACGACCTTTTTGTCCGGGGTGACTTCGATGGCTTGCACCGGCGCGTTGCTTGGGTCAATCTTGTCGGACCACTGATTGAACCAATTATTGATGATCGTGTTTCCGTTCGGCAGGCGCGTGGCAGTCTGGATGTTGGAAGACTTGTATTCCGGGGCGTCGGCCGCGGTCCATTCCCACACGGTCTCACCCCTGCGATTGATCTCGCGCACAAACTTGTCGCCGCCGCCGGCAATCAAAATGTTTCCATTCGCTAGCGGCTTGGCCGACCAGCAGCTCCTCACGTCCTGCGACCAAAGGACCTTGCCGTCCAAATCGTATTCGACGACTCTGTGCGAGTCCATGTGCGCGACCAGAATCGTCCCGGCGGCCGTCACACGCGCCTGGCGGAATTGGCCGTGGACGCTGTCGGGGTTCTTCACTGGTAACTCAAACTGATGTTCGATCTTACCGGTCGCCTTGTTGATGACGATGAACTTCGCGGGACTCCCGTTCTGGATGAACCACACGCTATTCGCGCCGATGGGCTGCGCAGTGTGGATTTCCGTCTGCGCGGGAGCGTCAAAATTCCAAACCACTTTCTTGTCCGGCGTGATTTCGGTGATGCCAAACTGGTGGGCGAAAAGAATGTTCCCGTTCGGTTCCAACACCGCGTCGCTAATCTCGCCCCGGCCGGGATGCGTGTAGGACCAGACGATCCGACCGCCGCGAACAATCGACATCCGCTCCTCCTTCGCCTCGCCCGCGTAAAAGAAATCATGCTGCGCAAGCCCCTTCCCGGGCAACACAACCGGAGCTTGCGGCGCATCGCTCGCCGCTTTGCCGGCATTGGCCGCGGGCGCATTGGTTTGCGCCAACCCCGGATCGCTGAACAAGACCAACGTCAAGCCGGCGACGGCTAGCATCGGCGCCGTTCCAACGCGAGAAGCCGTGCCGAGAATGGCAAGCGGCAGGCGCGACCACGAATCGGCCACGTGAGTGCGCAGTGATCTCGCAAGATTGAAGATGGATTTTATCGGAAACATCTCATTCCTTCACGCTCGATGATACATCAGACAAATTCGTCCCGCAACGAAGAACGCCGCCGCTGCTATCGAGGCTCAACGTGCCTTTCAGGATGCGGCCGCGAAGGGACTTGGACAGTAATGCAGGCGCAAGAACGCGTCACCCCAGTTACGAATCCCCGCGCTCGTCGGCCCCTTTCCAGTCTGCTGGCCGCTACCTCTTGCGCGTCATTTTGTAAACCAGCGCCTCAGGCGAGGGCGCAGAGTGCGGTGCCGAAATGGAAAGCGCGTCGTCGCCCTGTTTCCATTCGAGCTTGTCATCGCTGCCGAGCAGAGTGATGGCTTCGATGGGGCGGTCGAGCAGCCTGGCGGTCTTGCCGAGCGACTGGACGCGCAAGGGAGCGGTGGGCCCGCCGAGTTCGATAACGTAGAGGGCGTCCTTGCGGGTCGTGAACCGCACATCTTCCGCGGTGACTGGCTTGCCTTTTCCCTCGTTGAAAACCTGCGCGCGCAGCGGGACACTCTGAGAGCCAGGCCCCTCGCCGCCTTCCAGGGGCGAGTCCCAAAGATGCATTCGCACCGCCCTCGGCGCATTCAATGTTCGGCCCAATCGAGCGATAATGAATCGGAGGCCCGGGTATGGAAAAGGCGAAAAGCATTCATCTCTTAAACAAGGCGGTTGCCGACGAGTTGCAGGCCGTGCTTCAGTATATGTACTTTCATTTCCATTTGGACGATCAAGGCTTTAAGCCGCTGTCGCAGCTTTTCAAGCGAATCGCGATCCAGGAAATGGGTCATGTGGAAGTGCTGGCTGATCGCATTCTGTTCTTGAAAGGCGATGTGGAAATGGTCCCTGCCGGTCCGGTCGAGAAGATTTTGGAGCCGGATGCGATCGTGGTCAAGGCGATGGCGATGGAGGAAGATGGCGTCCGGAGCTACAACCAGGCAGCCGTCGAATGCGGGGCGAATGCCGATGCTGCCACCAAGCAACTCTTCGAGCGGCTGGTCGGCGACGAAGAAGGCCACTACGACCTGTTCGAGAAGCAGCACGACAATATCAAGCGCTTCGGCTTGAGCTATCTGGCGCTGCAATCGTTCGGAGGGGGGGCACCCGAGAGCGGGCCGCCGGCTGGCGAATAGGGCGTGGCCCGCTGGCTATCGGGCACTTTTTGCCTGCCGCGGTGTCTCAAGTAAATATGCTCGCGCGATTGTCGCCGGCTCGAGTCGGGCTGGCCTTTGTCCTGATCGGCCCGGCATGGGTTGGCATCTCGGCCTGCTGGAACGTCGAAGGCCAGATGGCCTATGGCGCCGTCGCATTCTTCCTGCTGGCCCCGATTGGCGCGTTCCTGCTGATTCGCGCGGCCATCTGGCGGCGCATGGAGAGGTTCGATGCTCTGGCGAGAGCTTGCTCCCTCACTCAGCCTTGGCACAAGTTGGGGCAGCCGCTGGCTGCAACCGGAGGATCGCAACTGGGCGTCGCTGCGGAGCCCGGAAGAACGCGGGCGCTGGTTGCCCCTCGCATGAGCTCTCTTTCCGTCGCCGGATACCGTTACCCGCAGCCGAACCCGGCGAACCGGCCTGCGTTCGCGCGGATGTCGTGGGTCGGACCGATTATGTGCCTTTGCTCGCTCGTAATAGCGGCCCCAATCTTAAACTCCGTGTTGAACCCCCCAATCCCGATGGGCTGGAGGGTCCGCATTCTGCGGCCGGCGGTTCAGGCTCCGGCGATTCCTGGCTTGCAGCCGCTGCTCGTCCGACTGGTGTGCGATACAAGTGCAGGCGGCAAAGGCAGCGACCGTCCCAACCTTTTCGTGAACTCGCAGGCTGTCTCCTGGGAGGACTTCGAGGCCGTGCTGCGGAAGGAGCTCAGTAGCCGCCCGCCAAACTGGCCTGTCTACCTCCAGGGGGATCCGAACCTGGAGTGGGGCCGAGTCGCGATAGCGATAGACATAATCCGCGGATTGCAGGCCGAAGTTGTACTGGTCACACACCGCCCTTGAGCCCCAGCTCTTCCGCCCGCTCCTGCATCGCCTTAACGCAGAAATCGATGTGCTCGTCGAGCGGCACGCCCAGCTCGGCCGCGCCATCGACGATATCCTGCCGGCTTACCGAGCGCGCGAACGCCTTGTCTTTCATCTTCTTCTTCACCGAGGCCACGTCCACTTCGAACACGCTGCGGTGCGGCTTGACGTAAGAAATCGCGGTGATGAAGCCGGCCAGCTCGTCGCAGGCGTAGAGCGTCTTTTCGAGCGGCGAAATTCGCGGCACGCCGGTGTGGCTGGCGTGCGAAAGGATGGCTCGGCGTGTTTCTTCGTCTACTCCGCGCTCGGCCAGCAGCGGCTCGCCGAGCTGCGGGTGACCTTCGAGCGTGGGATGAATCTCCCAATCGAAGTCGTGCAGCAGCGCGGTGACTCGCCACTGCTCGACGTTCCCGCCGAAGCGCTTCGCATATGCGGCCACGCATGTCTCGACTGCCAGCGCGTGCTTGCGCAAACCCTCCGACTTAGTGAACTCACACAGAATGTTCCAGGCCTGCTCGCGGTCGATCATCGCCATTTATCATATCCCCGGCGCGCCCCACTCCGCGTGGCGCGCGGCGTGAAAGCGGTCCCGCTCGCGTTTACCGACGCGCACTGTGGTCAAACCGGCGGGCGTGCAGACATCGAGCTCGATCAGAGCGGAATGATGGCGCGGGCGGCCGACGATGCGCGAAGCAGCCGGCGCGACCGGCTCCCGCGCCAGCGCCACGTAGCTGTACTTTTCGTCCTCGTAGCCGAGATCGGCGCCTTTGATGCGGCGATGCAGGGAGGAGCGCTCCACGCGCGCCGCGAAGTGGCACCAGTCGGGATCGAGGATAGGGCAGGCGCCTTCGCCGGGGCAAGGCGCAATCATGCGTGCGCCGCTGGCCAACAGTTCCGACCGCGCGGCGCGGATGATGGCAAAACCGCGCGGCGTGCCCGGTTCGATCAGGATCAGAGCCACCCGCGCGGCCTGCCACAACCGCGCCAGCGGCGACGATGCCATCTCACCAGCCGAGTACGCCAGAATCACGAGATCGTGCGGTTCCAAGCTCGCCGTGCGCGTCGCATCTTCCGCCATCGCGCGCGCCTGGGGCAGCCATTCGCGCGCCGCTTCGAGCAACGCAGGATCGCGATCGACCAGCGTCACCGCGGCCGCAGGATACTCTTCGAGCGCGGCCAGTGACGCCGCTCCCGAGCCCGCGCCTATATCCAACACGCTCGAGATTTCGCGGCTGCCTAGCAGGCGATGCGTTTCCCGCAACACAGCGCGCGCCGCGGCGTAAGTGGCCGGCATGCGGGTCGCCAGGTACGCGGCCGTGCGCTCCGCGGCGGCGATGTGCGGCGGGGTCTTTCCTGCGCGGTAGGCTTCCGACATCTCCGCAGCCGCCCGTTTCAAAGAGGCGGAACCCGCGTCGTCGCGCTGGACGCGCTCGACGCGCTCCTCGATGGCTTCGCAGATATGCCGCGGCAACTGCATCCCTCCATCATGACCCAAAACCGCGCGGAACTTCCGCAAGCGAAGCGGTGTCTATGGGGGTGAGCGCGCTACGCGGCTTAAAGAAAGCGGAAACAAGGGGTTCCCGCCTTCCGGGACGCCGCGCCTGCGGTGTGCCCGCTCGGGGAAAGGAGCGACGACGATGTTCGAACAAGCTGTTCTTGCCGATCCCACCAAACGCGTCTGGAGCACTTGCGCCGGGATGACGGCCCAGGCGCTCCTGGTGCTTGCTGCCGCCCTGGCGCCGGTCGTCTCGCCGGAGGTCTTGCCGCGCGCGCAGATGCTGGTCTCCCTGGTTGCGCCCGGCGTTCCGGCGCGGCCGGTACCCGCGGCGCAGCCTCGTGCGACGGCGCGCGGGGTGCCCGCGCGTCCGTTCCGCATCAACGATAACGTCCTGCGTTTGCCAGCCGCTCCTCCCGAGCATGCGGCAATTATCGATGACCCGCCCGCCGTTGTTGCAACCGGGCCTGGCAACGGTTTTCCTATAGGCGACGGGCCAGGCATGGGGAGCCTGCTGGACAGATTCGGGAACGTTCCGCCCGTGGTCCCGGTTCGCCCGCAGGTAAAGCCCACAACGCCGGTTGTACCCCGGCCCAGCCAGCCCATACGCTTGCCCGGCGGCGATGTTCGCCTAGCCCATCCCATTTACCGGGTGGAGCCGCGCTATCCACAAATGGCCATCGCGGCCCGCATCTTCGGGGCGGTGGAACTGGAAGGCATCATCGGCACCGATGGCCGGATTCGCGACCTGCATGCACTGAGCGGCAATCCCCTGCTGGTTCCTGCCGCGCTCGAAGCCGTTCGCCAGTGGGTTTACGAGCCCACCCTGCTCAACGGCAAGCCAGTGGAAGTGATCGCCCCCATCGCGGTGATCTTCAAGCTGACGCGGTAGCGGGCCGTGCTGGCGGGAGAGGCGATCGGGTTTCGTCGCCTGACTCCCGCCGCCCACGGCAGGCTACCAAAACCGATGGACCGCCCTACTTGGCGGTGTGTTCCGTTTTGCACAGCCATCCGCCTGACAGGTGGTATAATTAGGTTGTTTAGCACTCAAACTCTCTTTTGAAATGACCAAACATCCCAAGGGCACGGGGGCTCGGATTCTGCTCAGTTCGGTTTTCGGTCCTTACGCGCAGGATGATGCGTACGGCAGCCGCGCCATCAACCCGATGGAGCTGTACCACAACCAGGTGACGCGCGAGCAGGGCGCGTTCTCGCTGCGCATGTTCCACCGCTCGTGGGGCATCCTCTTAATCCAGCGCAACATCTCGGCGCCCACCACGGTGCTCGACTTCCCGACCCGCGCGGCGTTCGAGGCCGAGCTGACGAGCCAGGACTATGACATCGTCGGCATCTCGTCGATCATCGTCAACGTGGGCAAGGTGCGGGAGATGTGCCGGATCGTGCGGCGGCTGGCCCCCAAAGCCACCATCGTGGTGGGTGGGCACGTGGCCGCCATTCCGGGTATCGAGAAAATGATCGACGCCGACCACATCGTGCGCGGCGACGGCATCTCCTGGATGCGCCGCTTCCTGGGCGAAGATGAAGCCGCGCCAATCGTGCATCCCGAGATCGTTTCCGGGTTCGGTGCCCGTACGCTGGGAATGAGGCTGCCGCAATCCAAAGGCTCGACCGCGGCCACGATCATTCCCTCGGTGGGCTGCCCGATGGGATGCAACTTCTGCACCACCTCGGCGTTCTTTGGCGGCAAGGGGAAGTTTCTGAACTTCTACAATACCGGCGGCGAGCTGTTCGGCGTGATGAGCCACATGGAATCGAAGCTGGGGGCGCGGTCGTTCTTCATGATGGACGAGAACTTCCTGCTGCACAAGCGGCGCGCCCTGGAGCTGCTGGAATGCATGAAGGCAGGGAGCAAGCCGTGGTCGCTGTACGTCTTCTCTTCGGCCAACGCTATCGGCCAATATTCCATGCGCGAACTGGTGGAGCTGGGCGTCTCGTGGGTGTGGATGGGCCTGGAATCGGAGCACTCCGCTTACGACAAGCTCAAAGGCACCGATAGCATGCGGCTGACGCGCGAGTTGCATGAGAACGGCATCAAGGTGCTGGGTTCGACCATCGTCGGCCTGGAGCACCACACGCCGGAGAACATTCAGGGGGAAATCGAGCACGCCGTCGCTCATGACACCGATTTCCATCAGTTCATGCTCTACACGCCGGTTCCCGGCACACCGCTCTTTTTTCAGATGCAGGAGCAGGGCCGCATGCTGGAGGGCGTGGATCTGGCCGATATTCACGGCCAGGGCCAGTTCAACTTTCAGCACGCCGCCATATCGCGCGAGGATTCCAAGCGGTTTCTGGATTGGGCGTTCCGCCGCGATTTCGAGCGCAACGGCCCCAGTATCTACCGCATCTGCCGCACCACCCTGGAAGGCTGGCTGCGTTACAAGAACGATCCCGATCCGCGGGTGAGAGCCCGCTTCGCCCGGGAGGCTCGCTCCTTGCGCGACGGCTATGCGGCCGCACTGTGGGCGATGGAGCGCCACCTGGCGAGTACCAACGTAGCCGTCGCAGAGAAGATTCGCACGCTGCGCGAGGAAGTGGGGCGCGAGTTCGGCGTTTTCTCGCGCGTACTGGGCCGCGTACTGGGGCCCGTGATGCTGTGGTCGGCTCGGCGCGAAGAGCGCCGCCTGGCCAGCGGCCAAACCTATGAGCCGCGGACCATCATCGAGCGCAGGAACTGGACGTGGACCGAGCCTCTATTGCCGGCATCGCCCTTGGTGGCGCTGCCAGCGATCGAGGAATCCTCGGCGGGGTAGCCCGTGGCGTGGGCTGTCTTGCCTGCACCGACGCCATTCTGAAGATGTTAGGTGATTTCCCACCGTTTCGTGACGAACCTGGGCTAAGCGGGTTCACGGCATCACGCGCAGGCTCTCGCCGGGTAACTCGAGGAGCCAGTTCTTGTTATCGCCGAGCCCCGCGAACTGGCTGAGGGAGAGTTCGGCCACAATGGGGCCGGCGAACTCCAGGCGCACCGATTGCGCTCTTTCGGCGGCACGGACCAGTTCCGCCGGAATGACGTTCGGCGCCGGCGGCGAATCGGCGCGTCGCGCGCGCACGGCCGCGGCGCGGATCGCCACCCATACACTGTCGCCGCGCAAATGGCCGGGGAGATAAGGCACTGTGAGCGCGAAGCCGCCGAATTCCAGACGGCTCTGGTTGGCGGCGCGATCGAGCGTGGCGATGGTGCCTTGCCAGAGGTTCTCGTAGCCGGCCAGCCGCGCCACTTCCACCGTCGCCGGTTGATCCAGCAACTGGCGCGGCACACCGCGCTGCACAATGTGGCCGCGATCGAGCAGCGCCATTTCCGAAGCCGCCGCGCAAGCCAGGTCGAAGTCCCGCGCAGCCATCAGAATGGGACCGCGGAAATGAGCGCGGATCAGGCCGAAGAGCGCTTCATCGATTCCGGCATCGTCGGCCAACAGGAGGCCGGGCCCGCCGATCAACGCACGGGCAATCGAGCAGCGCAGCCGTTCGGCTGGGCCGGCGTCGGCGGGCCGCAGCGCGGCGGCAGGGACAAGTGCAAAGTGCTCGATAGATTCGGCGACGCGGCGATGGCGCTCCAGGCGCGGAAACCGGCGCGCCGCGAACTCCAGGTTCTGCCGCAGCGTTCTATGGGGAAACAGCGAATCGGCTTGCGAGACATAGCCGCAGCCGCGGCGGACGGGGGGCAAGTCGACGCGCGCCTGACCGTCGAACAGGATGGCATCGTCCAGCAGGATGCGGCCTTCGTCGGGCGTGGCCAGGCCGGCCACCACTTCGAGCAGCAGCGTCTTACCCGCGCCCGGCGGCCCGATCAGCGCCGTGATGCCCGCTCCGAGGCTGAAATCGACCTCGAGCGCAAATGCGTCCGAAACCCGCTTTTTGACGCGAATGCTGGTCATCGGCCGGCCTGCCGTGCCGGGACTACCGCGGCTTCGCGCCGCAGCCACAGGGCCAGCGCGTTTCCGGCCAGAGCCGTGAGCAGGATGGCGCCGGCGGGCGGAACGCTGAGACGGCCACCGATCCACAGCGCCACCGCGACCTCCAGCATCGTTTCCGCAAACACCTCCGCCGCCGCTGCCAGCGCGGCTCCGCCATCGAGCGGCAGCGCCAGCGTCCGGAAGATGCGCCAGCCGGAAGCGCCGGTCATGCGCGCCGCCTTCACAAAGCCGGGATTGAGGGATTGAAAAGCGGTGCGGCACGCCGCCAGTGTGTAGGGAACGGCGCGCACCAAGCCCGCGGCAACAGCCAGCGGCCAGGTCAACGCGGGCGCCGCCAGAGACGCGACGATCACCGCCGGAACGCTCGCGAGAAAGCGTGCCAGCAGCGTGACAGCAGGCCAGTTCCGGCGCGCCAGCAGCCACGCGGGCCACGGCGCCACAACCAGCGCCAGGACGCTCACCAACAGCGCCACGCGCAGGCTGAGCCACAACGGCGACCAATCGGCTGTCATACGGGACCTTCAATTATAGCGGCCGGAAGCGGGCGCTGAAGTGTCGCAGAAACGGCGGCTCCTCGGCGATCTCCAGGCCGCGTATGTCCCGCTTGCGGGCGTTGACCTCCAGCGCCGCTTCCACCACGTAGTCGATATGGCTTTGCGTGTAGACGCGGCGCGGAATCGCCAAACGCAGCAGCTCGTGCTGTGCCGCCGCGCCGAACATCACCGATCCGATCTCGACCGACCGTATCCCGGCCTGCCGGTATAGCTCCACCGCCAACGCCTGGCCCGGAAACTGGTGGGGCGGGATGTGCGGCAGCATGCGCGCCGCATCGATATAGATGGCATGGCCGCCGGGAGGTTCGACGATGGGCACGCCGCGGTCGGCGATGTGGCGGCCGAGGTAGCCCGTGGAAGCGATCCGGTAGCGCAGGTAATCCGGTTGGAGGATTTCCTCCAGGCCCACCGCGATGGCGTCCAGATCGCGGCCGGCCAGCCCGCCGTAAGTCGGGAAGCCTTCGGTAAGGATTAAGAGGTTGGTTTCCTGCTGCGCCAGGCGGTCGTCATTGGTGCAGAGAAAGCCGCCGATATTGGCGAACGCGTCCTTCTTTGCGGAGAACGTGCACCCGTCGGCCAGCGAGAACATTTTCTGTGCAATTTGTTTTGGCGTCCAATCCCCATAGCCGGCTTCGCGCTCGCGGATGAACCAGGCGTTCTCCGCGAAACGGCAGGCGTCCAGATACAGGGGGATGCCGTGGCGCGACGCCAACCGCTTCACCGCTTCGATATTCGCCATCGAAACTGGCTGGCCGCCGCCCGAATTGTTGGTGATGGTGAGCATCACCAGGGGAATCTTCTCCGCGCCTTCCCGGGCGATGAGAGCTTCCAGCGCGGAAGTGTCCAGGTTGCCCTTGAAATCCAGGCGCGCCTGCGTGTCGGCCGCCTCGGGGATGGGTAGGTCCACGGCGCGGGCGCCGGTGAATTCGATGTTGGCGCGGGTGGTGTCGAAGTGCGTGTTGGAGGGCACGACGTGCCCCGGTTTGGTCAGCACCGTGAAGAGGATGCGCTCCGCCGCGCGCCCCTGGTGCGTCGGAATGATGTGGCGAAAACCGGTGAGCGCTTCCACCACCCGCCGCAGCCGGAAGAAGCTCTCGCTGCCCGCGTAGGATTCGTCGCCCCGCATCACCGCCGCCCACTGTTCCGTCGACATGGCCGAAGTGCCGGAATCGGTGAGCAGATCGATCAGGATATGACGGGCCTCGATGAGAAATAGATTGTAACCGGCCGCTTCCAGATAACTTTCGCGCTCTTCCCGGCTGGTGTAAGTGAGCGGTTCCACGCTCTTGATGCGGAACGGTTCGATGATAGTGCGCACGGCAATATTATTTCACCTGGCGCGGCACTCCGCCCAAGATCAGGCCCCATCGCACCTCCGGCCGCCGTTGCACCGTGGCGAAGCGGGCTGACGCCGGGGCTGCAGTGGCCTCAGAGAAACTGCGCAGTTCAGGCTGTCCCGGTTTCGCCCCCGGTTTCGCCATTTCACCTGGCGCGGCACTCAAGTGGAGCGCCATGGCGTCACTGCTCGCCGGCCGCACTTGCAAGAAAATTGGCAGTTGCGGCGGATTGAAGGAGCGTCAGAAATACTACGCAGTCCCGGTTTCCAGTGCCCCTAAACCTCGCTGTGCTAAAATCGGCGACGCAATGGACATCTCGCTATCCGTCGCACTTCTCGCGGTCATTTTAGCGATACCGATGTCAATCGCGGCGAACCTTATCACTCCCGCTGTTCAGCGTTTATGGGCAACGGATTTCGGCGGATTTCGCGGATTTCGGGGGATTTCGGCGGGGATTTCGGGGGGGATTTCGGGGACAGGCTACGAAACCCCGAAAATTCGACGGAACTTTTTCGGAGTTTCGTAGCCTGTCCCCGATTTCCCTCCGATTTCCCTGTCCTCAGGCTGTCCCGGTTTCCCCCTTTCGGCGCACATACCGGCCCCGTCATGGCGACAATTGGCCCTTCATACTCGCCCACCAGGATTCCCAGAACTGCAGAAAGGCGGCTTCGCTGTCAGATGCCTGGGCTAGAGAACGCGTGGAAAGCGAATACCGGTCGGTCTGCGCGGTGCGGTAGGGGGTTGGCCCCTGCTGCAAGGATGCTTTTCCATTGAGGACGTTGCCTTGAGTCGCAATCGGCAAATTGTCGACGAAGCGGCTTAACCCACGCATGGCAATCTCGCGCGTGGCAGCGTCACTGCTGCCAAGCAATTGGGCCAGATAGGGCAAGGTATCCCCCGTGTGGATATGCATCAACGCAGTCGCAGCGGCGCGTTGAAGGTCCGGTTGCGATGAACCCGCTATCTTTCCCAGGTATCCTATCGCAACAGGGTCGGAGTCGAGCCGCCCCAATACTCCTGGGACCACAAAGAAGGTCGCCTCAAGACTTGGCGTAAGGGCGATGTTGTTCGCGACCTCCGCTAGTGCCGAGGTGTCGCCGTGATTGCGCACCCACCGCGCCAAGGCGATGAACCTAAGCTCGGGGTCGGCACTCGAGTGAAGGAACTGGAAGACGTTCTGGGTCACTGGGCTATCCGCCGTCGCCAGGAGACCGGCCGCCAGGAGGTGGAATTGGAGAGGTGTGCTGTATGATGCAAGAGCTGCGCCGTTTTCGAGCGCTATTTGATCATCCAACGTAACCGCTGGCGAATTCGTTGTGATCGCTGCTGGAGAGGTTGTCTTGGAGAACGGATAATAGGCGGTGTCAAACACACCCCTCAGTACTGGCAACAGAGTCGGCTGGCCGCTGGCGCTGCTCAGGAACCACATTCCATAGGCTCCGGTCAGGTCTCGGTCGGCAGACTGGGAAACCGCTGCGTTAACCGTGATGGTGTCACCGGGGTTAGCGCTGCCTTTAAGCGTGCGCACGACGGAGAGGGTGAACACGGCTAAGTTTCCACTCTGTCGTCCCGATAGGATCTCCCCGACCACAACGGTTGGTGCCTGATCGGCAACGCTCACTGAGACAGATGCAGAAAGAGCCAGAAGTACGGCGAAACGGAAGAATCGCTTCGTTTTCATATTGATCATAGTGCACTCAACCCCCTTTTCAACGGATTGCCGCTCCTGGTGGGCGACCCTTCATTTGATTCACTGTCCATCCTTGGAGATATTCCTTTCATAGCTTTCAAACGCAGCCTCCAATTGCTAAGATCCAGGGGGGGCGTATGGGGACAGCCGGCGTATGGGGACAGCCTGAACCGCGTGAGTTATCCCGATAGAGTTCATTCGTTCAGCAACTTCAAGAACAGCGCAAACTTCCAGGTGCGCTAAAATCAGCCTTCCTCAATGCCGCGTCTGATGCGCGGCGGCTTCCCAGCGGCCGGCCATCAGGTCCACGAAGCTGAGCCAGGCGCTGTCGGGGTGTTCGAGCTGGTGGTAGAGCGTCACGTATTCCGGCTGCTTCATCCCCATGCCGGCGAAGGCCAGAAAGTAGATACCGTCGGTCTCGAATTCGGCGATCTGCTCCCTGTCCCACTTCTTCCGGTCGGCCAGATGAGGAGCCAGGTACGCGATGACCGTCGCCAGCGTAGCCCCGCCTTTGCCCTGCGTGTTCCACAGGTCCACGCCCTGCGCCTGAGCAATGCGGCAAGTGGTGGCCATCCCTTCGGCGTTGAAGGCGGAATAAGCCAGTGCGCGGTTGCGCTCCTCTTCGCGCGGGGCACTCGCCTCGGCGCCGGTCTGCCGCGGGAAAACGGAATCGCGGTAGTAGTTGAACGCCATCTGCCCGGTGGCTTTGTCGTCCAGGAAGGTGGCGATGGCCGCCACTTGCGCGGTCCACCAGGAGGCGCGAAGGTTGCCGCCGCTCCTCTCGTCGTTGCCGGTCCTGCTGTGCGTGAGCCACCGCAGGTAGTCCTCGAACCATTTGTGCGTGGCGGCCGCTTCCTTGGCGTCCCACTGCCCGCTCTGGGCGAGGAATTCCATGCCCTGCGCGGCGCGAACGAAAACCCGGCCGTCGATCGTGCCGCCCCTGGCCTCATTGACGCCGCGGATAGCCTGGGAGTATTCCAGACTCGGATTCATGCGCGTTTTGGGGTTGAGAAACCAGGCGTTGATCAGGTGCGCGGCGCGCTGGCCGTAACGCGGATCGTCGAGGAAAAAAGACGCCGCGCCCAGCGTGAAGATGGAATCGCAGGTGGCGTCGAGGGCGGTTTTGTTAGCCACGAAACGGTCCGGGTTGACGTGGCCCTCCCTGCGCACCCAGGGGGCGGCGGGATTGGCCGGGTCGGGCCACCAGAAGGGCGCTTCGCCGTAGTAGTCGTGCGCGTCCAGGTTCAAGCCCGCCGGACGCTCCGTGGTGACGCTCCAGGGGCCTTCGCGCAGGCGCTTGTCGGCTTCCGCGCGCAGGCGGCGGACCGCGTCCAGCGTCCAGGGTTCCTTGCGGAGGATGGCGCTGTGAATAGGTTCGGCCTCATCCTCGGAGAGCAGCGTCATGGGGACGCCGGCAGCTCCCAGGCCGCAGCAACACAGGATGAGAAGCCCCGCGATTCTCATTACTGCGATTGTAGCCGATGGCGCGCCGCTCACCGCGCGCGGCGTTTTCGCTCGGCGGCGCGAACCTGCGCCTCGTTCATCCCGAAGTAGTGGGCAACCTCGTGCCATACTGTGGCGGCGACCATCTGCGCCAGGTGCTCGGGCGAGTGCGCCAGGCGTTCGTGGGGGCCCTGAAAAATCACGATGCGGTCCGGCATGACGAAGGATTCGAACACGCTGCGGCGGGTAAGCGGGCGGCCTTCGTAGAGCCCGAGCAGCGTACCCCCCCGCGGCACCCGCCCGCGCGCCAGTTGCTCCGGCGTGGGTTCGGCCTCCACCATCAACGCCACGTTCTTCATCCGCTTGCGAAACCGTGCCGGAATCCGCGCGAACGCCTCAGCCACCAATCTGTCGAAATCGTCCGCACGCATGGAACCAGCCCCGCCGCCTGTTATTCTACTGGTTTGGGAAACGGCGATTCGCAACGCGTGGTGGTGGCTATCGACGGGCCTGCAGGAGCCGGCAAGAGCACCATCGCCCGCCGTCTGGCCGAGCGGCTGGGTTTCACTTACATCGACACCGGCGCCATGTACCGCGCGGTGGCGCTGTGGGCGCTCCGCCAGTGCGTCGACTTTGCCGACCACCACCGCATGGAGCAACTGGCGTTGGCCTCGGAAATCGAACTTTCCCCCGGCCGCATACGCCTCAACGGCGAAGACGTCACCGAAGCCATCCGCACGCCCGAGGTCTCGAATGGCGCTTCCCGCGTAGCGGTGATTCCGGGCGTGCGCCGCGCCATGGTGGCCAAACAGCGGGCGATCGGCGAAAACTCGAGCGTGGTGATGGAAGGCCGCGACATCGGGACGGTGGTCTTCCCCAACGCCCAAGTCAAGATTTTCCTCGACGCGCAGCCCGGCGAGCGCGTGCGGCGGCGGCTGGCCGAAGTGCGCGCCAAGGGCGAATCCATCGCCGAAGAGCAGTTGGCCGCCCAGATCAGCGAACGCGACCAGCGCGACAGCACGCGCGCCGATGCGCCACTCGCCCAGGCGCCGGATGCGGTCTACCTGGATTCCACCCCGCTCAGCATCGAGGGCGTCGAGGAAGCCATTCTCAAAATCGTCCGCTCGCGCGTGACCAACGGGAAGGAATTCCATTGAACGATCTACTAGTAATGAAATTCGGCGGCACCAGCGTGGGCTCGGCCGAGCGTATGCGAGTGGCGGCCGGCCTGGCCGCGGCCGAGCGCGCGCGGCGCCCCGTGGTGGTGGTCGTCTCCGCCATGTCCAAAATCACCGACCTGCTGCTCGGCACCATGCGCCACGCCGAAGCTGGCGACCGCGCCGGCATGGACGCCAACATGGCGGCCCTGCGCGCGCGCCACGAGGAAGCTTGCCGCGAACTCCTCCCGGAGCCGCGCTGTTCGTCCGTGCTGGAGCGGGTTCACGAGCTGATTGCCGAGTTCGAGCGCATCGTGGGCGGCATGGCGATGCTCAACGAACGGCCCCCGCGTTCGGTGGATGAAGCCGTCGCCGTGGGCGAGCGGCTCTCGGCGCTCCTGTTGTCCGAATATCTGATGAGCCAGGGCGTGCCGTCCGCCGCCGTCAATGCTTGGGACGTGGTGGTCACCGACGCCGTGTTCGGCAACGCCAGCCCGCTCATGGAACCCACCCGCGAAAAGGCGCGATCCCGCGTGCTGCCGCTGATCGACAGCGGCGCCCTGCCGGTAATCACGGGCTTTAACGGGGCCACCGCCGACGGACGGCCCACCACGCTCGGCCGCGGCGGTTCGGATTTTTCGGCGTCGATTCTGGCTGCCGCGCTGGACGCTTCCGAGCTGTGGATCTGGACCGACGTCGACGGCATCATGAGCGCTGACCCGCGCCTGGTGCCCGACGCCCAAGTGCTCGATGAAGTCACCTACGCCGAGGCCGCCGAGTTGGCCTATCACGGCGCCAAAGTGCTGCACCCCAAGACGCTGGCCCCGCTGGTGGAGCGCAAGATCCCGGTGTGGAGCAAGAACAGCTTCGCTCCCGAAAAACCCGGCACGCGAATCGTGCCCGCTGTGCGCGAGGGCGCCGGCGCGCGCGCCGTGGCGTCCATGGCCAACGTGGCGCTGGTGTCGATTGACCCGGCGAGTCCGGAGCTCAACCCGGTGCTAGTGATGGCGCGCGCTCTCGATGCGCTGGCGCGCGCCGATGTCGAGGTGCTGATCGTCTCCAGCTCCAGCTACCGGCAGAATTTCTGTTTCCTGGTCCGTCATGAGGAGCTCGAGCGGACCGTGCAGGCGCTCGAATCCGCGCTAGCGCTCGAACTGGCGCACGGCTACGTGGATCCCATCCGCGTCGATCGCAATGTCGGCATGCTGGCCGCAGTGGGCGAAGGCATGCAAGGCAAGCCCGGTCTGGCCGGACGCATCTTCACCGCCATCTCGCGCGTGCAGGTGAACATCATCGCCATTGCGCAGGGATCGAGCGAACTCACCATCGCCGTGGTGGTGCGCCGCGAGGGCCTGGAAAAAGCCGTCGGCGCCGTGCACGCCGAATGCGGCATGGGATCGCGCCCGCCCGCCCCCGTCTTTCCGGGCGGCATAGCGCACGCCACCAAGCGGGAGATGTAGGTGAGGCATCCTTTAGGTTGCCCGTTTTTTCTTGACCTAGATCATTTGGGCAACCTAATAAAGGATGCCCTACCTGTCTGTGATACCGTGAAGGTGCATGGGGCGAACCGCCGAACTTAGCCTGTGGGCGCCGCAATCGTGGCGCACGCGCGACGCGTTGCAGCAGCCCGAGTACCCCGATACAGCCGCTCTCGAAGCCGTGCTGGCGGAGCTGCGCACGCTGCCGCCGCTGGTGACCAGTTGGGAAATCGTGCAATTGCGCCAGCTCCTCGGCGAGGCCGCAGCCGGCCGCTGCTTCGTGCTGCAGGCGGGCGACTGCGCCGAGCGTTTCGCGGCCTGCACTCCGAACCGCATCACCAATAGTTTGAAAGTGCTGCTGCAAATGAGCCTGGTGCTGGTGATGGGCGCACAGCGGCCGGTCATCCGCATGGGCCGCTTCGCGGGCCAATATGCCAAGCCGCGCTCGGCTCCAGTGGAAGTGCGCGATGGCGTGGAACTGCCTTCCTACCGCGGCGACAACGTCAACCGGGCGGAATTCACGCGCGAGGCGCGCACGCCCGACCCGGCGCTGCTGCTGCGCGGCTATGAACGCGCCGCGCTGACCCTGAACTTCGTCCGAGCGCTGGTTAAGGGCGGCTTTGCCGACCTCCATCACCCGGAGTACTTCGAGCTGGATTGGGCCGCCCAAGCACCGCTCGCCTCCGAGTACCACCGCATGGTCGAAACCATCAACGAGTCGCTGCGTTTCACCGAGCACGTGCTGGGTGTGCGCGCCGGCGCCACCGACCGCATCGATTTCTACACCTGCCATGAGGCCCTCCACCTGGGCTCGGAAGAGGCGCAAACGCGCCGTGTGCCGCGCCGCGCGGGCTATTTCAACCTGTCCACTCACTTCCCCTGGATCGGGCTCCGCACCAACGATCCGGAGGGCGCGCACGTCGAGTACATGCGGGGCATCGAAAACCCGATCGGCATCAAGGTCGGTCCCGGCACTACCCGCGAACGCATAGGGCGCTGGCTGGACGCGCTCGATCCTGGGCGCCAGCCGGGGCGTCTGACCCTGATTCACCGCTGCGGCGCCCAGCGCATCGCCGACGAATTGCCGGGGCTGATCGAAGCCACGCGTGCCGAGGGCGGCAACGTGTTGTGGATCGCGGACCCCATGCACGGCAACACGCAAACCACCTCGAGCGGGGTGAAGACACGCCGCTTCGACGATATCTACTCCGAGGTGGAGCAGTCCTTCGATATCCACCGCGCCCTGGGGTGCAAGCTGGGCGGCGTGCACATCGAAGTGACCGGCGAAAACGTCACCGAGTGCACCGGCGGCTCGAGCGGACCCAGCGAATCCGACCTCGGCCGCGCCTATGAATCCGAAGTCGACCCGCGCCTCAACTACGAGCAATCGCTCGAACTGGCCTTCCTCATCGCGCGCAAGATGAAAGCCGACGAGCAGGCAGGATAACCTCGCGGCTTGTGGGGCAGGCAGCTTTCGCCGGCGAAAGCGCCCCCCTGCCCAAGCGTATTCGCTATTCTGCGTGACGAGCCACGCTACCGGTTATCCGGCGCCCACCAATATCCGGGACGGACCTGGATGCGCTTGGCGATCGGCGAATTCACCCAGACCTTGATCTCATGGAAGCCGGCCTCGATTCTGTTGTTGGGGCTGTAGCTGAGCAGGTACTCGCTGTGCAATTGCTCGCCAATGCGCTGGATGGCTTCTTCCAGGCCGCCGCGCCGGTAATAGCTGAACTGGCTTCCGCCGGTTCCGCCGGTGAAGACTTCCACCGGGTTGCGCTTGAAGATGGCCTTGGCGTCCCGATAGATCTCCAGCAAGAGGGGCACGAATTGCGCGCTGTCGCCTTGGGTGCCGTAGGTCTGCATCACGGTATTGGGCGTAGCGGGCACGTTCGACGGCAGGGGGTACATGGCGGGCGGCAGCGGGTCCGGCGTCGGCACGGGCGGTGGCGCGGTGAGTTTCTCGATGATTCGCGACATGTCCACCGCATAGAAAACGATGTTGGACAAAGTCAGGTTGGTGAGCGTTTCGCGCCCGCGAGCTTCGCTGCCGATGTCGCGCGTTTCGCCGATCAGGAGAATGATGCGGCGCCGGTTCTTCGGGCGGTGTTGCAACATGCGGGCCGCCTCTTCAGTGGCATCGATCATGTGGTTGGCATCGCTGCCGGGCTGGATCTTGCGCACCGCCAGGGTGATCTTGTCGGCGTCGGAAGTGAAGTCCTGCAGGGTGCGGATGCGATGATCGAAAGCGATCACGGCAGCTTCGCCCTGATCGCCCAGAATCAGCGGCTGGATCATGTTGCCGATCTTGTTAATATTGGGCAGCATCTTCTCCACGGCCGAATTGGCCTGCACCAGAATCACCATCGAGATCGGCTGATAGGCCACATCCACATGGATATTCTGTTCCTTGTCGTTGTCCGTGAGGTGAAACTGGTCGGGCTGTAGGCCATTGACGAAATTGCCGTCGCGGTCGTAGACCAGCACCGGCGCCAGGACTTGTACCACCGGGACGACGATGCGGGGAACGGTTCCCTCTTCCTGGGTGGGCGGCGGATTCTGCCCGGGCTCTTGCGCGAGGAGCATTCCCGCGACCAACATCACAATCGACGATCGAAGCATTTTAATCCTGCGCGGCAGTATGGCCGGTCTGCCCCTCGAGTAACTCCAGCACGTGAGGCACCAACTCCACGATAGCATTCAAGCTCTCGACCGCGCCTTTGGGAGAACCGGGGAGAGTGACGATCAGCACGCGCCCGCGCGTTCCGGCCAGCGAGCGCGAGAGCGCGGCGAGCGGGGTGGATTCGCGGCCGCGGGCGCGCATCAACTCGCCGAAACCCGGTATTTCGCGGTCCAGAACTGCGCGCGCGGCCTCCGGCGTGACATCGCGCGCGGCGACGCCGGTGCCTCCGGTGGTAAAGATGACGCCCACCGTGCCCGCGTCGGCCAAAGCCGTCAGACGGGCGCTGATGGCGTCGCGCTCGTCGGGAATCACTTCGGCGACTGAGACATGCCAGCCCAGTTGTTCCAGCCGTTCACGCACGGCGGGACCGGAGCGGTCGGCGCGCGTGCCGGCGCTCGAGGAATCGCTGATGGTGAGGACGGCCGCTTGGATCATGCTTTTGGTTTGCGGTGGAATACGCCGCTCTTGCCGCCGGTCTTTTCTATCAAATAGATCTCGCCGATCTCTATGGATTTGTCGAGCGCCTTGGTCATGTCGTATATGGTGAGCGCGGCCACCGCGGCGGCGGTGAGCGCTTCCATTTCCACCCCGGTCGTCCCGGTGGTGACGGCGCTCGACTCAATCCGGACGCCGCCCTTTTCGATCCGCACTTCCACATCGGCGTGCGCAAGCGGCAACGGATGGCAGAGCGGGATCAACTCCGCGGTGCGCTTGGCCGCGGCGATGCCGGAAATGCGGGCGATTTCGAACGGATTGCCTTTCGGGTTTTCCGGCAGCTTCCGCAGCACCGCCGCACTGATGCGCACGAAAGCGTGGGCGCGCGCGGTGCGGCGCGTCGCCTGCTTGCCGCTCACATCGACCATGTGAACGCCGCCCACCGAGTCGAAATGCGAAAGCTTCTTCATAGTCCCAAAATCTTCACTTGAGCAACACCCGGATCCAGTCGCCCGCCGCGTAGACTTCCCGGGCCGGATCGGCCACCAGGAACGCGTTGGCGCGGGTAAGCGCGGGGACATCGCCCGAGCCGTGCCATCGAACCGGCGTGACTTCGGCGCCATCGGCGGTGAGCAGCGCGGGAAGAAAACGCGTCAGGCCAGGCCGATGGCGAAACTCGTGCGTGAGCCGCGCCCAGGGCATCGCCAGAGCCGTTTCCGTCTGCCCGCCGGTCAGCTCCAACGCGGCGCGCGCGAAGACCTCGAATGTCACCATGGTGGACGACGGATTGCCCGGCAGACCGAAAAAAAACTTGGCGCCCGCGCGCCCGAAGACCAGCGGCTGGCCGGGCTGGATGAGCACGCGGTCGAAGTGGAACTCAGCGCCGAAGCCGGCGAGCACTTCTTCGACCACGTCGTACTTGCCCGCCGACACGCCGCCCGAAATCAGCAGCAGGTCGGCCTCGAAACCACGGCTTACGATGCGGCGCGTGTGCTCCATTGTATCGCGCGCCAATGGCAGAACCACCGGTGCGCCGCCGGCACGCGTCACCTGCGCCGCCAGCGAATGCGCGTTGGAATTGCGAATCTGGAAGTTCGCGGGGATTTCGTCCACCTCCACGATTTCATCTCCGGTGGCAATGATGGCGACGGTGGGGCGGCGGTAGACCGCCACGCGCGAGTGGCCGAACGCGGCCAGCGCGGCAATGCCGGTGTAGTCGAGCCGCGTGCCCGCCCGCAGCACGATCTCGCCCGCGCCGGCCTCCGAACCGCGCCGATTGATCGACTGCGCCGGTTGTGCGCTGCGATCGATGCGCACGCGGCCGCTGCCGGCGTGTGTGTCTTCCAGCATGACGACAGCGTCCGCGCCCGCCGGAACCGGAGCGCCGGTCATGATCTCGACCGCCTGGCCGGGCCCCACCGCACCGGCGAATCGCTCGCCCGCGCGCACTTCGCCGATCACTTCGAGCTCGCCCGGCAGATCCGCCGCGCGCACCGCGTAGCCATCGCGCGCCGAGCGATCGAGAGCTGGCGAGTCGCGGTCGGCTGCCACATGAACCGCGAGCACGCGCCCCGCCGCCGCGTCCAGTGCCACATCTTCCACCGGTGGAACCGTGCGTGCGGCACGGACCGCGTCGATGACTTTCGCGCGCGCTTCCGGAAAACCAAGCGGAACCACCCCACTATTCTATGCCGAGGCCAGCGTGGGGCCGGTGGGCCGTGCCGCCACCTGCCGGGCCCGTGGAGTTTTCCCATTCTTTCGCGATTGTTCGCTCGTCGCCCCACTATAAGTGGGGCAGGCGCTTTCGCCTGCCAACTCCGAATGTTTTACCGCAGACGGCTTCCCCACTGGCATCCCGATATCACCGAGGAAACCTTTCTGTTTGTTACTTGGCGTTTGGCCGGCACCCTCCCGCGAAGCCAGCCGAAGCAGTTGGCGGGCGAAATCCGGAACGGACCCGAAAACCGGGGCGCCTGCCACACTGTGTCGGCGGGCCGGGCCTTTCTTGCCTTGGATCGCGAAATGGACAAAGCCGCTTTCGGGCCCGTGTGGCTTCAAAATGCCCGCGTCGCGCGTGTTGTGGCGGCCATCCATCAGCGCGTGATGCTTCCCAGCACCACCGCTCGCCGCGCACCCGTGGCCGAGGGCAGATTGCCGGGCCTGCCCTGCCACGTCCGGTGCGCGAGAATAGCGAACGCCACCGCTTCTTTAGCGTCGATGCCGATCCCATAGTCCGCCGTCGTAGCCACCGCCGCCTCCGGCAGGAAGCCGGCCAGTTGCGCCATGATGCGCGGGTTGTGCGCTCCGCCGCCGGAGACGATCAGCTCCGCGCCCGCCGCGCCGCTCCTTCGCACGCCGATCGCGATGGTCGCCGCGGTCAGCGCCGTCGCGGTGGCGATTAAATCGCGCATCGGCAGCTTCGAACGCTTCATCCGTTCCACGAATTCCGCGCCGTACTGCTCGCGCCCCGTGCTCTTGGGCGGATTGCGGCGATAATACGCGTCGCTCAATAGCTCGTCGAGCAGCGTTCGATCGAGTCGGCCGGACGCCGCCAACCGGCCATCGCGGTCGAAATTCCGTTGTCCCCGCGTGTGCTCGCGCACCAGCGCGTCGATCACGATGTTGCCGGGCCCCGTATCGAAAGCCACCACGTCGTCCGGCTCGGCGCCAGCCGGAATCACCGTGATATTGGCGATGCCGCCGATGTTGAGCGCCGTGCGCGTCCGCTGCGGATGCCGGTACAGCAGGTAATCGGCGTAGGGGACCAGCGGTGCGCCTTCGCCGCCGGCCGCGATATCGCGCGCGCGGAAGTTCGCTACCACCGGCACGCCGGTGCGCTCCGCAATTACCGCCGGCTCGCCGATCTGCAACGTGTTGCGCCGGCCCTGGTGAAAAATCGTCTGCCCGTGACAGCCGATCAGCTCCACCCGCCCGAACCGGCGCATGGCGCGGTTCGCCGCGCGCGCATACAATTCGCCGAGCTCGAAGTGCAGATGGGACACCGCGCCCGAGTGCGTGGCCGCGGTCGATACCGCCAGCAGTTCTTTCCGCACCGCCGCCGGATACGCCGTCGATTGGAAGCCGATCACGCGCACCCGCTCGCGCCCGCCCGCTTCCACAATCGCCACGTCGATCCCGTCCAGCGACGTCCCGCTCATGATGCCGGCGATTCGCATCCCGGTTATCTCCTACTTCAGTTCCTTCTGCAACTCCGCCAGCAGCTCGAGCGCCTCGATCGGCCGCAACCGGTCCAGGTCGAGCCCGCGGACGCGCTCCGCGATCGAGTATCCCACCGGTTCGAAGAGCCGGATCTGCACCGGTCCCGTCTCCTCCGCCTTCACGAGTTCCTCGCTCACCGCGTGCTCCGAGCGCTCGTGCAGCTTCAGCACCTCGCGCGCGCGCTCGATCACCGCGAGCGGCAGCCCCGCCAGCCGCGCCACTTCAATCCCGTAGCTGCGGTCGGCCTTGCCCGGCTCCACTTTGCGCAAAAAGATGATGTGGTCGCCCGCTTCCTTCACCGTGACTCGCAGGTTGCCCACTCCCTCGAGTTGCTCGGCCAGCTCGGTCAATTCGTGATAGTGCGTGGCGAACAGCGTCTTGGCCCGCGTGCGCGCGTGGATGTGCTCCACCACCGCCCAGGCCAGCGCCAGGCCGTCGTAGGTCGCCGTCCCGCGCCCGATTTCGTCCAGCACGATCAAGCTCCGCGCCGTGGCCGTATTGAGAATCGCCGCTGTCTCCGTCATCTCCACCATGAAGGTAGAGCGCCCCCGCGCCAGGTTGTCCGACGCGCCGATGCGGGTGAATATGCGGTCGATCAGCGGCAGCTCCGCCTCCTCCGCCGGTACGTAGCTGCCCATCTGCGCCAGAACCGCGACCAGCGCCGCCTGCCGCAAGTACGTCGATTTGCCGCCCATGTTGGGGCCGGTAATGATGGCGATCAGGTTCGACCCGTTGTTCAAATACAAATCGTTGGGAATGAAGCGGCCCGCTTCTTCGCCGGTCAGCCGTTCAATCACCGGATGCCGCCCGGCGAGGATGCGCATCTCACCCGTGTCGGAAAACTTCGGCCGATGATACCGGTTCTCCGCCGCCACTTGCGCCAGCGCCGCTGTGACATCCAGCTCCGCTACTGCCGCCGCGGTTGCCCGTATGCGCTGCGCCTCCGCGCCCGCGCGCCGCCGCACCTCGGCGAATAGATCCTTCTCCAGGCTCAGGATCTTTTCCTCCGCGTCCAGCACCTTGTGTTCGTATTCCTTCAGCTCCGGCGTGGTGAACCGCTCCGCGTTGGCCAGCGTCTGCTTGCGCTCGTAATCCGCCGGCGCCAGGTGCTGGTTGGCGCGGGTGATCTCGATGTAGTAACCGAACACGTTGTTGAACCGCACCTTCAACGATCCGATGCCGGTGCGCTGCCGCTCCCGCGTCTCGATCTGCGCGATGTACCGCTGGCCGTTCTGCTTCAGGTCGCGCAGTTCGTCGAGCTCGGCGTGGAAGCCGGCGCGGATCGCCCCGCCATCGGCCACGTTGAGCGGCGGCTCGTCGGCGATCGCTTCCAGCACCAGCTTGGCCACGTCCTCGAGCTCGTCCGCCTGCGCGTGAATCGCGCGCAGGCGCGCGCTCTGCCGCATCGCGATCGTCCGCCGCAGAGCGGGAATCTTTTCGATCGAGCGGCCCAGCGCCAGCAGGTCGCGCGGCCCCGCGGTCCCCAAAGTCACCTTGGCCAGCAGCCGTTCGATGTCGAGAATGCCGACCAATTGCTCGCGCAGCTCCGCACGCGCAATGGTCTGCTCGAGCAACTCGCCCACCGCGCCCAGCCGTTCTTCGATTTCGCCCGCGTCCAGCGACGGGCGCAGCAGCCGCTGCCGCAGCAGCCGCCCGCCCATCCCGGTTCGCGTCTGGTCCAGCACCGCCAGCAAGGTAGCCTGCGACGCGCCGCCGGCAGCGTCTGCATCCGCCGCGAACACCGGCTCAGTCAATTCCAGGTTGCGCACCGTCACCGCGTCCAGCACCATCGAATCGGCGCGGTTGTACCAGGTCGGCCGGTCCAGGTGATCGAGCGCCGCCCGCTGCGTCTCGCGCAGGTAATGCAGAAGGGCGCCCGCCGCTCCCACTGCCGCCGGCCTCCCGCTTAGCCCGCAGCCATCCAGCGTCAGAAGTTTGAAATGGTCCCGCAGCATGCGGCCGGCGTAATCCGCGCTGAAAACCCATTCTTCGATTTCGGTTCGCACGAAGTGCGGCGCACGCTCGCCGGCGGCGGCTGGCGCCAGATCGCCGGGAAACAGCACCTCTTTCACGGCCAGTTGCTCGAGCGCCCCCGCCACTTCCGAACCGTCCATCTCGGTCACCCGAAACTCGCCCGTCGAAACGTCCACGTGCGCCACGCCCGCCCGCGCCCCTGCCGGCGCCACTGCCGCCAGGAAGTTGTTTTCGTGCGGCCGCAGCAGGCTCGCGTCCATCGCCGTACCCGGCGTCAGTACCCGCGTCAGCTCGCGCTTCACCAGCTTCTTGGCCAGCTTCGGATCTTCCATCTGGTCGCAGATGGCCACCCGGTGCCCTTTCTGGATCAGCCGCGCGATGTAGCCTTCTGCCGCATGGTACGGCACGCCGCACATTGGGATCGCCGCGCCTTTTTCCTTGTTGCGGGAAGTGAGCGTGATCTCCAGGTCGCGCGCCGCGATGACTGCGTCCTCGAAGAACAGCTCGTAGAAATCGCCCAGCCGGAACATCAGCAGCGCGTGCGGCACCTGCTGCTTGATGCTGTTGTATTGCCGCATCAGCGGCGTCGAAGCGTCAGATGACATCGCACCTGCCGGAGCGGGTGGGGCAGGCGCTTCCGCCTGCCAACCCGTGAGGGACCGCGCAAGAAGGGCCTGGTTGACAGACGAAAGCGTCTGTCCCACTTTGGCGCCGCTCCTTGGCTTTATCGGAGCCGCTCTCGACGGAGAGCCCGCCACACATGCTGACTCCTGTCTTCTGGCTCCTGACTTCTTCTCTCACGCGTAAATCCCTCGCAGCTTGATCGCCGTCGCCACCCGGTCGAGCGCCAGCATGTAGGCCGCGGTCCGGTTGTTCACCTGGTGCTTTTCCGCGTACTCCACCACCGCGTCGAAGCTGTCCACCATGATCTCTTGCAGGCGCTCGTTCACCAGTTGCTCGTTCCAGAAAAAGCCTTGCCGGTCCTGCACCCATTCGAAATACGAGACCGTCACTCCGCCGGCATTGGCCAGGATGTCGGGAATCACGAAAACCTTCTTGTCGAAAAGTACTTCATCCGCCAGAGGCGTGGTCGGGCCGTTAGCGCCTTCGCACAGAATCTTGCAGCGGATGCGGTCCGCGTTCAGCGACGTAATCACGTTCTCGGTGGCCGCCGGCAGCAGCACGTCGCACTCCAGGAACATCGCCTCCGTCTTGTCGATCGCCTCGCCGCCGCTGAATCCGGCGATGGAGCCCGTCTCCTTGCGGTGTTTCTGCAGCGCCAGGATATCCAACCCGTTGGGATTATAAACCGCGCCATCGTACTCGATGACGCATATGATCTTGAAGCCCACCGCCGCCATCAGCCGCGCGGCCATGCCGCCCACGTTGCCGAATCCCTGGATCACCACCCGGCAATCCGCCGGCGCCAGACCCAGCCGCTTCAGCGCCTGCAGGGTGACAATCATGCAGCCCCGTCCGGTGGCTTCCGGCCGGCCGCGCGATCCGCCCATCGAAGCCGGCTTACCCGTCACCACCGCCGTCGTCGTGCGCCGCATGTGCATCGAGTAGGTGTCCATGATCCACGCCATCACCTGCTCGTTAGTGTTGACGTCCGGCGCCGGCACATCGCGCTCCGGCCCCAGAAAATCGATGATCTCCGCCGTGTAGCGCCGCGTCAGCTTCTCCAGCTCCGTGTCCGACAGCAGATGCGGGTCGCAGATCACGCCTCCTTTGCCGCCGCCGAACGGGATGTTCACCACCGCGCACTTCCAGGTCATCCACGATGCCAGCGCCCGCACTTCGTCCAGCGTCACGTCCGGCGCGAAGCGGATTCCGCCTTTGGCCGGCCCGCGCGCCAGCGAGTGCTGCACCCGGTAGCCCGTGAACACCTCGATCCGTCCATCGTCCAGTAACACCGGAATGTTGACGGTGATCTCCTTGTTCGGCGCGCGCAACACCTTGCAGATGCCTTCGTCCAGCTTCAGCCGCAGGGCCGCCTCGTCGAACCGCGCTGCCGCGGCAATCCAGGGATTCTTTTCGTTTTCGAGCGAAATCGAAATTGGCGACGTCACGGTTGCCACAGGCTTGATGCCTCCGGTTCCATTATCCCAGCCCGCGCGCTCGCAGTGGCCGGGCATGCCCGGCCCGCGAGGGTGGCTTATGGCGTCAGAAGCCTTGAAAAAATGATGGCCACCGATGAACACGAATAAGGGAAAAGGGAGTCCTATCGGTGTTTATAGGTGGCTCGAAATAAACCCTTCACATCCCCGCGCAGCTCTTACAGCTCGATGCCCAGTTCCGAAGTCACTCGCACCAGCGTGCGCACCAGCCGGTCCACGTGCTGTTCGGTGTGCGCCGCCGTGCAGGAAATTCGCAGCAGGTTCTGCGCCGCCGCCGGACGCAGCACCGGGTTGATGTAGATCCCCTGTTCGAGCAGGGTCTTGCACAGCCGGCACAGGTCCAGCTCCTCGCGCACCACCACCGGGACAATCGCCGTCTCGCCGGGCAGAACGGAAAACCCGCGCCCGCGAAGCTCATCGCGCAGCATCTGTGCCGCCCGCAGCACGTTCCGCCGCCGCTCCGGCTCATGACGCATGATGTCCAGCGCGGCTCCGGCCGCCGCCACCGACGCCGGCGGCAGGCTCGCCGAAAACACGAATGGCCGCGCCGTGTGCTTCAGATAGTCGATCACCGTGCGGTCGGCGGCGATGAATCCACCCACCGATGCCAGTGATTTGCTGAACGTGCCCATCACGATATCCATGTCGTCGAGCACGCCCAGGTGCTCGGCCGCCCCCGCGCCGTTTGCGCCCAGAAGCCCAAGCCCGTGCGCTTCATCCACGTACACCCGCGCCCCGTATGGCTTGGCCAGCCGTGTGATGCCCCGCATGTCGGCGATGTCCCCTTCCATGCTGAACACGCCTTCGGAAACGATGAGGATCTTCTCCTCCGGCGGGCAGTTTTCCAGGCACCGCTCGAAGTGCTCCATGTCGTTATGCCGGAACCGCACCGTCCGCGCCGGCGAACGCAACGCACCTTCCACCAGGCTGGCGTGCAGGTTGTGGTCGCACACCATCACGTCGCCCTTTTCCGTCAGCGCGCTCAGCGTCGCATAGTTGGCCTGGAATCCCGTGCCGAAGGTGATGGCCGCCTGTTTGTGCATCAACGCGGCCAACTCCGCTTCCAGCTTCACGTGCAGATCCAGCGTGCCGTTTAACAGGCGGGATCCGCTGCACCCGCTGCCGTACTTCTTCAGCGCTTGTGCCGCGGCTTCCTTCACCTTGGGGTGCGTGATGAGGGCGAGATAATCGTTCGACCCGAACATCAGCACTTTCCGCTTCCCTATGCGGACCTCCCCGGGGCCGCATCCTTCGCGATCTCCGAAGACCTCGAAGTACATGTAGAGCCCAGCGGACTGGAGATCACCCGGACGAGTGAAGTTCCGGCATTTTTCGAAAATGTCGTTCGTTCCGCTGCCCCTTTTTTTGCCAGCGACGTCGCTAGTAGAAAGGCGCATCTTTCTCAATTCCATTCATAAATTCGATACGTCTTATGCCGTCTCGCCCCCATCATGGCCAGGGACCGGTTCATAAGTACGTTGTCTTCCAAGATCCACGACATCTCGCAATCGCTATAGCCCAGCTTCCGGGCATTGCGCGTCAGCGTTGCGTAGAAAGCCGCCGCCAGCCCGGACGCACGGTACTCTTCCAATACGCCCAGCACCAGCACCCGAACGCTATCTATCAATCGTTGATAATACAGTATTTTAACTAAACCCGTGGGGAAAAGCCTGCCCCCCGCCGGCTTCAGCGCCTGGTTGACATCCGGCAGCGCCAGCGCAAACCCCACCACCCGCGACTTCACCTCGCCGATCAGCACCAGCTCCGGCTTCAGGATCTGCTTCATTTCCTTGCCCATCAAGGCGAATTCTTCCCGCGACATGGGCACGAATCCCCAGTTGCGCTCCCAAGCCGAATTGTAAATGTGCCAGACCCGCTCCACGTCGGCGTTGAAGTTCGTCATGTCGATGGGCCGTACGGTGACTCCCGCCGCCGCTGCCGCCTTCTCCGCCACCCGTTCGCTCTTCTCCGTCCCGACGCCCGCCACACTGCTCGAGTACGCGTACAGGTCCTTGGCTTTGCGTAAACCGGCCTCGTCCATCAGTTCCGGATAGTAGCCCGGGTTGTACGGCATCATCACCATCGGATCGGAATCGAAGGCGTCGATCAGCATCCCGCACTCGTAGTTCGTAGATGGATTCACCGGCCCGCGCATCACCGTCGCGCCCCGCTGCTGCAACCACTGCCATGCCCGGTCCAGCAGCGCTTTGGCCACCGCCTGATCGTCGGTCGATTCGTAGAAGCCGAAGAAGCCCGCCTCCTCGTTGTGGAAACGATTGTAGGCCTTGTCGAGCACCGCCGCGATCCGGCCCACCACTTCTCCATCCCGCCGCGCCAGGAAGAACTCCGCGTCGGCATTGCGGTAAAACGGATGCTTCTCCCGGTCCAGCAGTTCCTTCACCGCGATGCGCAATGGGGGCACCCAGTGCCGTTCGTTCCGGTAGAGCCGGTACGGCAGTTCGACGAACTGCTTCAGGCCGGCCTTGCCTTCCGCTACCGCAACCTCGATTCCTCCCAAACGTTCACGCCCTTTCCCGCAGAATGCGGTAACAAAATGGCGAAACCAAAATCAGGGTCACCGCCAGGGCTGCCCCCGCGAGCAGATCGACCGTATAGTGGTATCGAAGATAAACTGTAGCAAAAATGATTGACAGTGTGTAGCAGAAATAGACCCAGAACAACCGGTTTGATACTAGCCGGCTCATCCAGCATGCCAGAATCGTCAGTTCCGTGTGCCCGCTGGGAAAGCAATCGTACGCCGTGGATTCCAGCCTGTCCAGCGAATGTTGCATGTTTTGAAACAGCCACAGTCCCCGTAACGGCAAGTGCTCCAAGGGTTTCAGCAGAAATCGCGGCCCCAGCGCCGGCACCGCCAGGTAGCCTGCGTAGGACGCCAAATAGCCCAGCGCAATCAAAAACGCACAATATTGGAACTCTCCGCGCCGCCGCTGGCGCCACAACAGAAACGGCACCAGCAGCACCGCCGGCACAAATAGCGTGTACACAATCTGCAAATATTCGGTGAGCGCCGGGCTGTAAATCCGTTCCAGCCAGATGGTCGGATGCACGCCCCAAAAACGAAAATCAATGCCGGCCAGCCACCGGTCGGCGTCGCTGTGGCGGATCGCCGGGACCAGCCGCGCCATCTCTTTGTAGCAGGCCGCCACGTACGGCAAGGGATACCAGCAGCGAAAATACCAACTGGTCGGGTTCGGCGCTTTGATCTCGATCAGCAGCAGCGCTACGCCGCCCAGGTGCGCCGCTGCCAGTGCCGCCGCATCCGGTATCGCGCGCCACCATCCCGCCAACAGGATGCTGGTGAAAACCAGGTAACCGAGGATGACTTTGTCGACTGCCCAGAACCGCCGGTCCGTCGGCGAGACCTTCAGTAGCTCAGCCATCCAGCCTCTTTGTACCATGCCAGCGTCTGCGCCAGCCCGTGCTCCAGATCCGTCGCCGCCTCGAATCCCAGCTCCGCGCGGGCACGCTGGGTGTCGCAGGTCCACGCCGCGCACAGCCCTTCGGCAATCTTATCCCGCGAAATGATGCTCGGTTTCCCGGCAATCTGTGCCCACGCTTCCGCGCAGTCTCCCACCACCAGCGCCAGCGCCGGCGGTATCCGCACCACCCGCAACTTCACTCCCATGATGCGCGCCGCGCATCCGGCGAGCCCGCTCCACGAAACCGGCCGTTCGTGCGCCAGATAATACGTTCGCCCCGCGCCCGCCTGCGATGCCGCCAGCCGGATAAGCCCCGCCGCCAGGTCGCCCACATAAATCGCGCTGAACCAGCGCTCGCCGCCGCCCATCCGGAGCGACCACCCCTTGGCCAGCGGTTTCAGGATCTGCAAGACATCCGTGTCGCGCGGCCCGTACACCACCGGCGGCCGCACAATCACCGCGTCCGGCCGGCTCGCGCGCACCAGCCGCTCGCCCTCCAACTTGCTCTTACCGTAATGCGTCAGCGGGTGCGGCTCCGTTTCCTCATTCACCGGCCGGCCAGCCGCTTCCGCCGGCCCGATCGCCGCCAGCGAGCTCACGTGTACCAGCCGCGCGCCGCTCCCCGCCATGGCCAGCAGAAGATTCGTAGTTGCGCGCACGTTGCCGTCGTAATAATCCTCCCGCCGCAACGCCTTGGTGACTCCCGCCAGGTGGATCACCGTCTCCACTCCCGCCAGCGCCTCTTCGAGGCCCTCGCCCGTCTCCAGGTCGCCCGCCACAACTTCGGTTGCGCCCAGCGACCCGGCATCGAGCGCTCTGCCCGCCTTCGGTCTCACCAGGCAGCGGACGGGCGCGCCATCCGCGTGCAACCGTTCCAGCACATGGCTGCCAACGAAGCCCGTGCCGCCCGTAAGCAGGATCATTGTCTTGAGTCTTATTGTAGAGTGCTGCGGAAAGCCACTTCTCCGAAGTAGCTCTCGGCTACCGTGCCCGTATGCTGCGAGTTGATCTGTATGCGCAGGCCCCTCACCCGTGGCGCCGGCTTGCCATACGCCTTGGCGAAATCCGCCGCCACGTTGCGGCTTTCCGCAATCCACTGGTTCGCGTGCCCGGCGCCGGACTCGCAAACCACCGCCACGATGCGCAGCAGCGGAATCGAACTCACGCTCTCCATCGCTCCCTTCGGCGCGCGCGTGTCCCAGATGTAGGAAATCACGCGCCGGTCGGTGAACGCCACCAGCAACTGCGCCGCCTGATCGTCCGTCGATGCCTTGCGGAAATCTCCGCCGCTGGGAAGTTGGGCCACTTTCCAGCTCCAGGTCAGGTACGGCATCTGCGCCGGGTCCACATCCACCGACTTTTCGAGCGAGAACGACGAGCTGACGCTCAACAGGTGCAAGCACGCCGTATCCGCATCCTTGCACACCGAAACCATTGGCTTGCCGCGGTTCACCTTGATCTCCCAGCCCGCCGGTATGCGCCCGCCGCCCCACCCCGTCGTATTCAAAACCACCATCGCCAACGGCGCGGTCCAGGCGACAAACGTACACGCAAGAATAGGGATTAGGATGAATCCTTTCAAATTGCCTCTCACCAGTGGTACAAGCCTGTAGCTCCTATCGTATCGTAGTCCGAACGTTTCCCGCTATCCGATCGCCCGAATAGGCGCGACGGTCCTCGTCAGCAATGCCGCCCATGAAGCAGTGGTTGAGCTGTATCGCTCTTTCGAGGTTCGCCAATTCCTTTTCGTTATTCAGCCCGGCAAGAAAAGGCGGGGCCTCCCCCGGCCCTCTACCCCTCGCCCGCATCCGCGCCCAGTGCTATAAAGGAATCGGAATACCTGAAACAGTCGGGGGGGTCCTGGGCAGTAGCTATGCGCGTCGGCCCACATCACGGCATCACTCGCAGGGGGCTTCTGCGAGCTAGCCTGGCGGGGGCGTTCGTTGGCAGAGCCGCCGCGGCGGAAAAGTCCAAAGTCGTGATTGCGCGCGATCCGGCTCTGCGCGGCGCGGGAGGCTCGGCCGATTCTAGCCGGGTTTTGAAGATGCTGGATCGAGCCATGCAGTCGTTCTACGGCGGCGATTCGCCGATCGACGCGTGGAAGAAAGTGGCGCGGCCCGGCGAAGTGGTCGGCCTGAAGGTGAACTGCCTCTCCGGCAAGGGCGCTGCCACCAACACGGTCCTGGTGGAAGCCATCTGCGAGCGCCTGCAGCAAGCTGGAATCCGGCAAAAGGACATCGTAATCTGGGACCGGCTGAACTCCGACCTGGAAAGCGCCGGCTACCGCGTGGCCTCCCGCAAAGATCGCATCCGCTCGGTCGGCAACGACACCGCCGGCTACGACGACGAACTGACCATCAACGGAAGCGCGGGAAGCTTGCTTTCGAACACGCTGGTACATACCTGCGATGCGGTGATCAACCTGCCGGTGCTCAAGGACCACGGCATCGTCGGCGTGACGCTGGCGCTCAAGAACTTATTCGGCGCCATTCACAATCCGAACAAGTACCACACGAACGCGGGCGACCCCTACGTTGCGGACGTCAATATGTTCCCGGCGATCCGGCAAAAGGTGCGGCTGACTATCTGCGACGGCCTGATGGCTCAGTATGAAGGCGGACCTTCCTATATGCCGCAGTGGTCGTGGCCGTTTAACGGCCTGCTCGTGGCGCGCGATCCGGTCGCCCTGGACTACACCGGCTGGCAGATCCTCGAACGTAAGCGGGCTGAAAAGGGGATGAAGCCGTTACGAGAGTTGCGCCGCGAGCCGCTCTACATCGCGACTGCCGCGGATGCACGCCACAGGCTCGGGACCAACGATCCGAACCTGATCGGCGTGGTGGAGGTATAACGCGATGGATCGCAGGGCTTTCGTTCAGTTGCTTGCGCTTCCGGCTGTGGCGGCGGGCGCGGCGGAGTCCGATGCCCGGTTCACAATCGAGGCGCGATTCTACGAGAAGCTGCCATACAAGAAGATCAAGTGCAAGCTTTGCCCACGCGAGTGCGTGATCGACGACCGCGAACGCGGTTACTGCGGCGTGCGGGAAAACCGCGGCGGCACTTACTACTCGCTGGTGTATGCGCGCGTCTGCGCGGCTCACGTCGATCCCATCGAGAAGAAGCCGTTGTTCCATTTTCTGCCCGGCAGCATGGCGTTTTCGGTAGCTACTGCGGGCTGCAACGTCAATTGCAAGATGTGCCAGAACTGGGACATCTCGCAGAGCCGTCCGGAACAGGTCAACAGCATTTACATGCCGCCTAAGGATTTGGCCGCCTTGTCCCGCCAGAATCAGTGCCCTTCTATCGCTTACACCTACAGTGAGCCGGTGATCTTTTCCGAATATGTCCTTGATTCCGCGGCGGCCGGCCGCGCCGCGGGCGTGAAGAGCGTAGTCATCAGCGGCGGCTATATCCAAGAAGAGCCGCTGAAGCAGTTGTGCGCTCGGGTGGACGCCATCAAGATCGACCTCAAGGCCTTTTCCGAGAAGTTCTACAAAGAGGTCGTGAACGGCGAGCTGAAGCCGGTGCTCGACACCCTACTCACGATCCGCAAGCAAGGCACCTGGAGCGAGGTGGTCTACCTGGTGGTGCCGACCTTGAACGATACCGACGAGGAATTCCGAGGGCTCGCCCGCTGGGTCAAAGCGGAACTCGGCCCGGATGTCCCGCTGCACTTCTCGCGCTTCCATCCCGACTACCTGTTGAAGAATCTTCCGCCCACGCCCTTGCCGACGCTCGAACGCGCCAAGGCGATCTGCGACGCCGAGGGTCTGCATTACGTGTATATCGGCAATGTTCCCGGCCATCCGGCCGAGAGCACCTGGTGCCCGAAATGCCGCCGCGTCGTGGTAGAGCGCGCCGGTTTCACCGTTCGAGCGATGCACCTGGACGGGGGCAAGTGCCGGTTCTGCCAGCAAGCTATCCCCGGGATTTGGGACGGAGCACACCGCATATGAAGATACCGTCGTTTGGCGTCATCGCGTTGTCCCTGCTGGCGGGTTTCCTTCTGGCGGAAGGAGCTTCCAGCGGCGGCGGACAAGCGCTTAAGATCAGGCAACCAGCGGTGGCAGGATCATTCTATCCAGCCGATCCGAAGGAGCTGGCGAGGATGATCGACGGCTTCCTCGCGAAAGCGTCACCCCCGCCGCTCGAAAATGTGGTGGCGCTGGTGGCGCCGCACGCAGGCTATCAATATTCGGGTCCGGTCGCCGCGTACTCGTATGCATTGTTGAAGGGCCGCAAATTCGACCGCGTGGTGGTGGTTGCCCCCTCGCATTACGAAGCCTTCGATTACTCATCGGTGTATGACGGCGCTGCCTACGCGACGCCGTTCGGCCAGGTTCCCGTGGACCAAGCTTTCGCCGCAAAGCTCGCCAAGATGGGCCCCTCGATCAAGCTTTCCGGGGCGGGTCACACGCCGTCCCCGGACCGCCTGGAGCATTCGATCGAGGTCCAACTGCCCTTCCTGCAGCGGGTGCTTGGGCAATTCGAGCTGGTGCCGGTGATCATGGGAGATCAAAGCTACGATGCCTGCCGCGCGCTCGGCGTGGCGCTGGCAAAGCTGGTGGCGGGAACCAACACCCTGATTCTGGCCAGCTCCGACCTCTCGCACTATCATACGTACGATGAAGCGGTGAGAATCGACCATAAAACACTGAAGGCCATCGAAGAGTACGATTACTTCGACCTGTCGCGCAATCTCGATCTGCGGGTTTGGGAGGCATGTGGCGGAGGGCCGATCGTGGCCACCATGATCGCCGCCGAGCGATTGGGGGCCAACCAGGCCACTCTCCTCCATTACGCCAACACCGGCGACGTCACCGGCGACCACAGCCGCGTGGTCGGCTACGGCGCCGTCGCCCTGGTGAAGGCCGCGGGCACGGTCAAGGCCGACGAGGCGCCGTTCACCCTCACTTGGCCGGAGAAGGATGCGCTCCTGAAAATCGCGCGCAAGTCAGTCGAGACCGCGGTGCGCGAGGGCAAGACTTACGAGTGCTCCACCGGCGGACTGGAGGCGCTCGCGCAGGAGCGCGGCGCGTTCGTAACTTTGACTAAGAACGGAGAGCTGCGTGGCTGCATCGGATCGGTAGCGCCAGTTAAAGCCCTGTATCTCACGGTGCGCGAGGTGGCGATCATGGCAGCGCTCAGAGACACCCGATTCCTCCCGGTCACCGCCAGCGAACTGGGAGACCTGCATTACGAGATCTCGGTTTTATCCCCGTTGCGCCGCGTGATGGACACCCGGGAGATCCGCCTTGGGCATCACGGCGTGCTGATCCACGCGCTCGGCCATGAAGGCCTGTTTCTGCCTCAGGTCGCGAGCGAAGAAAAATGGGATCGGGCCACCCTCCTGGAGCAGGTGTGTCACAAGGCCGGCCTCCCGGCGGGTACATGGCGGGACGCCGATGCCGATCTCTTCCGTTTTACCGCCCTGGTGTTCGGCGAGAGCAGGCCGGTTGCGGCGCTCGCTCCGCTGGATCTGTTGCGAAATCCCCAAGTATGGCCATCGCCGACGCCAGGCTCACCAGCGCCGACAGCAGCGCCGTTTTGAGAAAGCCGAATATGGGAACGAACCAGGCGCTAAACAAAACCGCGCCGAGGCACGAGCTGGCAAGGTCGAGCGCATAGAGCGTACCGGGCCGAGCTGCCACAGCAGTTCCTGCCCCGGTTCCACCGAAGAAGATGCGGCTGGCAATCGGAAACTCGTATCCACCTAACATGCCGGAAACCAGCGCCAGCGCGGGGAATGCAATCTGGCTCGCGACCAGGGTTAGCGTGCTGTTAGCTCGCCCGATGGCCTCGAATATCCCCAGCAGGAGCAGCGGAGCGGCCGCGGCCAGCGCCTGCGTTATGGCCAGGACGCGCATCCCGCCATGCGCCTCCCGCCGCAACCCGAGCCAACTCCCCAGCGCCATCCCCGCCATGAACGCCGCAATCAGCACCGCGAGTTGCCGGTACACGTAGCCGTACACCGCCTGGAACGCCAATAACAGCAGCATCTCCAGCCCGATCATGGTAAAACCCGTGGCAGCCGTGCAGAAGCCGGCCGCGAGTTGAAGCCGGCTCTTCCGCTCAACCGCAAAGCGCCCTCCAACCACCAGCAACGCCAGCATTACTCCGGCTGTGGCGAAGACGGTTCCGAACCGGACTTCGGCCATCGTACGGAAAAGGCGGCGATAGCCTTGGTTGAACTGGCTGCTCCACAGCGCCACGTCGAAGTAGTAAGCCACCGGCGCAAAGTCGCGGTTTAGAGGTGTCGATGGGGTACCCTTCGGGTCCGGCCGAAGCTGCGTGTCCATGTCGGCCATGCGGTCCGGCGTCATGCGAAACGGGATGAAATACTCGCTAACATAGCTGGTTTCGAGATTGCGCGCGTGCAGGCGCGCCAGCAACTCGTCCGCACCCGGCGCCAGGACGCCCGCCTGCCGTGCCGCGAAGAAGTGAACCGTCTCACCTGGGATGGCTGCGACTTCCGGGAACACCGCCAGCAGGCTCTTGTGGATGGAGCGCAGGAACTGCGCGAGCTCCGGGCTGATGTAGTTTTCCGACGACCGCAACTGGAAGGAAAGGAGACCGCCTCGTGCGAGCTTTCGCGATGCCTCGCGGAAAAACTCGACCGTATAGAACCGGTTTAGTTGGGCGTTCTGCGGCTCTGGCAGATTGACGATCACAACATCGAAGGTGGACTGCGTGGTCTTCAAAAACAGCCGTCCGTCCGTTACGTGTACATGCACGCGAGGGTCTGCCCGCAGGGCCAGCCACTGGCTCGGAAAGTATTCTCGCGCCAGGTCGAGAATCGCGGGGTCGAGTTCCACATAGTCCACCCGTTGCAGCGTGGGGTGCCGCAGAGCCTGAGCGATGCTCCCGTTGAGCCCCCCGCCGATGAGCAGGAGACTGCGCGGTGACGGATGCTCCAGCAATGCGTAGTGAACGGCCTCTTCCGCAGCGGGCGGGTCGGGCACGTTGAACAGGACGACGCCGTTTTCGTAAACGCTCCGGCTTCCTTCCGTCCCAACGACGGCCAGGCTTCCGTAGACCGAGTTGCGCGTCGCGACCAAGTGCATGCCGCGCCAGAAGCGCGCCTGGGAGATGGCTTCCAGATTTCGCGGCCAACCGGAAAACGCCAGTACGGCGGCAATGCCAACCAGACCACCCATCGCCGCTTGACGCAAAGGCCGGCTCGAGATGGCAAGACCGCAGGCAGCCATAAGATTCAACAGAGCCAGCAACCAGGCGATCTCGAGCGAGCTCAAATACCGGATCAGCAGCAACCCCGCCATCACGCCGCCACCCGACGACCCCACGGCTTCCCATAGGTAGACCGAACCAGTGGCCTCACCGGCGGACGCGGAGGCAGCCGTTTGGTAAACCCTGCTGCCTGCGGTGAACAGGGCTCCGGAAAGGATGCAGAGGGGGCCAAGAACGGAAAGCGAAGTGAGCAGCATGGCGCCCGGCCCCAGCACCTCGCCCGGCACCGTCTGCAGCAGGCCTTTTGCGCCACGCACGGCCAGGATGGTACAGGGCAGGATGACGGCGATCAGCACCTGGATGGCGGCCATCATTCGGCGCGGCTGTTCAGCTTGCCCGGCAGAGGGCCGGGCAAAGTGTCCGGCCAGGCTGCTGCCCGCGGCCGTCCAGAACAACCAGCTTGCCAGCATCAGCCCAAAGGAGCTCTCGTTGCCATAGAAAACCACCATCAGCTCGCGCAGAAGCACGATCTGAGCGATGGCGGCCGTGAAGCCAATCAGGATTAGAACCGCCCGATCTCCGAATCCTACCTTCACACCTCCAGGATTAGACGTAAACTGGTGTTGAAGTCAAAGGCGCACCGGCCATGGATCTCGAAGCGAAACCGGCGGGACGGCGCGAAGCGATGATCCGGCTCCTTCGTTTGGGCGGGGTCGCCGCTGCTACTGCCGGGCTGGGCGTGTGGCTGAACGAGCGCGGCCGGCACTCGACGGCGCCGGCCGCAGCCACCGTGCGCACGAGTTTTCAGGTTCCCGGCGAGGCGGCGCTGCCCGAGATGGCGGTCATCCAGGGCGATGACCCCGCGCACCTGGTGCGGCGGGCAATCCAGGAGCTGGGAGGCATACGCCGCTTCATCGCGCGCGGCGATGTAGTGGTCATCAAGCCCAACGCCGCCTGGGACCGCACGGCCGAACAGGCCGCCAACACCAATCCGCTGGTGGTCGCCGAAGTGAGCCGCCTGTGCCTGGAGGCCGGCGCGCGGCGGGCCATCGTGACGGATGTCAGCATCAACGACCCGCGGTCCTGCTTCGCGCGCAGCGGAATTGGCGCGGCCGCTCGCGCGGCGGGCGCCGATGTGGTCCTCGCCGAGGACCGCCTGTTCCGGGAGGTCGATCTGCGCGGGGAGGTGCTGAACTCCTGGCCGGTGCTGGAGCCCTTTCTGAGCGCCGATAAGATGATCAACTTGCCCGTCGCCAAGCACCACAGCTTGACCGGCGCCTCGCTGGGAATGAAAAACTGGTACGGCATCCTGGGTGGCACGCGCCAGCGCCTGCATCAGCACATTCACGAAAGCCTGGTGGACCTCGCCGATTTCATGCGTCCCACGTTAACGATCGTCGATGCCTATCGGGTGCTTCTGCGGAACGGGCCTAGCGGAGGGAATCTCGCGGACGTGGCTCTGAAGAAAACCCTGATTGCCGGAACCGACCCGGTCATGCTGGACGCGTACGCCGCCAAAGCCTACTGGGACCTGGATTGGCACACGCTGCGATATTTGAAGCTGGCCAGCGAGCGCAATCTGGGCACGATGAGTTTTGAGACAGCCCGAACCCGCTTTGTGACGCTGTGAATGCCACCTCGGTTCCGGCAGAGGTATCGTCGATTCCAGTGACCTTCGGTCGCGCGCCGCACTTGGTCGGTGGGTGGCGCGCTCGAGTTTGCTTTGCGGCTTCGCCGAGGCGTAACCACGCGGCGCGGCCACGAGAACTGCTAACGCGGGCGCAAGTAGCACAAGGCAAACCACGGAGGCAATCTTGCGGGCCAAGGTTCTGTCCATTTTCCCTATTCGCGCACTTTTACCGGCCCACCAGAACGAACGCGCCCCAGTAGTAGGCCAGGTCGCGATCATAACGCGCCTTGACCGTCGCGCGCAGCTCGCTTTGCGCTTCCCGCAGCGCTTCATGCTTGTCTTCCCCCCCAAGCCACTTCTGGTAAAACAGCGTCATCAGCTCCTGCTTCTCGCGGTCCGGCACCGGCCACATGATCATCAGCACCGCTTCCGCTCCGGCTTCCTGCAAAGCCCGCTGCAGCCCGAATACCGCTTCGCCGTTTTGCGACTCCCCCAGCCCCGTCTCGCACGCACTCAGGACAACTAACTCGGTACCCTGCAGAGACAAGGTGGTAGCCTCGTAGGCTGTGAGGACGCCGTTGCCGGCGTCAGCCAGCGGTGCATCGCCGGCGAGAATACGGTCGGCTCCGGCAAAGAACAGCCCCGAGCGCAGCATTGGATTTTCCTGGCCCGCGGGCTGGTCGAGCAAGCTCTGAGTCTGCTTCACCTGCTGGTCCGAAAGGAAGAAGCAGTGGGTCGAGAGATGCAGCATCCGGGGATGCTGAGCCGCCTTGACCGCCTCTTCCAGCGCGTTGTCCTGTTGGTAGATTGCCACCTGCCAGCTCTTGGTTCGCAGCAGAGAAGCAATGGACTGCACTTCAACGGCGGTGGCAGGCAGGGGACACAGCACACCGCCTTGCGGCGGCGGAGCATTGCACGCGCTGCGCGCGGCAAGGGTGACCGAGCGCAAGATCCCCGAGTGATCCGGACCGGGCGGCAAGAGCACTGCCTCCTGCTGCCCAGGCTGTGAATGGAGCTGGGCCTCCGCTCTGCGCTGCCGCTCGGCGGAGAGCAGAAACTGAGGGTCTCCCACCAATACCGCGGTATCCCCCGCGGAAGGATGCGGATTCCGGAGCAGGTCCTTCGTGCTGGAGACGATGCGCAGATCGTACTTCTCCATCAGCAACTGTCCCGCGTTGTCGGGCACCACCCCCAGCGCCACCTGGTTCAGTACCCCATCTGTTGACACATAGACTCTCCGCGCGCTGCCCAGCGCCGGTTCCAACGGCTTCCAAAAGGCCTGATAGAAGGACTTCTTTGGTGCCGCGGCGTTCTTCACGCTTTCCTCTTCGCCCACTTCCACGCCGCGGATTGCGCGGCTCTTACTCGGCCCCGCGCGCAGCCGATAGTCGCGCAGCGGGTCGCCCTCCAGCTCCTTGGCTTCGCCCAGCGCCACCAACTGCGGCTGCGTGCTCTCCGGCCTTACGACTAACGCCACGTATTCGCTCGCGCCGGTCCACTTCTTCCCGTCGTTGAACTCGAAGCGCACGATTTCGACCGCGGCTTCATCCTTCTTCAGAGCGTCGCGGACCTGCTGCCAGGTGACGTGGACCAACCGTTTCTCTTCGGCCAACGCCCCAGAGCGCCTGACCAACTCTTCTTCCAGTTCGTTGGCCTCCTGTTCGAGTTGGTCAATTTGCGCGCGCCACGCGGCCAGTTTCTGCGCGTCAACTTCAGGGGGCGCGCCGGCCTGCTTGGCCAACTCGCTTTTCTTCGCCGCCAGGTCGTCCAGCAAGCGCAGCGCCTCGGCGTCGCCGCTGGCGAGGATCTTGGTGTGCAGCGCGGCTACGCTTTGGACGATGAACCCTTTCTGCCACAACACCGCGTCGTACATCTTTCCAGCGAGTCCGGGAACTTGCTGGCCGTAGGTCAAACAAAAACTGAGGTACTCCGGGAAGTCGTGCCGCACGGTTGCCACGAACGCCAGACGCTCCTTCTCTCTCATGTAGGTGAAGTAGTATTCGAACTGCCTCGCCAGAGTCTCGAACGCCCGGTCGAAGAAGGGCCCGGCCCGCGCAGGCTGCGCCCGGGCAAAAAAGAGCCCGGCGAGATTCGCCAGGGAGAGCCCTACCAGGGGGTGCTGCGGCCCCAGGGCCTGCTCCCGGATGGCGAGGGCGCGCTTGTAAAGTGGCTCCGCCTTGGCGTAGCGGCCCTGGTCCTGGTACAGCGAGGCGAAATTGTTCAACGCCGTGGCCACGGCCGGATGGCCGGGGCCGAGCGCCCTCTCGTAGATGGCCAGGGCGCGCTTGCAGACTGCCTCCGCCTCGGCGTAGCGGCCCTGCTGCTGGTACAGCGCAGCGAGCCTGTTTAATACCGTGGCCACATCCGGATGGTCGGGGCCGAGCGTCTTCTCCTGGATGGCGAGGGCGCGCTTGTAGAGTGGCTCCGCCTCGGCGTAGCGGCCCTGATCGTCGTACAGCTTAGCGAGATTGTTCAACGACGTGGCCACGTCCGAATGGTCGGGGTCGAGCGCCTTCTCCCGGATGGCGAGGGCGCGCTTATAGAGTGGCTCCGCCTCGGCGTAACGGCCCTGATCGTCGTACAGCTCAGCGAGATTGTTCAACGACGTGGCCACCAGCGAATGGTCGGGGCCGAGCGCCTGCTCCCGGATGGCGAGGGCGCGCTTGTAGAGTGGCTCCGAGTCGGCGTAACGGCCCTGCTCCCGGTACAGTTCTGCGAGATTGTTCAACGAGCTCGCCACGGCCCGATGGCCGGGACCGAGCGCCTTCTCCCGGACGGCCAAGGCGCGCTTGTAGAGTGGTTCCGCCTCGGCGTAGCGGCCCTGGTGGTAGTAAAGCGCAGCGAGATTGTTCAACGCCGTGGCCACGGCCGGATGATCGGGGCTGAGCGCCTTTTCCCGGATGGCGAGAGCGCGCTTGTGAAGGGGCTCCGCCTCGGCGTAGCGCCCCTGCTGCTGGTAGAGCGAGCCGAGATTGTTCAGCGCCGTGGCCACATCCGGATGATTGGGGCCGAGCGCTTCCTCCCGGATAGCCAGGGCGCGCTTGTAGAGTGCCTCCGCGCCGGGGTAGCGGCCCTGCTCTTTATACAGCGAGGCGAGATTGTTCAGTGACTGGGCCACGGCCGGATGGTCGGGACCGAGTGCCTTCTCGCGGATGGCTCGAGCGCGGTTGTAGAGCGGCTCCGCATCGGCGTAACGGCCTTGGCTGTCGTACAACTCGGCAAGATTGTTCAACGACGTGGCCACATCCGGATGGTCGGGACCGAGCGCCTTCTGCAAGATGGCCACGGCGCGTTTGTAGAGTGGCTCCGCATCGGCGTAGCGGTCCTGCTGCTTGTACAACACCGCGAGATTGTTCAACGAGGTGGCCACGTTGGGGTGCTCCGGCCCAAAGGTGGCCTCGGCGAGAGGGAGCGATTCTTGAGCGAGCGGGACGGCCTCAGCGTATTTGCCTTGTTGGTAGAGCTGTCTGACCTGCGCGTTCAGTTCGTGCCAGCGCGCCTCCTGCGCGGCCAGGGGCCGGTTGGCCGCAAGTGTGAAGAACGCCCACACACTCAGCCAAAGTCCAAGGAAGCGCCGCAGAGCGAGTAGGGAAAACGACGATCGCAGTTCGTGTATGATGCAACTACTTCGTCTCGCGCGAGCGGGTCTGCGGTCTGCGGATGAGCGGTGCAACATCGAGATCCTGACCGGGCGACGGAACACGCCAGGATTTCCGCCTTGACTTCCTGATCCGGGTTGATTGTACACCCAGCAACCCGTTGCCGGCCGGCTACACCGCAGAATTCCGCACAGCTTTGATCCCCGCGTTGATGGAGACCGCGCCAAGGTCGCGGGCCTCCAACGCAACACGCCAGGCACTCACCGTCGTCGCCTTTAGGCTCGGCAGACTTGTGTGAAATGTCCCTTTTGGTAACCTCGACTGTATAAAACGCAGCCTCTGCCGATCTCGAATAAAGGAAGCCTTGTGTTTTCATTGGGCAAAATCGTGGCCCTCAGGTTGCAAGCTCAATACTCCAGGTCTTTGCATCAAATCCCTACGGGCCGATCAGCCTGTCTGGGGTCTGACGATTGTGGACGGGAGAGCAACATGTTAACTCAGGAACACCGGCGCATTCCGGCTCTGCGAAATTGCCCTCGCTGCGGAACGGATTTCCGAAGCGGTGGCACAGAACGAATCTGCCAGGCTTGTCGAAGACCAGTAGGGGAGCACCGGCCCATCGGCCACGACCTCAGTTTCCGGGAAAAACAAGTCGTGGACCTGATACGGCAAGCCAAGCCGAACAAGGAAATCGCGTATCAACTGCATCTTTCGGAGGGAACCGTCAAGGAGTACTTGAACCGGATCTTCCGAAAACTCGAAGTGAGTAACCGGACAGAGTTAGCCGTCTGGGCGATGACGCATCGGGCGGAAAGTATGGTCATCCCGCTGCCGGGTAGCAACAGAGCTGAGAAGCTGTTGGTCAATCAATAGAGATCCAAGCGCGTCTCAGCGTTCCCCGAGCGCGCGCCGGCCGGCGTCGAGCACGCGCAGAATCCGGTCCACGTCGTAGACTGCGCCGGCCCAAGTGCCGCCGCTGACCTCCTGTAAGGCAGCCCACAGGCGCGTGTCATCGGGCAGGGCGGGATCGGGCGCGAGGCCAGGCCAGGGCGCGCGTTCCTCAAGCACGCGGTCGCCGTCCTCCACGCCACCCGGACCAACCAGGTTGACCTGGCCCTCCAGGCGGTTCGGATCAATGATGATTTCGATGGTGTCGCCCGGGCGCACTTTCCCGAGCGGGCCGCCGGCCAGAGCCTCCGGCGAAACGTGGCCGATGCAAGCGCCGGTGGAGACGCCGCTGAAACGGGCGTCGGTGACCACGGCTACGTGCTTGCCGAAATCCAGATACTTGAGCGCGGAGGTCAACTGATAAGTCTCCTCCATGCCCGCGCCCAGGGGGCCGCGGCCCATGAGGACGACCACATCGCCGGCCTGGATGGCGCCGCTCTTGATGGCGGCGATGGCGGCGGGTTCGGAGGTGAAGACGCGCGCCGGACCGCGTTTGCGATAGACGCCGTCCCCGTCGAGCACGGAGGGATCGATGGCGGTGCTCTTGATCACGGCGCCCTCCGGCGCCAGGTTGCCGTGCGGGAAACAGACCGTGGACGTGAGGCCGTGGCGCGCGGCGGAATCCGGGTCCATGATGACGGAGCCGGGATCGATGCCATCGCGCTCCTGCAGCAACTGGCGCAGGCGCGCGCGGCGTGGGGAATTCTCCCACCAATCGAGCATGCGGCCGAGCGTTTCCCCGCTGGCGGTGAGCGCGCGCGTGTCCAGCAAACCCGCGCGGCGCAGGTGCAGCATCACCTCGGGGACGCCGCCGGCCAGGAAGACCTGGATGGTGGCGAAGTTGCGCGGGCCGTTGGGCAGCGCATCCACCAGGCGCGGCACGCGGCGGTTGACTTGGGCCCAATCGGCGGCGGTGGGACGGCCGAGGCCGGCTGCGTGGGCGATGGCGGCCAGGTGCAGGATGAGGTTGGTGGAGCCGCCGAAGGCCGCGTGTGTCGCCACGGCGTTGCGCAGCGCGGCTTCGGTGACGATGTCGCGTGTCCGGATGCCGCGGGCTTCCATCTCGAGCGCGGCGCGGGCGGAACGGCGCGCCATGTCGAGCCAGATTGCGTGGCCGGAGGGCGCCAGCGCGCTGTGTGTGAGCGACATTCCCAGCGCTTCGCCCACCACCTGGCAAGTAGCGGCGGTGCCCAGAAACTGGCATGCACCGCCGGGAGAAGCGCAGGCGCTGCATCCGGCGCGGGCGGCTTCTTCGAGCGTGATCCGGCGGTGAGCGAAGCGCACGCCGATGGTCTGCACGCGGGCCGTATCTTCGCCGTCGGCAGCCAGCAGGGCGACCCCTCCGGGCACCAGCACGGCCGGCAATTCGCGCGTGCCGGCGAGCGCCATCATCATGGCCGGCAGGCCTTTGTCGCAGGTGGCGAAGCCGATCACGGCGCGGCGGGTCGGCAGGGAGCGGATGAGGCGGCGGAAGACGATGGCGGCGTCGTTGCGGTACGGCAGCGAATCGAACATGCCGGTTGTCCCTTGCGTGCGGCCATCGCAGGGGTCGGTGCAGAAACCCGCGAACGGCACCGCGCCCGCCGCTTTCAGCTCTTCGGCCGCGGCCTGCACGAGCAATCCCACTTCCCAATGGCCGGTGTGAAGCCCAAGCGCGATGGGCGTGCCATCGGCGGCGCGAATGCCGCCGTGAGTGGAGAGCAGCAGCACCTCGGCGCCGCCCAGCTTGGCCGGGTCCCACCCCATGCCGGCATCCTGCGTCCATCCGAAAAGATCGCCCGAAGCGCGCTGGCGCAGCATCTCATCGGTGAAGGGCAGCGCCCCGGCCGGGCCGGGGACGCGAGTGCGGATGTCGTAATTCTCCGGGCCGGAGTCGACGATTTCTTCAAATTGGAAGCGAGGTGTCACAGCCTCAGAATAACAGCTGGGTAGGACGGGCCATCGCCTTGCGTGCCTGTCAAGCCTCGGGCCGGCACGACAGCATGACAGACGACCAAACCCGATCGTCTGTCCTACCTCACACGCCCGCCGCCATGGCCGCTTCCGGCGGCGCGTCGCGGCTGATGGTGAGCAGGTCGGTGCGCACCTTCTCCCATTCCCGCAGCACAAACCCGTGGCCTTCGAAGAACGCATGAATGCGCGAGCTGTCCCACCCGACAATGTCCTCCAGGATGGGCACCAGCACGCTGATCGCGTTGTCGCTCAAAATGGTCCGGCGCGCGATCTGAGTAAGATACTTGTTCTCCGATACGGCGATGGTCAGGCCATCCAGCCGGCTGACGTGCAACATGACATGGACGTCGGATATGCCATCGCCCACGTAGACCACCCGGTCCCGGCCGATGTTCAGCTTCTCACGCAGCCGGTCGAGCACGGCCACTTTCCCGTAGCCGGCCGGCACGCTTTCGATGGATTGAATCTCGCCCGTCTCCGCGTCATAGCGGAACCGCGTGCCGTGAATGTGATCCGGCGGAATGATACCGGCGAGCGCGGACTGGATCACCTCTTCCGGCGCGGCCGAAACCACGTAAAAGGAAAACCGGTGGCCTTCGATGTCCTGCAGTAATTCAAACAAAAGGCCGATGTTTTGCTTCAGACGAATGCGTTTGCCGACTTCCACCAGGTGCTCGCGCCGCACCCGGCGGTACTCCGGATCGTGCAGCAGGAGGTAGGCCAGCTCGCCGCCCTGCTGCACCAGATGGATGTTCGACAGCCCTTGGATTCTTTCGTGGAACCCCGTTACGCCAATCAGTTCGCTGAGCGCGATCCCCGAGTCGTTGAAGCTCAGGGTCTGATCGAAATCGCTCAGCAAAAGGTAGTCTTTGGTACGCGGGTCGGTTCCCATATGGATTAGATGCTCGCGGGACGCAATGGTTACCTGTGGATTTCCTTGCGGCAGGCTCAAACAAACTCACAAACAATTGATTTTATTGGACCTAGATGCCCAGCGCAAAGGCGATGGTCTTCCCCCACTCGGCCAGCGCGGTCTTGCGGCCCTCGCGGTTCCGCCACCAGGAGCCGGCGTGAAAATAGCGGTCCGGCGCGGGCACCACGCGCATCTCCAGGCGGTAGCCGAGCGCGCGTTCGGCGGCCCGGAAGCAGCGCGCGGCGCGGGCGGTGTGAAAATCGCTGGTAACCAGAATCAGGCTCTGCATCTGGCGCCGGCGCAATTCGCGCAGCAGTACGAAGCTCTCCTCGCGGGTGGACATCCCTTCATTGCGCAAGGCGACGAACCACTCCGCCGGATAACCCTGGCGGACGATATACGGAATGGCAAGATCCGCTTCGTTCACTCCGTATGCTACGGGCACGCCGCTGATCAGCACCACCGGAGCGAAGCCAGCGCGCACCAGGCGGGCGGCGGTTTCGATGCGCGTACCCCATACGTCGCCGCCCAGCACGACCACCGCATCGGCTTTCGCAGGCCCGTCGTCCTCAACCAGGGCGCGGCCAAGCGCGCCGAGCCATAGCGTGCGCGTGAGGTAAGCGGCCAGCACGAGCAGGAGCAGCACCACGCCGAGCCGCCACACAACGACCCGGCCTCGGGCCATCGGCTACTTCTCGTCCCCGGAATTCTTCTGGTCCAGATTGCCGACTGTTTTCAGGCGCTGGTAGAGGCGTTCGACCTCGGCTTCGTCCTCGGGCCGCAGGATGCGATAGCGCGGCGGCAACGCCTGGCTCGATTCGGCCACCGGCGCCAGCACCTCGCCCCAATACTGCCGGTAGGGAACGCCGTCGATCAACGCGTCCCGCGAGGAGCGGCGCAAGTGGCGCAGCAGGGCGTTGCAAGCATCCAGATCGCCCGGGTATAGCAACACCTGGCGCGAATCGTCGAACAGAGTAATGCGCACCACCAACGGCGAAATCCACCCGGTCCGGTCCAAGCGGCGAATATCCATCCACGGAATCACGCGGCGGCCGATCGACAGGTAGCCTTCGTGGACTTCAATCGGCGGCCGGAAAGCCAGCACCAGAAGAAGATTCGCGGTCAGAACGAACAAGAAGGCAGGCAGGAAGGCCAGCACGATGCCGGGCCAGGAGCTGGGGGCCCACGCCAGTGCCCGCCACGTGGAAACGCCGGCCAGTGCAAGTGCGGCTATTGCGAACCAAAGATAATGGCGCGCTGGCAGGTAGCGAGTCATCAGCGAAACCCCGTTCTTCCTTTAGACTACTCCCGAGCACCCCACGCGTCAATGCGCGCGCACGATGCACCCGCAGTTCCGTAAATCTGGGATTGCTCCGTCGATCGGATGACCAATCTGGCATGAGTTGTTTGCGAAAGGCGCCGGATGTGGAAGTTGCGGTGGCTTTGGAAGGCACAACGGTGTTGACAAGCCGCCTGTCGTCTTCCCCCGCTGCGCCTACTCGACCCGGCGCAGCACCATGGCGGAATTCTTGCTGCCGAAGGCGATGCAATTGGCCACGGCGTGCTCGATGGGTCATCGGGAGCGGTTAGCGGCCGTTTGGTCGCCGTCAAGGCCGGGTGTAGAACTGAGAATCTACCGACATCTGTCTCAAGAAGGTCTGCATTTTCGGGGCACTGTAGCCATCGAGAGAGGCATGGGTACAGAAATACTCGTAACCGGTCGGCGTGTGCGACGGCACCCATATGTCGTACAGGCTGTTGCACAGCGCGTAGAGGACCCGAAGGTGACGGATAGGGATGCTGATCGCGTCGTCGCCGGCCGGTTTGCGAGGAATCGAACCTGCAGCCGCCCAACGTTGCCTCCTTCCGCCTCTCTGGACTGCTATCTCCTCGGCAAACCATTTCACCGAACACCGAAGGACAAGGCTGTGGCTTGCAGGGCTGTAGCGGGAGCGCTTCTCGTTCAAATTCTGGACGGTGCCACACACCTCGATCACTGCCACGTCGCAATACTCGATATGCTCGATGCCCCCAAAGTGAACCCAAAGCCCATCGGGTTGTGTTTTGAATAGCTTGGCGCCTGGCGACGCCATCGTAGGGCCTGGGGCCTTTCCGTCCGCCGGCTGAGCCCGAAGCCAATACCCCTTGCCACCACGAGCACTCCACATCTTCGTCCGCTCCGGCCACTTCCGAAGTATCTCTTTCGCCTGCCGGTCCCTCAGCCTCTTATTCGCCACGCCACCGCCAGTTTGTCATGCGCAAGGCTGGGCGTCAAGCAATGCGGGACGTGGCGGATGTGGCGGGACGTTGCCGGGCAAGCGGCTACGGCGCTTCCGCTTCCCCGCGCCTACTCGACCTTGCGCAGCACCATGGCGGAATTCTTGCTGCCGAAGGCGATGCAATTGGCTACGGCGTGCTCGATCGAGATCTTGCGGCCCGGGGTGGGGATGTAGTCGAGGTCGCAATCGGGATCGGGTTCGTCGACGTTGATGGTGGGCGGCGCCACGCCGTCGCGCATGGCAAGCAGGGTGGCTGCCACGCCGGCGGCGCCGCAGGCGCCTTGCGGGTGCCCGATGAGGCTCTTCAGCGACGACCCGGGAAGTTTGTAAGCGTGCCCGTCGAAGGCCAGCTTCACGGCGCGCGTTTCGATGCGGTCGTTCAGCTCGGTGGAAGTGCCGTGATAGTTGATGTACTGCACGTCGGAGGGCGCGATGCCGGATTCTTCCAGGGCCAGCCCGATGGCGCGCGCCGGCTCTTCGCCGCACTCTTCCAGCCGCACGCGGTGGTAGGCCTCGCAGGTGGACCCGTACCCGGTGACTTCACCGTAAATCTTGGCGCCGCGGGCGCGCGCCTGTTCCATTTCCTCGAAGACGAAGAACCACGCCCCTTCGGCGATCACGAACCCGTCGCGGTCGCGCGAAAATGGCCGCGAAGCGCGCTCCGGCTGCTGGTTCCAGCGGGTCGACATGATGCGCATCAACTGGAACCCGCGCAGGATCAGCGGTGCGATGGGCGAATCCACGCCGCCGGCGACGATGGTATTGAGAACCCCGCCGCGGATGTGGCGGAAGGCGTATCCCATGGCGTCGGTGGAGGAAGTGCAGCCGGTGGAGACGATGTGGCTGAGGCCGCGGAAGCCGAACCGCATCGACACCTCGCTGGCCAGCGTGCCGATGGTGCCGGTGGGAATGGTGTAGACGCTGCACTGCTTCAGGTGGCCGGTGTAATAGAGGCGGTATTGCTCCTCGCTGAAATCCTGGCTGCCGCCGCCGGAGCCCACCATGACGCCGATGCCGCGCAGTTCGTCGCGGGTCATGCGCTGCGGCTCCAGATGGGCGTCTTCCAGCGCTTCCCCCACGCTCGAAACCGCCAGCGGCACGGCGCGCGATACGTGGGGGCGGTCCTTCACGTCCACGTAACGCGTTTCGTCAAACTCGTCGGGCACTTGCCCCGCGACTTGCACCTGAAACGGCGTCGGATCGAAGCGCGAGATGCGCCTCACTCCGCTGACGCCGTTGCGGCTGGCCTGCCAAAAGGATTCCCGGCCGATTCCATTGGGGCTCACCGCGCCAATTCCCGTTATCGCCACGCGACGCATTTTTCTGATTTTGCCTTTCCCCGTGTGCCCAGTATAGGCTGAAATGGATGACGGCGGGTCACCAGCAGGCAGCCGGGCGCCTGGATCGCGCCCTGGCCGGACTTCAGGCAGGCACCGTAGGTGTGCTCAATATGCTGTTCTGGTTGGGCGTTTGCTCGGTCTGGCGGCGCGAGGATTTTTGGACCGGCCCCAACCTGCTGGCGGGCGCGTTCTATCCGGCAGCCGCCTTCTACACCGGTTCGGTATGGAACACCGCGTTCGGCGTGTCGCTCTACATCCTGCTCTATGGTGTGCTGGGCATGCTGTTCGCGCTGGCCGTCGGCCGCCCCATGGCGCGTCTCCGCCTGGCGCTGGTCGCCATGGCGTTTGGCTTGGGCTGGTATTGGATCGCCTACCGCTGGTTGTGGCAGGCGGCGCTGCCACTGGCCGCGCTGCTCCACGGAGGACGGGCGGCGGTGTTGGGCCATCTGCTGTATGGAGCGCTGCTCGGCCGTTTCCCGCGGTATCTGCCAGCAGCGGCTGCGCCCGAAACAGCCCCGCCGATTGCCGAACAAAAGGCTGCGGTGAATGCCGGAACGCCGGCGGGTTGAATCGGCAGGTGGCAGCCGCGAAGTCACTCTTGCGCGGTGCCCCAGGTTATCAACCTGCCCCACGGTGCTGGAATGCAAGGGCAACGCCTAGGCCAGCTCCACTTCGATTCGCTTCTGCGCGGCGTCCAGCTTCACAATGCGGAAGCTGCGGATCTGGCCGGAGCGCGGAGCTTCGTCCCTGGTTGCGCCGCCGGAGGCCGCGCTTTTTTTCCACTTGGCCTCCAGCATGGACGTCAATGAAGAAAGGTCCGCCTTGTCGGCGGCCGGTTGCGATTCGCCGTCGCCCGCGGGGTCGCTCGGGATGCGGCAGGTGGCCGGCACCCCTTCGCCCAGCTCGACCCGCGCGCGGGCGCCGGAAACATCGGTCATCCGCCCCGTCACCACATCGCCGGCCTTATGTTCGGCGATGTACTCATCCAGGCCGGTGGGAACGAGTTGCTTCATGCCCAGCCGCAGCCGGCGCTTGGCAACGTCGGCCTCCAGCACCAGCGCTTTCACCGTCTGCCCCACCTTCAGCACTTCCTGAGGATGGTTGATGCGCTTTTCTGCGCTGATGTCGCCCACGTGGACCATGCCTTCCACGCCTTCGGCGAGCTCGACGAACGCGCCGAACTTTTGCAGGCTGGTGACAATTCCCTCCACCTGCGAATTCACCGGAAACCTGCGCGGCACTTCAGCCCACGGGTCGCCCAGCACCTGCTTGAGGCCCAGCGAGATGCGGCGTTCGGCCTGGTTGACGCCCAGCACGGCCACTTCCACCTGCTCGCCGGGTTTGACGGCATCGGCCGGTTTGCGCACCTTCTTCGACCACGACATCTCGGAAAGGTGGATCAGCCCTTCCACGCCTTTTTCGAGCTCGACGAACGCGCCGAAATCGGCCAGCCGCGTGACCGTGCCGTGCACGCGGTCGCCGGCTTTGTATTTCTCGCCGGCCAGGTCCCACGGGTGCGGCTGAAGCTGCCTCAGGCCGATGGCGATGCGCCGCTTGGCGGCATCCACCTTGAGCACCCTGGCTTCCACTTCCTGGCCCGGCTTCAGCACGTCGGCCGGCTTGTTGACGCGGCCCCAGGAAATATCGGCCACGTGCAGCAGCGCATCCACTCCGCCGATATCGACGAACGCTCCGAAATCGGTCAGGCTGCGCACGGTGCCGGTGACGGTCTCGCCTTCCTTGACTTGGCTGTAGCGCTTTTCCTTGGCCTCGCGCTCTTCGTCCTCGAGCACGGCGCGGCGGTCCACCACCACGTCTTCGTCGGCCGTGTCCAGTTTAATGATGCGGCAGCGGATCTCCTGCCCGACCAGTTTCTCGACGTCGGCCGTTTCCCGCGCGCCCGAGCGCGATGCCGGCATGAACGCGCGCACGCCCACGTCCACGCTCAAACCGCCCTTGACCACCGCGGTTACCACGCCCGCGATAGGCGCTTTGTCTGCGAACGCCTTTTCGAGCGCCGACCAGTCGCGCGGCCGCTCCACCTTCAGGCGCGACAATTCGTAGTAGCCTTCCGGATCGCGCCCTTTAATGGAAACCGCGACCTGGTCGCCCCGCTTTACGGTTTCTCCGGCATTGGTAAAATCCGCGAGCGGAAGGATGCCTTCCGTCTTGAAGCCGATATCCACCAGGACCGACTCCGCGGTCACCGCCACCACCGTGCCGTTGAATCCGCGGCGTTCCTCACCGGCGTGGGAGCTCGTCTGCTCGTACTGCGAAAGAATATCGGCAAACGATTCGACGGGTTCGCTATTGGTTTGAGAATCCGGACCGGCAGACTCGTCCCGATCCAACATACTCGATTTGGGCATGAGACGTTTCAACCTCATTGTGGCATAATGTAGCGGCGACCGTCTTGCCCGCTTTTCGACTTACAGCGGAATCGACGATCGCCCTGGGCCGCCCGCATCCACGCTTATGTTGCGCCCCTCCCAATTCCTGGCCCGCTGCTTTCGCCTGGTGCAGCCGCGGGATTTCGTGTGGCTGGCGCTGTTCGGCGTGCTGATCGCGTGGCCGCAGATCGGCGACGCTCAGGAAATCGTATTCTTGGTGGCGCTGGGCGTGGCCCAGGTGCTGGAGCCGAAAATCCCCGCCGAACCGACCACCCGCAGCCGCCTGCTCTGGATCGTGATCAAGCTTGCGCTGGGGTTCATGCTAATTGGGTATACGTACTCCATCAACAGTGTGTACTGGCCAGTGCTGCTATTGCCGGTGGTCTCGGCGGCCACCATGTTCGGCGTAATCGGAACCACGCTGTGCGCCGCCGTGGCCGGTGCGGCGTACCTGGTTTTCCTGCATTGGGTGCCGGAGCCGTCGGAGGTTATCGCGGACACAATCCCACGCCTGGTGCTGCTGGCTATCATCGGCACCCTGGCTGCCTCGGTGGCCGAGGACCTGCGGAGCCAGACCCGCAAGTCCCGCGCTGCGGCCGAGCAACTCGCCGCCGCCAATCTCCAGCTCCAGCAGGCCGAAGAAGAGAAGCGCCGCGCCGACCGTCTGGCCGCGCTGGGCCAGCTCTCCGCCGGGCTCGCCCACGAACTGCGCAACCCGCTCGGCACCATCCGCGCCTCTTCGGAAATGCTTACCCAAAGCCTGGCGGCGGAAAACGAGGTGGCGCGCGAAATGGCCGGCTTCATCGCCTCCGAAGTGGACCGGTGCAACTCGCTGATCACCCGCTTCCTGCAATTCGCCCGCCCGCTCGAACTCCAACTCGCCCAGGCCGACCTGGCGCAGACGCTGGATCGCGCTGTGGCCCTGGCCGAGCGCGAGGCGCCCGCGATCGCCTTCTATCGCAATTATGAGCCCGGCATCCCGCCATTTGCTTTCGATGCCGAGTTGCTGGAGCGCGTTTTTTACAACCTGCTGATCAACGCCGCGCAGGCCAGCCCGCCGGGCGGAGCCGTCACGGTGAAGACCCGCGCCGCCTTCGCCAATGCGGAAGTGTCGGTGATCGACCGCGGCTGCGGCATCGATCCCGCTCAGCGCGACAACATTTTCAATCCATTCTTCACCACCAAGCCGCAGGGCGTTGGCCTCGGGCTGGCCATTGTTTCCAAAATCGTCGACGAACACGGCGGTAATATAACGGTGGAGAGCGAACCGGGGAAGGGCAGCGTTTTCCGCGTGATTCTGCCGATGGAGGTTCGAACGGCGTAGCGGGAGGCAGGTGGCAGTGGGGCAGCTTGCCAAGCTGCGGTCCGATTGCCAATCGGACCGGCGCAGGATATCATCCTGCCCCACACATTGGGCAGCGCATCTATGAAAAAACGCATTCTGGTGGTTGAAGACGAAGAAAAACTCCGCCGTGTGATCGAGCTGCAACTCGTCTCCGGGGGGTTCGACGTCGATAAAGCCGCCACCGCCGAAGAAGCGCTCAAAGTGGTCGATCGCGCCGACCTGGTGCTCACCGACCTCAAGCTGCCTTCCATGGACGGCTTGGCGTTTCTCGGCGTCATCCGGCGCCAGAACGCGCACGTCCCGGTGATCATGATGACTGCCTTCGGCAGCATCGAGACCGCGGTGGAAGCCATGAAGGCCGGCGCTACGGATTTTCTGCTCAAGCCGTTCGGTCTCGATCACCTGATGCAGGTGGTGTCGAAGGCGCTCGAAGTGCGCGCGCTGCGCGACGAGAACCGCGAGCTCAAGGCGGAGCTCGGCCGCCGCTATGAGTTCGACAACATCATCGGCCGCAGCCCGGCGATGCAGGAAATCTTCGCCTCCATCGAGCGCGTGGCGCCCACCCGCGCCACTGTGCTGCTGGCCGGCGAAAGCGGCGTCGGCAAGGACCTGATCGCACGCGCCATCCATTTCCACTCGCCGCGGCGCGAACGCCCGCTGGTCAAGATCAACTGCAGCGCCCTCCCCGAGAACCTGATGGAAAGTGAATTGTTCGGCTACGAGAAAGGCGCCTTCACCGGCGCGCAGACCTCCAAGCCCGGCAAGTTCGAGCAGGCCGACACGGGCACCGTGTTTCTGGATGAGATCGGCGACGTGCCGGCCGCCATTCAGGTGAAGCTGCTGCGCATCCTGCAGGAGCGCGAGTTCGAGCGGCTGGGCAGCAACGTGACGCGCCGCATCGATGTGCGCGTCATCGCCGCCACCAACCAGGACCTGCGCGCCGCCCTGGAGCAGGGCACCTTTCGGGAGGACCTGTATTACCGCCTCAACGTGGTGCCGCTCAATATTCCTCCGCTGCGCGAGCGCAAGCAGGACATTCCGTTCCTGGCCAACCACTTCGTTCACAAGCTGGCGCCGGAAAACGGCTGCCAGGTGGAGCGGATCACCGACGCCGGCATGGAAAAGCTGATCGCCTACTACTGGCCCGGCAACGTGCGCGAGCTCGAGAACGTGATCGAGCGCAGCCTGGTGATGTGCGCCGGCACGGCTCTCGATGCCGCCGATATCAAGCTGGAAGCCGACCGCCGGCCGCGCTCGCAGCCCGATACGCATTTCCTGCCCGAGGGGTTGACGCTGGACGCCTATGAGCAGGAGATCATTCGCGAGGCCCTGCGCCGCGCCGACGGCAACAAGAGCCAGGCCGCCAGGCTGCTCGGCCTGACGCGCAACGCGTTGCGGTACCGCCTCACCCAGATGGGCCTGGAAGCGTAGAGGCCCTGGCCCGCTTTTGGCTGGCGACATGCGAGCGGAAGGCGTGAAGAACCTGTTTCGAGCCATTGGCCCGGCGTGAATTCCTACCGTCAGCCCCGCCTTGCTTTCCACCGCGCGGCATTGTATGTATCAGCTATATGAGCGCACTGTGGACAGAGCGGGACCGCCTCGCGGCTGCCTGGGCCGGACTCGAGGCGCCGGCCGCACGCGTCAGATTCGGCTGCCTGAACGACCTGCGGCGCCTCAGCGAAGAATCGCCGCAACTGCTCTACCCCGATTTCGACAAGTTCGTCCGCCTGCTGGACCACCCCAATAGCATTTTCCGCTGGAACGCGGCGCGCATCCTGGCCAATCTCGCGCGCGTGGACCGGTCGCGCAAGCTCGCGCCGCTGTTGGGCAGGTTTTTGAAGCCTGTACGCGGCCCGCAGATGATCGGCGCGGGGACTGTGATCCAGGCGGCGGCAATGATCGCCCAGGCCCAACCGCGCCTGGCGGACAAGCTGGCGGCCGGCATTCTCACCGTCGGCCGGGCGAAGTACGAGACCGAAGAGTGCCGCAACGTGGCCATCGGGCACGCGATTCAGTCGTTGGATCGATTCTTTGAGTGCATCCCGCGCAAACGCGTGGTGGTCGGCTTCGTCCGCCGGCAACTGGACAACCCGCGCCCCGCGACTCGGCGCAAGGCGGGGAAGTTCTTGAAAAAATGGGGGTTGTAGAAAAGAAACGGCGGACGTTCGGAGGATGTACGCCCGCCGTCGGGGGCTGGCGGGAATCCTGAAATTCCCAGACCAACCCATTGATATTGACGCTTGCTTTTCAACAACGGTTACAAGACCGTATAGAACCGCTCGGCCGCTACTGCGCCAGCAGGCTCTGGCAGCGGTCGAGACCGGTCTTCAAGTCCGCCACGGCGGTCAGCACTTGCGAGGGCAGATCGCCAGCCGCGTTCTCACCCGGCGTGACTCCCAGCAGGACCGCGAGCAGCACTTCCAGCCGCCGCGAAGCGCGGAAGGTATCTTCGGCTGCCTGTTGCCATGCGGTGCCGGTGCCAGGCGCGGAGGCAGCCGCTGCGGTTTTGCCGCCGAGGCCGGCCAGCACGGGAGCCAGTGCGCCTTCCATCACCCGCACCTGCGTTTCCAGTGCCGCTACGTGATCGCGCGCGAGCTGATGGAGTTGCGTGCGATCCGGTGCGGCCATCGATTCTTCATTTCCGGCCGGGAAGCGCTCCGCCACGCTGCGCAGGGCGTAAGCGTGCGCCATGGCGGCTTCATTGCCATCGAGCACATGCGTGCTGAAGCGCTCGAAGGCCGCGCGCCCGCCGAGTTGCTTCTCGAGACGCGTCTGAATCCCCAAGTTGGCCGCATCGCCCGCCGTAGCCGGCGCCTCCGCGGGAGGCGTTATCAGAGCAGCTTCCGGCTGGGAGAAGCGCACCTCCACGTTGGGGGCGTTATCCAGCAGTTCGTGAACCTGCCGCTGGCGCTCGGGCGAAACTCCTGCGCCCGATACCAGCACCTTGCCATCGGTCAAATTGACTTCCACAGGATCGCCCAGGTCGGCCCCGATCCGGTGCAGCAGAGTAACCACCTGCAATTCATCCGAAATCGAGGCCGAAGACCTGGGCGCAAGTGCAGCCGGCCGGCTTGGTACGACTGGCCGCAAGGGAGCCTCAGGAGCAGGCGCAACGGGAAAACCGTCGGGTTGGAATGGAGGCTCCATAACCTGCGTGAATTCAATCCAATTCTGATCGCGAAATTCGAATTTGCTTTCCACCGGCGCCAGGTCCGCGACGCGCAGCAGCAGCGTGGCGGAGGCCAATTCGCCTTCCGCCGCCTGGGTCCGGATGCGATAGCACGGCTCGTGGGGATTTTCCGCGGCGGGCTCTGTCTCCACCTCGTCCGTCTTGTGCGGCAGGCTGTCGCGCCACGCCTGGAAGGCGCGCGCGCTGAGCGGGTCCGCATCGTCGTAATGCGCAGCCTGGAACTCCATGCGGATGTCGGGCGGCAGGGGCAACCAATTTCCCGCGGCGCCGCCCACGGTGTGCAGCGCCGGCAAGCCCGAGCGCATGTGAACGCCGATGGTGCGAACCGGCGCCGGGTGCGCGCTGGCCGCAGCCACGGCTTTTTCGAGCAGCGATGCCGCCTGCACGCTGGGTGTCCGGCCGAGTTGTACGATGGCCACGATCAGCAGCGCAGCCGCAGCCGCGGCCGCCACTCCCCACTGCCAGGCCGGGGCCAGCCGCGGCAAGCGTTTCCAAAGCGGCGCCGCAGCGAGTTCCGCATCCACGCGGTCGAAACCGCGATCTAGCGTCTGCCACGCGTTCGGCGCTTCCGGCAAAAGTCCGGCGAGCACCTGCTTGCGGTAGCGGACGCATTCGGCCACCGTGGCTTCGAGCGATTCCATCTCCGCGCGGCACTGCCAGCAGGCTTCCAGATGCTTGCGGACCTGCCGCCCCTTGCGCGCCGGCAACTCGCCATCCAGCGAGCGCAGCAGCAGGCCCTCCTCGGGATGTCCGGACGGCCAATTACTCATCCCGCACCTTCTTCAGCCGCGCCATCGCACGCCGCAGGAATTCGCAAACTGCCGAAGGGCTGATGCCCATCGCCGCCGCGATTTCCGGGTACCGCAGTCCTTCCATGCGCAGGAACAGGCACCGTTTCTGCTGCTCCGACAGAGCTTCCACCTCGCGATGAAAGCGCAGCATACGCTCGCGTTCCAACAGGTCGTGTTCCGCGTCGTGCACCGGCGCGGCCAGCTTGGCTTCCAAGTCCGCGTCGAACGGATTTTCCGAGGCGTACCGGGCGCGCACTTTCAAACCCCAGTTGTGTGCAACCCGAAATATCCAGCCCCGCGGGTTTTCGATCTCTTCACCACCCTTGAGCGCGGCATAGAGGCGGAGGAACACTTCCTGAGTGGCGTCCTGCGCCCGCGAGGGCGTCAAACCGAGCGTCATCAGGTACCGGTAAACATCCTCGCGGGACTCCTCAAACAATTGAGCCACTTGAGTTTGCAGTGCCGATGCAGCGCCTTCCTGACGCAAGATGCCCACCAATTCCTCACTCATATAGAACGCGGCCATACACAAAACTCACCACTAAGACCCCACAGTAAGCTTTTCCACTACACCCCAGACAACTTTTTTTAAACTTTATTTCTCGGAGCTCGGACGCTTTGGTGTAGTTGGAACGGCGGGGTGGCGGGTCTTTGTAACAGAACTTCAATGCCTGGCCCAACCGTCTGTGCAGCCATCGTCACGTATAACAGCGCGCGCTACATCCAACGCTGTCTGGAGGCGGTACTCCGGCAGGAGGGCGTTCCGATTGAAATCGTGGTGGTGGATAACGGGTCCACCGACGGCACCGCGGCTGCGCTGCGCCAGTTCCGCGGGCGGTTGCGGGTGATCCGCTGCGGCCGGAACCTGGGTTTCGCCGAAGCGCAGAACCGCGCCATCCGTGCCACTGCGACCGAATGGGTGTTGACCCTGAACCCGGACGTGTTGCTGCGCCCCGGCTTCGTCCGCGCCCTGGTGGAAGCCGGCCAGGCCGACCCGGAAGCGGGAACCGTGTGCGGCAAGCTGCTTTCCATTGGGCCGGGTTTCCAGCCGCTGGATGAGGCGCGCATCGATTCGACCGGCATCTGTTTCACGCCCGCCCTGCGGCACTTCGATCGGGGCTGGCGCGAGCCGGATCGCGGCTGCTACGAAAGCCTGGAATACGTCTTCGGCGCGTCCGCGGCGGCCGCGCTGTACCGGCGCAGCATGATCGACGACGTGGCCATCGATGGCGATTTCTTCGATCCCGATTTCTTTGTTTACCGCGAAGACGCCGACGTCGCCTGGCGGGCCCAGTTGTACGGCTGGCGGACACTCTATACGCCGGCGGCGGAGGCTTTCCACGTGCGCACAGTCACGCCGGACAACCGGCGCTCGGTGCCTGCCCTCATCAACATGCACTCGGTGAAGAACCGCTTCCTGATGCGCATCAAGAACGTTACCGGCGGCGTCTATAGCCGTTGCTGGCTGCCCGCCACGCTGCGCGACCTGCTGGTGGTCGGCGGATCGATTCTGTGGGAGCCCACTTCCGCCGCCGCCTTTTGGCACGTCGCGCGCTGCCTGCCCCGCGCGCTGGCCCGCCGCCGCGTCATCATGGCCCGGCGCCGCGCCGGCGACGAGGAACTGGCGCAATGGTTCAACTTCCATCCCACCGCGCAACCGGCGGAGATGGAGGAGCCCACCGCAACGCCTCCCGCGTTTGCCTCCCCCGCCTCGCCGATCCTGCTGCCGGCCGAGCCGCGGACCTAGGACCAACGCAAGAACAATGTCGCATTGCGTGACGGGCGAACGTGGCGCGCGCACTCGTACGTGGGGAAGAAAAATGGCGGCAAAGATCGCCGGCGCTGCGGAGCCGCGTTTCTTCGTAACGCCGGCTTTGCCGCCGGTTCTTTGCGAGCTGTGTCGGCACTCCTGCCGACGCCCGCTTCGAGCGTACCGGCAGTTACAATACCGGCTCAGGAGTCTGAAATGATCGGCAACTCTCTGGCGCTAACCATGATTCCAGCAGTCCTGGTTGGGCTTCTTTACTACGTCGTGCTGTTTTTCTGCGTCTGGAAGTTCTATCAGATGCTGTCGCGGATCAACAATAACCTTGCCGGCATCAGACAGGCGCTCGTCCGAGGTGCGCTGAAACCCCCTGAGCCATAAGCGGAGATCCTCAGGCACATGGGCGTCAAAAAGGGGCGTTAAACCGGAATTTCCATTTTAGACTTCCAGGTCCCATTCAGTCTCCTTAACCGTGATTGAACTGTTTGAGCCGGGATCTCGTATACACCGATTGGCAGCCTCCTTCACTGCCTGGCGCTTCGGTTGCCGCAACCGCGGAATACCGATCGAGCCCCTTCAAAACTTGGGAGGGCCTGAGATTTGGTGAACGAATGTCACGATCTGGTTGACTGGATCTGCCCGCTTCAGCTTGAGTTTCGCGACGACCTTCATGTTGCCGGCGAAGTTGAATGTCACCGTGCCCTCCATCATGTTGCCTGTGGTCGCATCAAAGCTCTTACAAGGTCCCAGTGTTTTCGTCACCCACTTAAACCACGCAGCCAGTGTTGCTGCACCTGACGCGGCGGCCGTTTGGGGCGATGATACGCCGGATTGCGGCGTCGCCGGTGGGGGGCATATCTTCTTGAGACAGTCTGTGTCGAAGGCATAGGCGAACGTGCCTTCCTTGACGTCTTTCTTAAACCAGTTCTGCATCTGTCTAGCAACATAGAACAGAGGAGACTGATTTATGGAAGTTTTGTATTTCACCGCTTTGATCGAGGAAAAGTCGAAGTTGCCCACGCATAGCTTGGTTGTAAAGTCGTATGCAAACACCTCCTGTTTCGGACCGTTGAGTTCGAGGTCTCCCCCCGTGGGGAGGAGGTTCTCCCAGTGGAGCTCGCCACTCATGGTCACACCGCCGGTTGTCAGTTCACTGTGGATGTCCTGGAAGGTGCTTGAATTTCCGAAGGTTATGAGGACGTTGACGTCGCCAGCGGTACCCGTATCTTTCCGCATGCTTTGGAGCGCTGCCAGCATTTCTCTGACCATTCTCCTGGCGTTCTGCGGGTAAGACGTGGCGGTGTAAGCCGGAGTCGCATCACCCCAGTCCTCCGGGACGTGACCTCCCACCATGACCCCATCGGCGCAAAGGAACGCGATGGCCGTGCAACTGTCGACGTGGGGGAAGAATATTGTGTCATCCTTCGAAACCACATGCAGGTAGGCGGCACGCGCCAATGCATTGGCGGCCACCTCGGTGGGCGTTACGCAATTGTAAGTTGCTCCCATACTTGAAATGGCTCCTAGCTTGGTAGTCTTTGTCCGGAATTCCCATTATGGGCAGTCCCGTCCCTTTTAGTGTACGTCCAACGGACGCTCTTCAATCCACAATTGTGGAGGTTTGGCTCTGAAACACGGCCGTCGGCTGCACCTGCGACACTTTTCCACAGCAGTCACAAGTCCAAGAGAGGCAAGTCTTACCCTTACAGTAAGTTCCATCGACACCTCCGCTTTCTTCCTTGTTCCTTGTTGAAGTTTGCTGCACACGGCCGCCTTCTACCTTTACCCAGTCGCCACCGGCAACGCCGCGTTCCGGCGTATTATCGCCCCGAACAGCCGCCGCGTCAGGTGGCTCTCTGCGGCGCAATGGGTGGTTCTGGACATGGACTCCACCGAGATTCCGGTGTATGGCGAGCAGGAGACATTGGGCGTTGACCTCCGGAGCGTCTTCATCACGTTGAAACCCGCATGAATAAGGCGTCCGACTATGTCAGGAAGTTATCGAGTACGTCGTGAAAATGGAAATCCGGGATAAGTCCGCACTTGGCTCCGCGGCCGCACCTGCGCGGAACCTGAGGTTGGATAAGCTTTGGTTATTTCCCCGGCGCTTTCGGCCGGATCGAGAAGTCCCAAATCTGAATGTTCACCGCGTTTGGCGTGTACTCGACCACCGCGTATTCGCCCTCCGGCAGCGGATCCTTGGGCCAGACCTTGTATAGCCCAGCCGGGTCCAACTCCCGCTGCAAGGTTTCCACCAGCGTGGGCGTTTCCTCCACATCCTTATCGACCGGCAAATAGACCAGGTTCTCCACGATCCGCACATTGCCCTTACTGGTCAATCTGGCGATGCCGAACCGTTCCGGCTCGGAAAGCTGGATGTAGAATTCCTGTTCCGGGTTGCTGAAGACGTTGGCCGAATGCGCGCCTTCGATTTCGAGCGTGCCCTTGCCGCTCATCGCCTGTCCGATCGGCGACAACACCTTCAGCACCTCCCGTTTCTTATTGATGTGGACCGAAGCCTCGGCGACTTGCATCGTTTTGGTCTGGTTGCCGTCCAACCAGTACACGCCGGGAGCTTGCGGGATGCGCGAGGTTTCCTTTTCGATGGCCTTCTCTGCCGCTGCCTCTTCGGCAAGTGCCTGCGAGTCCTTGGCCAACTCGGCCTGGCGCTCGGCGGCCTCTTTTTCGGTGCGCTTCAGATCCACCAGATCGAGCGGGATCTCCTCCCAATCTCCGCGCTCCACGCTGTAGTAGCGCACACGATCCTCGATCACCTGATACTCGCGCACCAGGTGATAGCCGCCGTCTTTCAGATAGAGCCTGACATTGGCCGCCCACATCACCACCGTGAACAGCAACCCGATGATCGCGCTCCGCCGCATGTCCTCTATCCACTACTGTAACCCCGTCCAGCGTGGCGCAGCCTCCCGCAGCCGGCGCCACAGTAAAATGAAAGTATGCGCATCCTTCTGTTCAGCGGCAAAGGAGGCGTGGGAAAGACGAGCCTGGCGGCGGCCACTGGCCTCGAGCTTTCGCGTCTGGGCTATCGCACGCTGGTGATGAGTGTGGACCCGGCGCACAGCCTGGCCGACGCCTTCGACCTGGGGACGAGCCTGTTTCACGGCCAGACCGGCGACCCGTATGCCATCAACGACCGCCTGGCGATTCACGAGGTCAACATCCAAAAGGAGATCAAGCGTCACTGGGCGGAGATTTCCTCGTACGTGGTTTCGGTGCTGCGCACCACCGGCATCAGCGACGTGGAGGCGGAAGAGCTGGCCATCCTGCCGGGCATGGAAGAGCTGAGCGCGATGATGTGGGTGAACCAGTTTCGCCGCGAGCAGCTTTACGACGTGATCGTGCTCGACTGCGCGCCCACCGCCGAGTCGATGCGCTTCGTCAGCATGCCCACCACCCTCGAATGGTACATGAAGCACATCTTCCCGTTCCAGCGCGGCATCATCAGGGCGGTGCGGCCCATCGCCAACCGCGTCTCTCCGGTCGAGCTGCCGACAGAAGGCTATTTCTCCAACATCCAGCAACTGTTCGCCAAGCTGGATGGCATCCCTGAGCTGCTGGAGGACCCGGCCCAGACCAGCGTGCGCCTGGTGACCAACCCGGAGCGCATGGTGCTGCGCGAAACCCAGCGCGCGTTCGTCTACTTTTCGCTGCACGGCCTGACGGTGGATAGCATCATCGTCAACCGCGTGCTGCCGCAGGCCGTGACCGACGCGTGGTTTGAGGAGTGGCGCGCCTCGCAGGCGCGCGTGCTGCAGGAGATCGACGCCTATTTCGCGCCCGTCGCAGTGAAGCGCGTCCCGCTGTTCACCCACGAAGTCTTAGGGCGGGAACGGCTGGAGGAACTGGCGCGCGCCCTCTACGTGGCGGGCGAGGACCCAGCCCGCGTCGAACGCACCGAGGCGCCCTACACGTTCGGCAAGCAGGACGGCCACTACGAGGTGAAACTGCGTCTGCCTTTCGCGGCCAAGGGCGAAGTGGGATTATTTAAGAAGGGCGATGAGCTGGTGGTGGAGATCGGCACGCTGCGGCGGCACATCGGCCTGCCGACTTCCATGGCCGGCCTGGCGCCCACCCGGGCCAGGCTGGAGAACCGTATTCTGACCGTGGAAATGAAGGAGAGCTGAAGATGGCTGAGAGCAACAATCAAACCGCCGGCGAGGGCGCACAGGCCGCCGCCGCTCGCGGCTGCTTCGTGTGCAACGTGGCGATGCCGTTTCTGGAGCACTTGTGGCCGGCCGACGCGGGCGAGCACTTCCGCGCCTCGCGGGTCGAGTTTCTGAAAGGCATCCGCAGCCTGATCGACGACCGCATCGCGCACCTTTCCGCCGAAGAACACAAAGGCACGCACGTCCCCGTGGAGTGAGCCGGTTGTGCGCGGGGCAGGTCCCCGGCTGCCGGCCTGCCCCGCGCGGGCTTGCGGCCCGACGTTCTCAGGCTGCGTGCCCGCGCCGGCTTGTGTTTCGACGGCCCGTTCCTACTGCACCCAGACCGTCACGCCGCTTTGGCTGATCTGCTTACCGACTTGCACCGTGATCGGGACCGCGCCGGCGCCCGTTGTCAGCGGCACTACCGCGTCTATCTGCAACACACCGGCCACCAGGCCCGGCGCTTCGCCGACGAAGGTCGTCCCCGCGGGCTGATTGCCGATCAGTACCGATACGGCGAGTTGCGGCGCCGGCGTTAGGGGACCAACCCCCGTGAGGTTCACCGTGGTTACCGCTCCGGTGGCTTCGGCGGGAGTTGTCAACCCTTCCCCAGTGAGGAAGATCTGAATCGTACTCCCCGGGGCTGCGGGGTTCGCCTGGGTGTTGAGACTGCTATCACCGTTGAGAATGGCGCCCGGACCGGTGCCGCTGGAGTTCTGCGTGAAGATCCCCGGTGCGGAGGCCGCGAGCTGCAGGCCCATATCGTTCGATGTCTGCCCGGCGAACTTCACCTCCGCGAACGGCTCCTTGTTCCCCGAGAACGCATACGGCACGATGGCGTTGATCTGGGTTGCGCTGACGTAAGTCAGAGGAGCCGGATAGCCGCTGAAGCTGACCGTAACCCCGCCGATTGAAGTCGAAACCTGGCCTGCTGAATTCAGCGACAGGAATGCGGGGTTCGTGGGGCCGATCGAGGTTCCGAAAATGGACACGATCTCACCCGGCGAAACCGGCCCGCTCGAGTAGCTGGCCGCGTTCAGCACCGCCGATATGGTGGGCAGCGGGGCGGTCACGCTGAGCGACACATCCACCGTCAGCGAGCCCTCGGTGCCGCTCACCCCGACGATCGTGATGGTGCCTGTATACGGTGTCGCGCTGGCCGCGAGGCCCGCCGGGTTCACCTGCACTGTCAGCGTGGTCGAGGTGGACGTGGACCCGGATGCCGGCGTTACCGAAAGCCAGTTGCCCGAGCTGCTGGCGCTGGCCTGGAAGCTGGCCGTGCCGCCGGTCGCGCTCACGGTCAACTGCCCCGGCGCCACAGTGCCGCCGCTGCCGGCCTCAAAAGCGAAACTGAGCGATGCGGGGCTCACCGAAACAGCCGGCTGGGTCACCACGTCGAGCGTCACCTGCACGACTACGGCGCTGCCGCCTGTCGGCGTAATCGTAATGCTGCCGCTGTGGTTCCCGGCGCTGAGGTTCGTCTGGTTCACCGAAACGGTCAGGTTGGTTTGCGTCGTCCCCGAAGTCGGGCTGACCGACAGCCAACTGCCGGTGCTCGAGGTTGTCACCGTGAATGGCACGCCCGCCGACCCGGCCGCGCTCGATACCGTCAGCGTCTGCGTTGCCGGCGCGGCGCCTCCGGATACCGCCGAGAAGTCCAGCGTGGAAGCGCTCACCGTGACGTTGCCGCCGGACGTACCGGTGGTGTTGACCACCAGGTTCACCGGCACAGTCAGCGACGCGCCGTTAGCGGTCAGACCGATGTCGCCGCTATAACTGCCCGCCGCCAGTCCGGCTTGATTCACCGACACCGTCAGCCCCTGGTTGGTAGACAGGTTGCCTGTGGGTGCAATCGAAAGCCACGTGCCGCCGGGCGGCGAAGACACCGAAACCGCCGCCGTAAACACCGTACCGGGGGGGCTGGAGCTGACTGTCAACGTCTGCGCGGGCGGCGCGCTGCCCCCCACCTGCGCGGCAAAGGTCATCGATGGCGCGCTGAGAGTCAAGCCGGTCGGATTGATCGCCCCCGACACCACCAGAATCACGGGCACATAGAGCGGCTGCTCGCTTCCTCCCGTGACCGTAACGTTGCCCGCGTATAAACCGTTGTTCAGCGCGCTCGAGTTGGCCGTCACGGAGATGGTGGCCGGCGTCGTGGTCACGCCGCCTTGCACCGTCGCGCTGAGCCAGGTTTGGTCGGTGGCCACGTTAACCGGCAGCGCAGTGCCGCCGGAAGACGTTACCGTAATCGTGGCGTTCTGCGACGTCCCGCCGCTATTGAGAATCACCGTGGTTGGGTTGGCCGACAGTACCTCGCCCGAAGTGACGACGAAATTCACTTGCAGTACAGGAGGGTTCTGCACCACTGCCCCGTTGGCCACGATCCCCAACTCCAAGCTTGCGGTGTACGTTCCGGGCGTCAGATTCTTGGGATTGGCGTAGATCGTGACGGGCGTTCCCTGCGCGCTCATGTCTCCGCCGACTAGCGATGTGTTTAGCCACGCCACGCTCCCGCTATTAGTGCTGTAAATCGGGGAATTAAAGACCGTGAAGGTTCCGGAGCCCGCAAACACGATCTGCTGCGTTACATCGGTGCCTCCCGATTGCGCCACAAAATTCAGCGTCGTCGGCGCCACGTACCCCGAAGCAGTCCCGCCGGCGCCGCTGCCGGCCGTCAGGTTTACGGTCACCTGCTGGCTCACCGATCCCACCTGGACCGTGATGCTTCCTGTGAACGTTCCCGATCCGCTTAGGCTGGTGTTGGCGCTCACCGTCATATAGGCCGTTCCGCCAGCCACGATGCTGCTCTGGCTGAGCGTCACGCCCAGCCAATTGCTCGAGGGCGTCGCTGTGAACGCGCCTCCAGCCACGCTGGTTACCGTCACCAACTGGTCGTAACTGTTCGTGGAATTCAGGCTAATCGGATTGGGCGAAATCGTCACGCCGCCCGAGGTCGAGCCCGACACCGTCAGGGTGACGGTGAGGCTGGCAGAGATGGCGGAATTGCTGGCGTCGGTCACCGTTATCGTTCCGGTGTAAGTGCCGACCGCCAGGGTGGTGTAGTTAACCACCGAAACCGAAAACGTGCCGCCGTTGGTGAGCCCGCTCGCGCTGCCGCCGTTATTCACCTGGAGCCAGGTGGTTGCCGTCGCCCCGCTCGGGTAGGAGACCGCGGCGGTGTACGTGTCGGTATTCGGCGTGGTCAGGCTTACGCTTTGGGCGCCGGCGGGGGACAGGGCGCTGTTCGAGTACGTCCAGGCCAGCGCACTGGGACTGAAGCTGACCCCGTTCGCGGTCACGTTGAACGTTACGTTAATAACCAGCGGCTGGCTGCTGCCGTAGCTCACCGTCACAGTACTGTTATAGGGGCTTGCCGCTGCCGAAAGGCCGGCCGCGCTGGCGATAATGGTCAGCGACGCCGGCACCGTATTGGTCACCTGGTTCGTGGCCGACTGCACCGACAGCCAGCCCGCCCCGGTAGACGTGGTGAAGGGGATCGTCGAAGAGCTGGTTGTGGACAGGCTTACAGTCGTCGACACGGAGGCGCCCACCGGCGCGGTCATCGCGTTGGTGCCGGTCAGACTGGACGGGGTCGGCACCAGCGTCCCACCGCCGTTGCCACCGGTGTTGTATTGGACCGAGAATGTTACCGAGTTCACTCCCGAGGGTGTTTGCGGCAGCAGCGTCACCGTCGCGGTATGAAGGCCCAGCGACAGCGCCCCGGCATCACAGCCGACCCCCATATTCAAAGCGAGCGGCGTCACGTTCGTCGTGTATGTCCAATCGCTCCCGTATCCGCCGTTGCAGAGGAAGCCACCGGCCGACGAGGCGGTGGGATCGCTGCCCACGTCAAGCCAGGGCCGATCGCCGCTTTGGTATTGCACCTCCACCGTGAAGGTGATGTACGCCGGGGGGTCGTTCGCGTCCCCGGAGCCGGTTACGGTTACCGAAGCCGTGCCATTAGACAGCGTGTAAACGGTACCGTTGGCCGGGCTGGTGAAATTCGGCGTGAGCGCCTGCGCCAGCCGCGGCATCGCGGCGAGCAGGGCGAGGGAGAGAACGATTGCGGTCTTCTTGAATACGGCGAAAGCGGCGTCCATGATATCTCCTGCGAACCTTATCGAAAGCGTAACGTTCACGCTGTACTGAAACATACTACTTGCAAATCTCAATATCCAGAACTATGGGGGAGGGACGGACGCGGCATCTATCATTGTACGTCTATTTCAGGATTTGGAAAAGGTTGCTGTAATCGTCGGTCCACAGGCGCACGCGCCGCGCCCGGGAAACGGGGTTCGAGTCGGCGCGAATCGCGTTGTCGAAGTCGTTGGGCGGAGCGGTCACCAGCACCCAGGTAGCCGCAAACACTCCCGCCTCGTCGTCATCCTCGGTGTCCACCACGCGCGCCCGCCGCCCACTCGAGCGCGCTTCGCCCGCCAGCACCGGCAGCAGGTCCACGTGTCGATTGGAAATGTGCACCGCCAGAATGCCGTCCGGGCGCAAATGCCGGAAGTAAAGATCTATCGCCTCGATCGTGAGCAGGTGCACCGGAATGGCGTCGCCCGAAAACGCGTCCACTGCCAGCACGTCGAAATTCTCCGGCTGCTCGCGCTCCAAGGACAGCCGCGCATCGCCCATCGCCACGTCCAGTTTGCCGCGGCAGTCCGCCAGAAAGGTGAATTCGCTGCGCGCCACCCGCACTACCAGGGGGTTGATCTCGTAATACCGGTAATAATCGCCCGGCCGCGCGTAAGCCGCCAGCGTGCCGGTGCCGAGGCCAATCACGCCGATCCGCACCGCCCGCCCCTTCCCCCGGTCGCGAATCGCCAGTCCCACGCCGGTGGCGGGGCCGTAGTAGGTGGTGGGCAGGTCGCGCTTGGCCGGGTTCAGGAATTGGTTGCCGTGGGTGATGGTGCCGTGCGTCAGGGTGCGCGTGGCATTCAGCGCGGCCGGCGGATCGCTATCTGTCACCGTCAATTCGCCGTAGAAATTGCGCACGCGCACACGGACGCCGCTCATCGACTGTTGCAATGCGACGGCGACGTACACCGCCAGCGCCAGCGTCAGCGCCAAAGTGGCGATGGGCGCCGGCTGAGTCCAGCGCCGGAACCAGTCGAGCGCCGGGTCCGTCTTCAGCACCGCCAGGATCAACGCCGCGCAGCCCACCAGCGCCAGCGGCATCTCATAGTAGCCGTTGAACAGGTGCGGCGCCACCAAACCGACCGCCAGACCGCCCAGCGCTCCACCGGCCGCAATCGTCAGGTAGAAATGCGTCAGCAGCCGTGGCTCCGGCTTCAACCCAGCCAGCTCGCCGTGGCACGCCATCGAGCAGGTGAACAGCCCGAATGAAAACAGAACCAGCACCGGCAGGATGGGCAGGTTTCCCGCGGCCGCCGCATACGCCATCGTCCCCAGCGCCACCGCCAGCAACTGCAGATACGGATTGCGCCGGTACCAGCCGTGGCCGGCGAAACACAGGATGAAACTCAGCAGATAGAGGCTGAGCGGCAGTATCCAGAGGAACGGCACCGCGGCCACATTCTGCGACATGTGGTTGGTGACCGCCAGCAGCAGCACCGATGCGCATGCCGGCAGCGCCAGCCACAGCGCATACTGCCGGCGGCTGGGTTTCCCGGCTCCGGCTTCCTCGGGCGCCGCGTGCCGCACCGCGGGCGAGCCCAGCGCCGCCGCGGCGCACACCAGCGCGAATGCCAGGTATCCCCACGACCACATGCGCGCCTGTTGATGCGTGGTAAACACCGGCTCGAACAGAATCGGATAGCTGAGCAGGGCGAACATGGAACCAACGTTGGAAAGCGCATACAGCCAGTAGGGCATGGACCCTACGAACCGGCGCGCGTACCACGCCTGCACCAGCGGGCCGGTCGTGGCCAGCAGGAAGAAGGGCAGTCCGACGGTGCGTCCCAGCAGCAGCAGGATGCTCCACGCCGGATCGCCCGCACTGTAAGGTTTCATACTGGCGCTCGGGTACACCGCCAGCGTAAGCACGCTGAGCGCCAGCAGCCCCACGTGCAGCGCCGCCTGCGCGCGAGGCTTCAAGTAGCGGACCAGCGCGTGCGCGTACAGGTACCCGGCCAGCAGCGCCACCTGGAAGAACACCAAACAGGCCGTCCACACCGCCGCCGAGCCGCCGTACCAAGGCAGAATGATTTTGCCGATCACCGGTTCCACCTGGAACAGCAGAAAAGCGCTCACCAGGATCGTCAACGCGTAAATCGGCATCTACACTCTTACCTTTTTCATCACTAGACAGACGGACGCCGTGGCGGGCGCGCACGCCTGGCAAGCCAATCTCGCAAACCGGCTCCCACTTCCGCTGGATCGAAGAGCGGCGGTTGCAGACGGAGTTGGGGCAGTCCCGCGACGCGATTGCTACGATAACACGGTTAGCCGCGGCGGCGGCGCTGCGGGGGACGTCGTTCTTGATCGCAAGCGGGGCAGGCCCCCGGCTGCCAGCCCCATGCGTTCTGCAGCAGAAAAACTCTCGGCAGGCACCCCAATATCACGAAACAGCTTTCCCACTCGTGACCGGGCGTTTGGCTGGTTCTAACGGAGCGATTCGCAGTTGCAGGAGCTTTGCGCCGTGGCTACCACTTCACCACGGCCGCGCTGACCGGCGCTTCGCCGACGGGGATCATGGTGAACAGGGAGGCGCTTTTGTACCGCAGCACGCGGTCGGAAGACGAAGCGCTCAAGCGGTCGAGGCGAATCACCGCCATGTCGCCGGACAGCTCATTCAGCACCAGCGCGTATTGATTGTCGGGCGTGGTGAAAATCGCTCCCGGGCCAGCTCCCACTTTCACCACCGCCGACAGGTTTTGATTGGCCAAGTCGAGCACCGTCACGCTATTGGTATCCGGGTTGGCCACCAGCAGGAACGGCGGCGTATCGGTAGCTGTCATGGCGCCCGGCGCGCGTCCGGCCAGCACGGTCTGCCAGACCTCGGTGTTATAAGGGAACACAATCGCCACCGCGTCCATGCCGGGGCCGTCGAGAAAAACCTGGCCGCCATCGGGAGTGATGGCGTACCGGCGTGGCTCGAAGGGAAGCGGCAGCCGCACCACAATCTTGCCGCTGGCGACGTCGAAAAAAGCGATACTGCGCCCGTCGGCGTTGGCCGCCAGCAGCAGCTTGCCATCGGTGCGGAAACGGACAAACTCGGGGACAGCATCCCAGCCAAGCGTCCGCTCCACGCGCGCCGCACTGAGGGCAGCCAGAACAATGGTCCTATCCTGGCGGCAGGCTATCGCCGCCCGGCCGTCCACGCTCAGGTCAAAGCCGTCGGCGGCCGAGTTGAGGCGGATACGCCGCGCAGCTTTGAGCGAATCGAGCGGCGCTTCCACCAGTGCGGGCGGATCGCGGTATAGAATCCACAGCGCCCGGCCGTCCGGCGCCATGCGCATCTCCAGAGCCGTGTTGCCCGCGCGCATTCGCCGGCTCACCGCCAGCGTGGCGGCATCCAGTTCGTACAGCGTCCCGTTCAACGGCGCCAGCGCGTAGGCGATCGGCTTTTGCGGATGTGCAATCACCAGGGCCGGCGCAGCATCGAGCGCAATCTGCTTGCGCACGCGAAAGCGGCTCAGGTCCACCACCGCCACGTTGCGCCCCTGCCGGTTGGCCACGAAGCAGTAGCCCGGGTATGCGGTCGCCTTCCGCCTGCCGCACGCCAAAGCCCCGGCCGAGGCCAGTAGCAGGCCGCGGCGCGAAATCATCCCAGTCCCGCCTCGCGCAGAAAGCGGGCCGCCTCTTCCGGCGGCGTCGGGTTGATGTAAAAGCCGGTGCCCCACTCGAATCCCGCCACTTTGGTCAGCTTGGGAATGATCTCGATGTGCCAGTGATAATAGGCCAGCGGCGCTTCCTGAACGGGCGCGCTGTGGACGATGAAGTTGTAGGCCGGCCGCTCCAGCACCTTGTCGATTTTGCGCATGGTGGAGCGCAGCACCCAGGCCAGGTTATCGAGCAGCGCGGGTTCGGAGTCCTCGTAGTGCGAGGCGTGCTGCTTGGGCAGAATCCAGGTCTCGAAGGGAAAGCGCGGCGCGTAGGGCGCCAGCACCGTGAAGCGGTCCGTCTCCGAGATCAGCCGCCCGCCCGCCGAGCTCTCTTCGTGGATGATGTCGCAGAAGATGCAGCGCTCCTTGGCCTCGTAGAATTCGCGCGACGCGTCCACTTCCTCTTTCACCACACTGGGAATCACCGGCAGCGCGATCAGTTGCGAATGCGGATGCTCGAGCGAGGCGCCCGCCGCTTCCCCGTAGTTGCGGAACAGAACGATGTAGCGGAAGCGCCGGTCGCGCTTGAGATCGTTGATGCGGTCCTTAAACGCGTACAGCACCTCCGCGATCTGGTGTTCCGGCATGTCGGAGAGAGTAGCCGCGTGGTCCGGCGTCTCGATGATCACTTCGTTGGCGCCGATGCCGCTCATTTTGTCGTACATGCCCTCGCCCTGCCGGTTCAGGTCGCCTTCGATGCCCAGCACGGGGAACTTGTTCGGCACCACGCGCACCCGCCATCCCGGCTGGTCGCGCCCGCCGCCGTTGCGGTAGGCAAGCACTTCGGGCGGGGTCTTATTCTCATGACCGGAATCGAATGGGCAGACCGTCTGTTGGGCCGGTGGCACCGGCTGGCGAATGAAATCTCCGGGACGCTTGGCGCGGTCCGTGGCGATGATCACCCAGCGGCCGGTGATCGGGTCCTTGCGCAACTCAGGCAATCGGGAACTTCCTTCCAGGTAGGGCCATCAGCAAACACCTGATTATATGTCACGGACGCGGAACGCGTCGCGCGTCCAGGTGATGCGGGGAGGTTTTCCCAACATTACGCTGACAATATCGAAGCGCGTCCGGGTGTCGTCGACCTGCGCGCGGCGCCCGTATTCGCGGGCGGCGATGGCGATCCGGCGCTGTTTTTCCCCGTCGACGGCCGCCTCGGGCGCGCCGAAATCGGCGCTCGACCGCGTCTTCACTTCGACGAATACCAGCACGCCGCCCTCCCACGCCACGAGGTCGACTTCTCCCGCCCCCGAACGGGCCGCATAGTTGCGCGCCACCACTGTGCAGCCGTGTCTGCGCAGATAGCGGTAAGCCAGGTCTTCGCCCAAACGGCCATGATCGCCCGCCAGCGGGCGGCGCCGCAGCAGGTCCGCCGCGCGGTAGAGCCATCCGATCACTCAATCACTTCGAACTCGAACTCCATCGCCTTACCCCGTACCACGTAGCACAAGTAATATTCCCAGAAGCGCCGGTAGCGCGGGAAGCGGTTGACCAGGAATTCTTGCCCGAGCCACCTCCACAAGGCCAGTAGCTTGACGCGCACCGAAATCTCACGAAATCGAGCCGCGGAATAGTAGCCGAAGCCGCCGTGATTTTCGCCGAAATAGCGGAAGCTGAAACTGTTCAGGTGACTCTTGTGGGTGGGGTCGCAGAAGGAGCTGAAATCGGTGTAGTGCGGCGTCTCGATGCGCACCGTGCCGCCCGTCCGCACCAGGCGGTGGAACTCCTCCATGGCGCGGATCACGTCGGCCACGTGCTCGATGACGTGAATGGCGGTGAGCCGGTCGAACGAGCTGTCGGCGAACGGGTACGGGAAGCGGTCGAGATCGACGATCGCGTCGGCGTGGCTGGCGGGATTGCGGTCGATGCCGATCGCACCCGGCTGCTTATGAATCCCGCAGCCCACGTCGAGGATTCTCGGTGGGGCATGCTTTAGCTTGCCCGTTGTCTTCCCGGAGGGAGAAGATTCCGTTTCTATTCTGTCGCCGCCGTAAGGCACTCTTCCAGTGTCTCAAGAGCGAAGGCGCATTGCTCGCGCGTGATGACCAGGGGCGGGCAGAGGCGTATGCTGTTATCGCCCGCCCCGAGCGCCAGCAGGCCGCGCTCGAACGCCAACTGCACCACGCGGTCGCGCAGCTCCGGCGCACCATCGCGCGTTTCTTGATCGCGCACCAGCTCGATGCCGATCATCAGCCCCAGGCCGCGCACTTCACCTACGTGGGCGAAGCGTCGCGGCCACTCGCGCATGCGGTCCATCAGGAAAGCGCCCATGCGCGCCGCGTTGGCGATCAACTCCTCTTCGAGCAGGGCGATGGTTTCGAGCGCGGCCGCGCAGGCTACTGGGTTGCCGCCGAAGGTGGAAGCGTGTGCTCCCGGCGGCCATGTCATGAGGTCCGCGCGCGCCACGGTCGCCCCCAGCGGCAGGCCGCTGGCGATGCCTTTGGCCACCGCTAGAATGTCGGGCACGGCTTCGAAATGATCCGCCGCCCACATCCGGCCGGTGCGGCCCATCCCGCTCTGCACCTCGTCGAAAATCAGCAAGAGCCCGTAATGGTGAGCCACCCGCGCTATCTCATCGAAGAATATCCTCGGCGGCACGATGTAGCCGCCTTCCCCCTGCACCGGTTCCACCACGATGGCAGCAGTTTCCTCCGGCGGCGCCACGGTCTTGAGGAGCGTGTTCTCGATAAACCCGACGCACTCCACCGCGCAGCTCTCCGGTTTCTGCCCGAACGGGCAGCGGTAGCAATTGGGGTACGGGGCGTGGACCACGCCCGGGATGAGCGGCCCGAATCCCGCGCGCTGCACCGCCTTGCGCGCGGTGAGCGACAGCGCGCCTAGGGTGCGGCCGTGAAAGCTGCCATAAAACGCGATGATCTTGTCGCGTTTGGTCGCCCAGCGCGCCAGCTTGATCGAACCCTCGATGGCCTCCGCACCCGAGTTACCGAACGACACGCGCCGCGCCACTTCGCCGGGCGCAATTCGGGCAAGCTCTTCCGCCAGCGCCACCATTCCCTCGTAATAGAAATCGCTGCCCGACATGTGCATCAGCCGGGCGGCCTGTTCCTGCACCGCCTTGACCACCCGCGGATGGCAATGGCCGGTGGCCACTACCGCGATGCCGGCATTGAAATCCAGAAAGCGGTTCCCGTCCACGTCCTCCACCATCGCGCCTTCGCCGCGCTCCGCCACCAACGGATACGAACGCGTGTACGATGGCGACACCACCCGGCGGTCGCGCTCGATTACAGCACGCGCGCGCGGCCCGGGCAGAGGGCCGTTGATGCTCGGAAGATCCGGACGCACCCTATCCAAGGTCTTGCCCATGACAACCTCCTGCTCAAATTGTTGGTAGGTTTGCTGAGATCGCGCGTCTCAAGAAGCAAGCCGCGCGCCGCGGGGCGGGCGAGGCGCTAGTCGGAACCGAACAGTCCCGGCCGGGATGTGGAAGGCGTGCACCCCATACAACTATTGTAGCTCGGCAGATGGAGCGGGTTTGCCGGTTCGGTCAAGCGGGCACTCTCGCGAGCCTTCACGCCTGCCGTCACGAATCAGCGAGCTTTCAAGCAGATTAACCTCTCGGCCCATCCGGGAGAAGGTGTAGGGCGCGGCGGGCGTTCCCGCCACGTTACTGGATGAATATCTCCACCGGGTTGGCAGTCTGCCCGTCCGCAGTCAGTACGATGTTGACCCGGCCGCTGCCGGCCAGCGATGGCGGCAGCGGACCAACGTTGACCTGATCCAGGCCGTTATAAGTTCCTTGCGCGCCATGATATTTCACCGGCACCTGCTGCCCGCCCACGGTTACGGCGACGCTTTGCGCGTTCTGCAAACCTGTGGCAAACACCCAAAGATAGACAGCCCCATTGGCAGGATCGACACTGATCGGCAGCGGCGTCACGTTATTGGAGGCACCCAATTGGTAGACCGGTCCGATGCTTTGCGACTGGTCTGCATTCACACGCTGCACTTCCGCCGCCGCTAAGGCGGTACTGTTCAACTGGAAGATGCCCGGAGAGACGCTGACGATCTGGGCGGTTGCGGATGCGGATGCGGACGTGCCGGCCGGAGACGTGACAGTGATGGTTGCCGCACCGGCAGCCGTGCCTGCTGGAATCAGGAAGTTGATCTGGGACGGCGAAGCATAGAAGACCTGCGCCTGGCGGGATGCGCCGTTGACGTCGGTAACCGAGACGTTGGCGCCCGTGGCGCCAGTCGGTAAGTCCGTACCCCACAACGTGGCGATGGACCCCGCGGCCAGCGGACTGGCCAGGAAACTGGCGGCGGAAGTAGCCACTACCGGCGGCGCCGATCCCACGCTGACGGGGTGGAATGTAACCGCCTGGTAGGAGTTGCCCTGGCTGTCCTGAGTCTGCGTGAGAGAATCAATCGTGCTGGAGAAATAATACGGGTGGATGGTGCTTTCGTCCACTGTCGTGCCGAAGGCGTAGTACAGCGTCACAGGCTGGCCCAGCAACCACTGGGAGGTAATGTAACCGACCAGTGTGTGCTCAAAATCATGATAGGCGCTCTTCCACTGCCAGGTTTTCGGGTAGCTCCGCTGCGGCGAGTTGTCGGGGTAGTTGAGTCCGTTCCACACTTCACCGTACTGATGGTCGACGAAATAGTTGAACCAATACGCGGTGGTTTGGGGAAGATACGAGCCGGCGGCTACATCCGATAGCGCCAGGGTTCCGGACAACTGGTCCAGTTCGGCGGAGATCCACCAGGTCTTGTCCGGGTCCTGCGCGCCGCCCTGCAGCACTCCTTGCGCCCAGGAGCCGCTGGTAGCGCTCTCGGGCATGTAAGCGCGGTCCAGCAGCCGGCGGCCGTTGGCCCCGGCGAAACTGGCCAAGCCCTGGTCGCCCGTAAGCAGGCCGGCCCAGCGCAGCATCCACAACGCTTTGCTGCTGTGCCCGACGTCGACGCCCGTGTAATTCAAGTCCATCTCCTGCGGCGTGTCCGCCGCCAGAAAGAACAGATTGTCTTGGGGCGAATAGAATGTGCCGAGGATGGATTGCGCGTCCAGCGTCATCGTTTGCATCCACTGGCTTTGGTACGGCTCGGGCAGGAGAGGTGTCAGCAGCACCAGGTAGGTGTTCATCTCGTCCAGATCGGCGACAAGTTGTTTGGAATCGGCCATCGTGCCGTCATCATCGGCCAGCAGCCATTGGTTTGTGCCCAGCGACTGGTTGTAATAGCTATTCCAAATATAGTCCTTGATAGTAAGGATGTCCTGCAGCACGGCATCGTCGCGAGTCAGATAATAATAAAATGCCATGCCGAGCAAGCCATAGCCAAGCTGTTGAGGATCGCGATAGAGGATGTTGGGGCCCCACACGCCGGTAGTAAGGTCCTGGCTCTCGAACATTCCGCCGTTGGGATCTATGCAGTTTTGGCGGAGGTAGGCGACACCGGCCTTCATATAGTCTAGATAGACCGAGTTTCCGGTAAGATGGTAGGCCACTCCGTAGCCATAGGTTTGCCGCGAAAGCGGCACCAGGTACTGCGCGGGTATCAGCAAAGAGGCGTTGCCGGCGATGGGCCAACACGGGTTGTTGTAGTTCAGGAGGGACCCATCGTCGCAGCGCTCGGATGGAAACGATCCCAGCGGGTCGCCGAGGGCGGGCGGGATAGTCCAAAACGGAAGCAGGTCGTTGTTGAGATGTTCGAGCCATCGGGCGCCCGTGGGCAGATTGTTGAGATAGCTGTTATCCGCGGCCCGCACCACGACCGGATAGGCCGCTAGGAGTAAGATAGCGACATTGCGGATATGCCGATTCATAATTCCAGTATATGCGATGCAATCGGACACCGGAGCGGCAACGCTTACATCACCGGACAAACGGACTCATCGGTTTTCCGGCCCTGGCCGGCTTCTTCCAGACGACTCACGAGCCGTCGATGACTGGAAGAGCCGGACGCACCTCATCGAATGGTCTTGCCCATCATGACCCCCAGCAAGAACATTTGGTTATTCTGTAGAAAGGAGTCGATGCGTGGCACCCGGTGGCACGGAGAATAGCCGCCGGGCGCATCACAGGGGCACCAGCATGTCCGGAGCCGATCAAGAAGATCCGCATAACCTGCGACGTTTCGTAGACGCCCAGAATGCCGTCTTCGCGCAGGTGTGCTCGGAACTGCGGGCGGGCAGAAAAAGATCGCATTGGATGTGGTTCATATTCCCGCAGATTCAAGGTCTCGGCTACAGTCCGCTGGCGCGGAAGTTCGCCATTTCTTCGTTGCAGGAAGCCAAGGCATACCTGGACCACCCAATTCTCGGAGCTCGGCTCAGGGAGTGTTGCCGGCTGGTGAATCGGGTTGAGGGCCGCTCCATCGACGAGATCTTCGGCTATCCCGACGATCTGAAGTTTCGATCTTCGATGACCTTGTTCGCCAACGCCACGTCCGCGAACCAGATCTTCCAGGACGCCTTGGAGAAGTATTTCAATGGTGAGTCTGATCCGTTGACGCTGGAGCGGCTGTGAGCTCGAGCCTGGCGACGATTGCAGAAGTGTGCCTTGCCTAATGAGACCGCACCGGAGATCTCACCGCGCGGGCGGGTTGGCAGATCCGTCGCCTGAGCGCCCTACGAAAAAGAAACGCGGCTCTACCGGTCCCCACGTTCTTGAAGACGCCCGGTCTCCTACGAACGGACGAACTTTCGCGATGCAAGTAACATGCCCAACGCCGCCAGCCCGAGCATCGCCAGGACCAGCGAAGACGGCACCGGTGTAGTGGCAACTGGCACGCCGTTGACGGTCACGCCATCCACCGCCAGCCCCGAGTCGTATTCTGTATCGAGCCAGTTCACGACCCCTACCTTAAGGTAGTAGTTGCCGGCGGCCGGAATCGTGTAGCTGGATTTGACCCAGCCCGTGTAGCCGCAACCGGCAGCCCAGCACTGACCCGAGTAGACGCCGAGGGGCGACCATGTCGGCGCACCGCCGATGATGGGTACCGAGGGGGGAGTCAGCGTCGCCAGAGGGGCAGGCATGCCAGACCCTGGAACGATGCTGCCGCTCGCTGCTGTTCTTGCAGTGAACAGAAGGGCGGCCGGGTTATTTGCTGAGTTGAACAGTTCCGCCCAAGCATAGTCGGCAAATCCGGCTCCGTCGGAGGTCACATAGTTAAAGTAGAAAGTCAACGGGGCTCCGGCCGCCGCCGTGAAGACTGGTGTGGCGAGTGTAGATCCGTCCGTTTCGCTCCCCAGCGCGCCGGTTGGAAGCGCACCGACCCCGTTCGTGCCGCCGTTCGTCGAGACCCACTCGTACGAGCTGTTGCCGGTTGGCGAGAGCGTGACAGACCCATCGGCAACATCCGTGCCGCAGTTGCCAACGCACGTCCAGCCGCTCGGGACCGAGCTCGGATCGGTGGGACCGCCGATAGGGGCGCGAGCATGGGGGGCCGCGAGCGAGCGGAGACGCGCACCGGCCGCCGCCCGACGAGCCGATTCTCCAGCCTTTGGCGTCTGCGCTGCGGCAGACCCAGGCCCGTAGACAAGCGCCGCTATCAACGCAGCGGCGACCATCCCTGAAACCGCTGCCGTAAGCGGCGTTCTCAATTGCTTCATTCACTCCTCCTGTGACTGCAGCGCTTGAACTTATCTCGTTCGGTCTAGGGTCGCGTATTCACATCGCGGGCCGGGCCGCGATTATCTATATTGGGCGAATCCTATATAGGATAAGGAGATACCAATACTGTGTCAAGGGATTCCCGGTCATTTTCGGCCATTTGTGGTCTGCCTCAGCCGACCTATTCCAGCAGCGCTGTCAGGCCCTTCGCGTAGCCGGTGTTGGTCGGGCCGTTGGACCTACGGGGCAGCTCCGGTCGTGGGCGTGGAATCCAGTCCGTCCTACCCAGGCGCAGCATGGCGCGGGTTCGCGCGGTTCGGTAGGCCAGCCCCTCACACCACCCGCCGCGGAGATGCCCTAACGGCGCGCTCGAACGCCCAGCGGGAGATATGATCGATCTGCTCCCGCATGGTGCGCGAGAGCGGAACAAGGCGCGCCGCGACCCCGATCAGATCGTCGGCGGTCAGCTCCCGGTCTTCGAGACGCGCCGTCGTCATAGCCGACACTACACACTGCTCGATCTCGGCGCCGGACCATCCAACTGTGAACTGGGTCAATTCATCGAGGTTGAACCGGGCCGCATCCACGCCGCGCCGGATGAGGTGAATCTTGAAAATCTCGATCCGTTCCTGGTCGAGCGGCAGGTCCACGAAGAACACTTCATCGAAGCGGCCTTTGCGAATCATTTCGGCGGGAAGCAGGTCGATCCGGTTGGCCGTGGCGGCGACGAAAAGGCCGCGCGCCTTCTCCTGCATCCAGGTCAGGAAGAACGCGAAAATCCGTCCCTGTTCCCCGTTTCCGCCGGAAACGTACGCGAAGATTTGTCCACTGAGGCCCCTGTTTCTTTCCGGTTTCCCCTTATTTCTCCGGAGCCGCGGATGGACGGAGAAATTCGCTAGGCTCAATATATTTCTCCGGAGTCGCGGAAGTGTCAAGATAAATCGCCTCTGTCAGGATGCTTTCGGAGCGAACGGTTTTCCCGTCCATGCAGGCGACTCCCAGGTGAAAGCGCACCGCTGCGCTAAGGGGTATGCGCCCGTCGATCTTCTTGAGGTAGAAGTACCCGCCTGATTCGGCAGTTCGTAAGTGCCCCCCGGCGGGACGACAGAGCACTGGTGGTTCTTCGCATCGATAACCTGCATTACGCCGAACACGTTCCTTAGCCACTCCCCCGCCCCCTTCCCCGTGTCGACGCCCAAATCGGAGCCCCCAAAATAGACCGGTTCAGAAACAATCCGGATCTCCGTCTGGCGGTCATTTCTAACAATGGCCTTAAACTCAACCTGACACATCACGTGAGGCCCAAAATCCAAGAGACGAACCATGCTAACGTCCCGAACCGAAGCGGGAAGCGGGGCCTTCGCAGGCTGACCGTGGAGGCTCATCGCCGCGATCGCCAGGACAGCCACGACACGTGTCATTGTGGCGGGAGTAATGAACGGGCGCATTTTCCAGCCTTCACTCCTCCATGCTACTGCGTTTCCGCCGGAAACGTTCGCGAAGATTTGCCCACCGCGGCCCCTGTTTCTTTCTGCTATTTCTCTGGAATCGCGATAGGCTCGATATATCTCTCCGGAGTCGCGGAAGTGTCAACATAAATCGCCTCTGTCAGGATGCTTTCAGAGCGAATGGTTTTTCCGTCCATGCAGCCGACTCCCAGGTGAAAGCGCACTGTTGCGCTAGGGGGTACGCGCCCGTCGATCTTCTTCAGAGTGAAGCTCGCGCTTACTTTCGGCAGTTCGTAAGTGCCCCCCGGCGGGACGACAGAGCACTGGTCGTACTTTCCGTCCCCGCCAATCCAATCCAACATCAAGTTTCTTAGCCACTCCCCCGCCCCCTTCCCCGTATCGACGCGCAGCTCGGCGGCCCCAAAGTGGACCGGTTCAGAACCAATCCGGATCTCGGTCTGGCGGTCATTCCTAACGGCGGCCTTAAACCCAACCGCGCACATCATGAAAGGCGCTTTGGGCCCATAATCCAACACGTAGGCCCTCGTCACGTCCCAAACCGAAGCGGGAAGCGGGGCCTTCGCGGGCTGACCGTGGAGGCTCATTGCTGCGACCGCCAGGACAGCCACGACACGTGTCATTGTGGCGGGAGTAATGAACAGGCGCATTTTCCAGCTTTCACTCCTCCATGCTACTGCGTTTCCGCCGGAGCCTCACACGACCCGCCGCGGAGATGCTCTCACGGCACGCTCGAACGCCCAGCGGGAGATGTGATCGATCTGCTCCCGCATGGTGCGCGATAGGGGGACAAGGCGCGCCGCGACCCCGATCAGATCGTCGGCGGTCAGCTCCCGGTCTTCGAGACGCGCCGTGGTCATGGCCGATACCACACATTGCTCGATCTCGGCGCCGGACCATCCAACTGTGAACTGGGTCAATTCATCGAGGTTGAACCGGGCCGCATCCACGCCGCGCCGGAGGAGGTGAATCTTGAAGATCTCGATCCGTTCTTGGTCGAGCGGCAGGTCGACGAAGAACACCTCGTCGAAACGGCCCTTGCGGATCATTTCGGCGGGCAGCAGATCGATGCGGTTGGCGGTGGCGGCGACGAAAAGCCCGCGCGTCTTCTCCTGCATCCAGGTCAGGAAGAACGCGAAGATTCTGCCCTGCTCCCCGCTGGACTCGGTCGCGGTGACCCCCATCTCGATCTCGTCGAACCAGAGCACCGCCGGCGCCAGGTCCTCCAACATCCGGCAGGCCTGGACGAACACCCCTTCCGGCTTGCCGTGCCGCCCGGAAAAGATCTCGATCATGTCGATGCGGTAGAGCGGCAGTTCGAAACACGAGGCGATGGCCTTGACGGAGAGACTCTTGCCGCAGCCCGGGATGCCCATCATGAGGATTCCCTTGGGCACGATGTCGTTGCTCAAGCTCTCGCGCATTTGAAACAGCTTGCGTCGCTCCAGCAGCCATTTCTTGAGGTACTCGAGGCCTCCGATCGCGTCGAGCTTGGTGACATCCGCGATGTATTCGATGAAGCCGCTGCGGTTGACCAGCAGCCGCTTTTCTTCGAGCAAGGCCGGCATGGAGTCGGGTCCGGGGCGCCGGCCGGTGGCCAGCGCGCGGCGCAACGCGTAGCGCGCTTCGTCGAGCGTGAGCCCGCTGAGGGCGCCCGCCAGTTGCAGTAAGATGTCGTCGTCCACATCGGCGTTGCCGCCTGCTGCCGGGAGTTTCTGCACCTCATCGTGCAGCAGCGCCGCCAGCTCGATGCGATCGGGTGAGCGGAGATCGACGAACATGACGGTCCGTTCGAGTTCCTCCGGAATGGCTCGCACGGGGGAACTGATGACGACGAACTTGCGGCGGTCCAGACAACTCTCATACAGGTCGCGGAAACGGCGGCGGATCTCGGGCGATCCGCGCAGCGGCTCGTGAAAGTCCTTGAGGTGGAAGATGCCCGCGCCTTCGTGCGCGACGATGAAGTCGAGCGCCGCGCGAGGATCGTGAGTGCCGGCTATCGATCCGTCTTCGTCGCCATGCATTCCCTCGGTGAGGCTCCAGGTCCAGACGCGTAGGGGCGTGGACGGAAGTAGCCGCAGGCCCACCTCGCGCAGGATGCTGCCGACCCGCTGCTCTTCCGCGGAACGGACGTACGTAAGCGGCCGTCCGGACTCGAAAACCTCCCGCAGCGTCTTGGCCGCCCGGCTTTCGGGAGGCGGTGATTGTGTAGGATGCGCCATAAACTGGAACTATCACTTTAAGGACGTGCCGGAACGGTATTTGGACGGCGGGTTCGATTGGTTAACGCTGGCGGTGCTGGCCTCAGGGGTGATTCGGGGGTAATTCGGGGGTAATTCGGGGGGGTAATTTAATTCGGGGACAGGCTACGAAACTCCGAAAAAGAGGCCTGGCTAATTTCGGAGTTTCGTAGCCTGTCCCCGAATAATCCGAATAATCCCTCAAATTGCCCCCTGCAGGGAGGGACCATGGTTAGGCACCGGACGTCGCCCCGAAACGGCTGCCTCTCGGCGAGCGAGCAACACTTTTCGATTTCAGAGTAGCGCGGCGAGCTGCGGGGCGGTGCGGCCGAAGCGGTGCAGCCCCATCAAAACAAGGGAGAAGATTTTTCGCGGGGCGGCGTGACTGTTGAGACGAGACGGGCTCTCAGAAAATCAACGCAGTTCAGGCTGTCCCGGTTTGGCGGCGTGACTGTTGAGACGAGACGGGCTCTCGGAAAATCAACGCAGTTCAGGCTGTCCCGGTTTTGCGACGCAGTTCAGGCTGTCCCGGTTTTGGTTTTGGTTTTTGGTTTTTGCCCGAATCCCGCAGAATTGAGCTCAATACGACCTTGTGCGCGTAATGTTCCCCGTCCGGGTTGTTACTGCCGTCCGCGTCTTCTTGCCTGCACCAGATGTTCTGGTAATGGTCGTGTTCCCAACCTTGCTCCGGGTCGTCGTTCTCGTGCCGCTCTTCGTCGTTCGAAACGTAGTTCTGCTCATAAGGCCAATGGTCGACTGGAATCCCAGAGAACGACAAGTTCCCGAAAGTTAACCGAAGCGACGGCAGGCACATTTTCCTTCCTTCACTCGCCCGCGCTACCCCGCTTCCGGAAACACTCTCACGAAGATCTTGTCTACGTTGCGTAACTGGCGGTCGAGCGAGAAAGATCCGGCGATCTGCTCGGGGGTGAGGACGGCGCGGATCTCGGGGTCGGCGTCAATAGCTGCGCGGAAATCGGATTCCTCTTCCCAGGCGCGCATGGCGTGGGCTTGCACTGTTTTGTAAGCCTGCTCGCGCAGCATGCCGGCGCGGGCGAGATCGAGGAGGAGCTGGCCGGAAAACACCAGCCCGCGGGTCAGCTCGAGGTTGCGCTTCATGCGGTCCGGATACACCAGCAGCTTGTCCACCAGGTTCACCGTCTTATCGAGGAGATAGTCGGCGAGGATGCAGGAATCGGGCAGGATCACGCGCTCGACCGAGGAATGCGAAATGTCGCGCTCGTGCCACAGGCCTACATCCTCGAAGGCCGCTTGGACGTTCGCGCGCACCACGCGCGCCAGGCCGCAAATCTGCTCGCAGGTGACCGGGTTGCGTTTGTGCGGCATGGCCGAGCTGCCCTTCTGGCCGCGCGCGAAATATTCTTCCGCCTCGCGCACTTCGGTGCGCTGCAAATGGCGCACTTCGAGCGCGATCTTCTCGCACAGCGCCGTGGCCAGCGCCAGTGCGGCGACAAACGCGGCGTGCCGGTCGCGCTGGATCACCTGCGAAGTCACCGGCGCGGGTTGCAGTCCGAGCCGCGCGCAAATCCGCTCTTCCACTTCCGGGCCGATGTGGGCGAAGGTGCCGACCGCGCCCGAAGTCTTGCCCACGCGCAGATCCTCGGCCGCGGCGGCCAGGCGTTTCAGATTGCGCCCGGCTTCTTCGTACCAGATGGCCAGTTTGAGACCGAACACGATCGGTTCGGCATGCACGCCGTGGGTGCGCCCGACCTGCACGGTGTGGCGGAATTCGAGCGCCCGGCGTTTCAGGACCAGCCGCAGCGCTTCCAGATCGCCTTCGAGGATGGATGCCGATTGCACCAGCAGCAGCGCCTGCGCCGTATCCACCACATCATTCGAGGTCAGCCCGTAATGCAGCCAACGCGAAGCCTCCGCGTGGCCGGCCTGCTTCATGCTTTCCGCTACCGCGGTGGTGAAGGCGATCACGTCGTGCTTCACCTCGCGCTCGATTTCGAGAATGCGGGCCACGTCGAAGCCGGCGTGTGCGCGCAGCAGGCGCGCCGCCTCGGCCGGGACAGTGCCCAACTCGGCCAGCGCCTCGGCGGCCGCCAGCTCCACTTCGAGCCACTGCTGAAATTTATTCTGGTCGCTCCAGATCCGGCCCATCGCAGGCCGCGTGTAGCGTGCAATCATGTCGTGCCGGTGCTCCGATCAAGTAGTAGTAGGACAGGCGATCGGTTTCTGGCGCGTCGTCCGCTCGCCTGCCTTTCGCTCCCGAGCGACAGGCCACGAAAGGCGATGGCCTGTCCTGCCAGGTTCTAAAACCGATAGACTTCCGACGGCCGGTGCTGCGAGGCAATTTCCAGGCGCGCGCCGATGCCGCGGGCTTCGAGCGCCTGCCGGCCCACCATGCGTACAATTTCCGGATGATTGTTCTGCTGGCTCAGATGGCCCAGCACCAGGTGCGCGGTGAAGGCGTCCAGGTCATGCTCCAGGAAATCCGACATGCTCAGGTTCGAAAGGTGCCCCACGCGGCTCATCACGCGCTGTTTCACGCTCCACGGGTACGGCCCGACCTTCAGCATGTCGAGATCGTGATTGGCCTCGAGCAGCAGCACGTCCGTGCGCCGCAAATGAAACTTGACCGATTCGGGAACGTAGCCGAGGTCGGTGGCCACGCCGATCCGCACGCCTTCGGCGGTGAACGCGAAGCCCACCGGATCCACCGCGTCATGCGGGATGCCGAAGCTTTCCACTTCCACGTCGCCGATCGAAAACGCGGCACCGGCCTGAAATGTCTCGAGGCGCGCCGGCGGCGTCTCGCCCCAGTCGATCGAGGGCTCGGTCAGCCGGGTCATGTAAATCACCGCGCGCACGCCGCGGTTGCGCGCCAGCACCGCCAGCCCGGCCACGTGATCGGAATGCTCATGGGTGATGAGGATGGCGTCGATCTCGGCGAGCTGCTCACCGATGGTGGCCAACCGCCTCCCCAGCTCGCGCATGCTCAGCCCGGCGTCCAGGAGGATGCGCGTTTTCCCGGTCGCCACCAGCGTGGCGTTGCCCGAGCTGCCGCTCGCCAGCACGCAGAATTTGACCGTGTCGCGCCTCCCCGACCTTCAGAATACACCGAAACCTGCTAAAACAGGACGGAAAGAGAATGTTTGTGGCGGCGGGCACGCTTTGGCCCGCTTTAGCTTGCCCGCAAATCGTCGAAAGAGGGGTTGTTGCGATCTTGCAGGCCCGGCGGCGGCAGGGATGGCGGCTAGGTCTGGGGGTTGGCCATGGCGCCAGCGCCACGCGGGCAAGCATGCCTCACCCGGTCGCGCGTGAGAAGCGTGGTAGGATAAGCCTCCAGGTCTGTCCGCGATATGCTCGGCTTTGACAAGCGCGCCGCCCGCTCCGCGTGGACCGCGGCGCTTGTGCTGCTGCTGCTCTACGTGGTTTATCTGACGCGCAAGACGCTGTTCGTTTTCACGCTGGCTCTGCTGTTCGCCTATTTGCTGGCGCCGCTGGTGAACATGCTCGACCGTATTTTCCCGGCGCGGCGCACGCGAACGGCGGCGCTGGCGGTGGCGTTTGTGATCGTGGTGGCGATCGTGGGCGGCCTCGGATTCCAGATCGGCGTGCGGGTGGTGGATGAGGCCACGGCGCTGGCCCGCAGGTTTCCCGGCATGGTGGCAAGTTGGCAGCAACCGCGGCCCAACGATCACTCGTTGCAGGCGCAGATCATGGTGAAGGTCGGCTCCGAAGTAGCGGCGCGTTCGAGCAGCCTGATCTCCCAGTTGCCGCAGTACGGGCTGCAAGTTCTGAGCGTCGCGAGCAACGTCATCTACTTAGTGGTCATCCCCGTCCTGGCGTTCTTCTTCCTTAAGGACGCCCCCACCATGCGGGGGCATGTGCTCGACCTGCTGGTGGATGGCCCGCACCGCGCACTGCTCGACGACGTGATCTCCGACGTGAACCTCCTGCTGGCGCATTACATGCGCGCGCTGTTCCTACTCTCGGCAACGGCGTTTTCGGCTTACGCCATCTTTTTTTCCGTGATCCGAATGCCTTACGCGATTCTGCTGGCGGCCGCCGGCGGCCTGCTGGAATTCATTCCCATGCTGGGCCCGGCCACCGCCATTGGGCTGATCCTCATTGTCGCCGGCGTAGCGGGTGTGGGGTTGCTGCCGATTATTGTATTTGTAGCGGTCTTCCGCATGGTGCAGGACTACGTGGTCTCGCCGCACGTGATGGGACGAGGCGTGCAACTGCATCCCCTGCTGGTGATGTTCGGCGTGTTCGCAGGGGCGGAGATCGCCGGCATCGCGGGGAGCTTCCTGTCGGTGCCGGTGCTGGCGCTGGTGCGGATCGTGTACCTGCGCATTCGCAAGGCCCGTCTGAAGCGCGGCGAAGTGCCGACCGACCCGACCACCAAGAAATGCCCCGAGTGCCTGAGCGAGGTTCCCATCGCCGCTAAGCGGTGCGCCTTCTGCGCCAGCGCGCTGGCGTAGCGAAGAGGTGGGACGATCGGTTCTTGTCGTTCGTCAGGGCCGTGCTTTGGCCGGCGATGACAGACCACGCAAGGCGATGGTCTGTCCTACTCACTACTGATAGTGCAGCGCCTGGCCCGGATCGGTGGCGGCGGCGCGGCGGGCGGGAATGTAGGTTGCAATCAGGGCCACTAGACCGAGGATCGCGGCCACCGCGGCGAGAGTCCACGGGTCGCCGGCTTTTACGCTGAACAACAAGCTGGCCAGGAAGCGCGTCAGCAGGTAGGCCAGCGCCAGGCCGATCGCCACACCGATTCCGGCCAGTTTCAAGCCAGCCGCGAGCATCAGCTTCAGCACATCCGTGCGGCTCGATCCCAAGGCCATTCGGATGCCGATTTCCTGGGTGCGCTGTTCGACCGAATACGACATCACGCCGTAAATGCCGATGGCCGCCAGCAGCAGCGCGATGACAGCGAAGATGGAGAGCAGGAGCATGTTGAAGTTCTGCCGCGCCACGGTTGACGCCAGAACCTGCTCCATCGGCTGCACGCGTGAGACCGTCATGGCTGCGTCGACTGCTTGGATCTCGCGCTGGACGGCCGCGCGCAGAGCCATTGGATCGCCGTGCAAGCGCACTGCCCACGCCAGGGGAATGATCTGGCGAATCAGCTCCATCATTCCCTGTGGTACTTGGGCTTGCGGAAGGTACATCACCCCAACATCGCCATTGGCCACGCCTTGTTCCTTGACCGTTCCCACTATTCCCACAATCTGGCGGGGAGGGTCCGCGAATTGCGGGCCGAGACCCTGGCCGATGGTGATCACCTGGCCGATGGGGTCCTGATGCGGCCAATAGTGCTTAGCCATTTGCTGATTGATAATCACCACCGGCGTGGAGTTGCCGGTGTCGGTTTCGGTGAAGCGTCGGCCGCGCAGCAGCGGGATCCGGAACGCCTGGAAATAATGGCCGGAAATGTACCGGTATTGCTCATCGCCGTTGTACTGTTGGCCCTTGGCGGGAGGCTTGCCGGCAATGTTGAACGGCAGGTCGATGCCGACGTTGCCGGCGGGAAGGACCACCATGGTCGCGGCGGCCTCCACGCCGGGCAGGCCTTCGATGCTGCGCAGGGTATCGGTTGTGAAAGCCTCAACCTTGCCGGTGGTGGAATAGGCGCCGCTGGTGAGCGACGTCATCATGGTGAGGACGTTGCGCGGGTCGATGCCGGGCTTGGCGTTACTGAGGCCGACAAACGTGCGGATGAGCAGCGCCGCGCCCGCGACCAGAACCAGCGCCAGCGCCACTTCGGCGACCACCAGGGAGGACCGGGCGCGATTGTGGCGGCGGCTGGTGCCGGAGCGGCTGCCGGCCTCCTTGAGGGCGGATACGAGATCGAGCTTGGATGCCTGTAGCGCCGGAATGAGGCCAAAGAGAATGCCGGTGACCAGAGCGGCGGCCAGGGTGAACGCGGCTACCCGCCAATCGAGCGGCGGTGCGACGGCGCGCACGCCGTCCGCATCCATCAGCCGGGGGATGTCGGCGGGAACCAGCAGCAGCAACGCGCGCACTCCCCAGGAACCGAGCGCGTAGCCGAGCGCGCCGCCGATGCCGGCCAACAGGACGCTTTCGGTGAGTAGTTGGCGCACCACCCGCCAGCGGCCGGCTCCCACGGCTGCACGCACCGCCATTTCGCGCTGGCGCGCGGCGGCGCGCGCTAGCAACAGGTTGGCCACGTTGGCGCAGGCGATCAGCAGCACGAAACCCACCGCGCCCAGCAGGACCAGCAGGGCGGTCCTGATGTCGCTGACGGCGGCTTCGCGCATGGGCGTTACGGCGACGGATTCTTCCTTGTCCATCCACTTCGGATTGTCTTTGCGGAAGCGCTCGCCCGCGATCTTCATTTCGGCGCGCGCCGCAGACAGCGTCGCGCCGGGTTTGAGGCGCGCGGCGACGTTCAAGTAATGACCCTGGTTGGTGCTGAGCGGGTCGGCCTGGAGCGGCAGGAATATTTCCGCCTGAGGCTCCGAACGGAAGCCCTTGGGGAGCACGCCGAGCACGGTGTAAGGCTGGCCGTTGAGCAGCACCGGGCGGCCAATGGTGCGCGGGTCGCCGCCCAGGCGCGACTGCCACATATCATGTGTCAGCACGGCCACCGCCGGGCCGTTGGGCACATCTTCGGTTGCGGTGAAAGTGCGTCCCGCTGCGGGGCTCACCCCGAAGACCTGGAAGAAGCCCGAGGAAACTTGAAGCGTCTTCACTTGCTCCGGCCGGTCGCCGGTGCCCAGGTTCAGTCCAGCCGCTGCGGGCGCATACGCAGTCATCGACTGAAAAACGTGATTATCCTTCCAGACCATGTACTTGGGAATTGAGATGGAATTACCCCGGCCGTTGGGGTACCCGCGGGCAAGTTCCACCACGCGGTCCGGTTCCGGGTACGGCAGAGGCTGCAGCAGAACTGCGTTCACAACTGTGAAAATAGCGGTATTGAAACCGATCCCCAGCGCCAGCGCCAAAATCGCGATGGCGGCAAACCCGGGATTCCTGGCCAGCATGCGGAACGCATAACGAATGTCGAAAGCCAATGTGCCCATACCGCTCATTACGCTAGCGGAGGGTGCGTCGTTCGCAAAATTCGCAAACGATGTCGTTCGAGTGCCGGCGTGGCTCAGCGCCAGTTGGGGAACGGATTGGCGCGGGCCTGGCGGCAGGCGGCAATCAACTCGGGGATAAGTTTGCGGCGGTCGAAAAGGCGGTCGAGCAATTGCGCCACAGCCTCCTCTTCGTCCTCGAGCCACTCCGGCGGGATGGCCTTCCAAGCCTGGTCGATCACCTCTTCCGGGAAGTGCATGGTCTGGTCGAGCCAGGGCTCGAAATCGTCGAGCGAACGCACGCTTTCGTAAACCAGGCGGCGGGGGTAGAGGCCCTGCAGAGGAGAGTCGGGAAAATCCCAGTAGGGACCGTTGAAGGCGAAGCCGTTGTCGATCATGCGCGCCACGAAGCCCAGGCTGCCGGCGGACTCCGGGCGCCGCACCATGGCACGGTAGAAGATGCTCTGCCGGCCGTCGGCGTTGCCGACCCATTTGTCGAACACCAGGATGGCGCGAAAGTCCTCCAGGTTGGCCACCTTGGGCAGCAGCGCATCGGGCAGGAAGTCGTAGACCGCGGTGCGCGCGGGGTCGCCGGGATAGCGCGAGCCGAAATGCCAGCCCGGCTCGACGGGAATCCGCCGGCTGCCGAGGGTCAGATGGATGGCGGGATTTTCGGCGAGGAACTGATCGCTCAGCCGCACCAAAGCGGTTTCTGGAGCCGCGACCTGGAGATAACCGAGCAGGCGGGAAACGAGCAGCTCATTGACCAGGACGCGGTGGTGCTGGGGATTATTGCGGAACTTGACGACGTACCACCGGCCGTCGTCCGCCTCCATCAGGTGAGACTGGGCGCCTCCTCGCATTTTTCGGATGTGCCGGACAGCAGTGAGCGGCATCGGCTGGAAAATCGGGTAATCTAGAGTAGTATCACACGGAGGAATAGACGACAGATGGCGGAAACAGGAGCCCCTATGAACGAATATCCAGCCGACGGCCAAGTGCCGGCGGCGGGTGGACGCACGAAAGAGGAAGTTGCGCTGGAACTGATGCGGTTCATCACCCTGCAGACCGGCTATGGCAAGTCGCCGCAATCCTCCGCCGGGTTTTCCGGAAATCCGGGCACCCATTCCGCGGAGGAGCACGCGGAGGCGCTCCTCGAACTCTTTCTGCGCTGCCGGCAGGTAGTGAACCAGGAAGTATAGCGGGAACGGCGGAACGCGTTCCCGCTGCTTATCAACGCTTCTTCTTGGCCGCAGCTTTCTTGGCGGACTTTTTCGCGGGCGCCTTCTTAGCGGCCTTCTTCACCGGCGCTTTCTTAGCGGCCTTCTTTACGGGAGCTTTCTTGGCAGCCTTCTTCACCGGGGTTTTCTTGGCAGCCTTCTTGGCGGGCGCTTTGGCCGCGACCTTTTTCGCCGGCGCCGGCTTGGGCGCAGTGGCCTTCTTCACGGGCTTCTTGGGCGGGGCTTCCACAACGGCCGCGGGTTCCGGCGGCCCCGACTCAGCCGGTGCCGGCTGGGCCGCGGGAGGAGCTGCGCCTTCCACAATATCGATTTCTTCCATGATGGCTTCCTCTTCTTCCTCTTCGTCTTCCTCGTCGTACTCGTCGAGCTTAGATTCCAAATCCTCTTGCTCTTCGTCCTCGTAGTCGTGGAAGTCTTCCATCTCTTCTTCGTCCTTAGCAACGATCAGTGAGCGATGCGACATTCACCAAGCCTCCTGCGTCTGGGCACGATCAACCCCTAGAATAACCCTTTTTACAAAAGAGGCAATAGTGAAAACAGTAAGCCGCTAGAAAAATCGAGTGCGGCTATCTCGCCGCCGAGTGTGCGACCAGCGTGGCGGGCTTCGGTGCCGTCTTCGGTGAGAGGTGTTGCGCGGCTGTCGGCGGGCTGACGGACTTCCCGACGAGCGGCGCGGCGCCGGAGCGCGGTCTGGCTGCCACCGGATGCCCTGCCGGGGCACTGTGTGAGGCTTTGGCGGATGCGGTGTGGGAAGAAGAATGCGAGCCCGCGCGGCTGGCCACAGTGTGTTTGGCCGAGGCGCGCCGTGCCGCCGGTGCGGTCCGGGCAGCGGCCGGAACCACCAGCAGGTCGCCTTCCACGGCAGCGTGCGCTGGCAGGCTGTTGGCCGCCAGCAGGCTTGCGGTAGAGACGCCAAATCGGGTGCCGATCGCGGCCAGGGTCTCGCCCGGCGCCACCCGGTGCAGGCGCCACGCGGTGCGATGTTCGACGGGGACCAGAGCCAACGCGGCCGTCAGCCGCGTGCCCGAGCCCTTGGGCACGTGCACCGCGTAGTGGGCCGGCGCCAGGTTGCTCAGCAAAGCCGGATTCAACGCGGCCAGCTCGGCAACCGACGTGTCGGTGACATCGGCTATCAAGGGGAGGGCGGTGAGGGCGTTAAGCTCGACGGTGTCGTACTCGATCGGCGGGTCCATCTGAACCTGGTTCAGGCCGTAAGCCGGCGCGTTCTTTTCCATGATCGTCATGGCTAGAATGATGGGCACGTAATTGGTGGTTTCGATGGGCAGCACGCCGCGCGAGCGCAGCTCCCAGAAATCCGCGTAACCGGTGCGTTCCACAGCCAACTGCACGGTTTGCGGGCCGCAGTTATAGGCGGCCAGCGCGAGGTACCAGTCGCCGAACTGGTTGTAGAGATCGTGCAGGTGACGGGCGGCGGCGCGGGTGGCCTTCTCCGGGTCCATTCGATCGTCGACGTATGCCGTGTGTTCGAGCCCGTATTCCCCGCCCCGCCAGACCAAGAATTGCCACATGCCGCGGGCGCGGGCCCTGGAAACGGCGCGGGGCAGGAAGCCAGACTCGGCCTGCGCCAGGTGGATCAACTCCTGCGGCACGCCCTCCTCGTCCAGGATGCGCTGGATCATCGGGCGGTAGCGGCCGGAACGCTGCATGGCCACCATGATCGTTCCGAACCCCCGGTTAGAGAAGTAGTTGACGTAGCCCAGCACCGCGTCGTTGACCAACAGTGGCAACTGTGAAACCGTGGCCGCCACCTGGTCGAGCACGCGGCCCTTGATCTTAGGGTCCACCGGGAAGGTCATCTGCAGAATGTCTTCGAGCGGCGCTTTGTCGAAGCGGCCCTCTTCGCTGGTGTCGGAAGCGCCCAGACCGGACAAGTCGAAACTGTGAATGGCATCCACCATCTGGTCCATCCGCCGGTCGTACGCCTGGCGGTCAGTCGGGTTCAGATCGGAGGCGTCGAACATGGTGTCGATCGCTAGGTCGAATTCCCGACGCGCGGTGCCGAGGTCCCCCGTGGCATAGGCCTGCTTGCCCGTTGCGAAATGGCGCTCCGCTGCTTCGACCAGTTCGTCGCCGCGCGTGTGGCGGGGCACCTGCGGATCGGCAAGCAGGAAGCCGGGCACATCCTTGATCTGGATATTGGTTTCGACCAGCGGCGGCTGGTCCAGGTCAAGGTTGATTGGCCCGGAGTGGGCGTGCGGCGGTAGAAAGGCGTTTTGGAATCCGGTGTGCTGGTTAGTAGCGCAACCGGCGATGACGGAAGCCCCGGCGAGCACGATCATGGAAGCGAGAGTCTGAGTTCGCGCGTTCATTCACACACTCAGCGACAGATTCAAAAGCACTTACCTTAACCGCGCCCAGAAAGGGACGATCAAACATTACAACACTATGAGTGTGTAATGCAACTGGCGTAAGGTAAGTCCCGGACTACTGTGTCTCGGCAATACTTGCCGTTGTGTACCGGCAACACCTGCACTGTGTCGTTATTCCTCCTCTTCCTCGTCTCCCGTCTTGGCGGCTTTGGCCGCTGCAACAATCTTATCGGCCTGCAACTGGGGCACGTAATCGTAGTGATCGAACTCCATCGAGAAAGATGCCCGGCCCTGCGTCATGGCGGTCAGATCGCTTTGATAGCTCAGCATTTCGGCCATCGGTACCTGGGCGCGGATGATCTGCGTGCTGCCTTTGGTTTCGTTGCCCGAGATGCGGCCGCGGCGGCTGTTCAAATCGCCCATCAAATCGCCCGCGTACTCTCCGGGCGCCTGGATTTCCACGGTCATGATCGGTTCCAGCAGCGCGGGCTTGGCTTCCTGCATGGCGGCCTTAAAGGCCTTGCGGGCCGCCAATTTGAACGCCAGTTCCGAGGAATCGACGTCGTGGTAGGAGCCGTCGTAGACGGTGACCTTGAAGTCGACCATGGGATAGCCGGCCAGGAATCCGTGTTCGGCGGCCTCTACAATCCCCTTTTCCACGGCGGGGATGAAATTGCGGGGGATGGCGCCGCCGAAGATTTCGTTGACGAACTCGAACTTGGCGCCGCGCGGCAGTGGGTCCATCTTGATCCAGCAATCGCCGAATTGGCCATGCCCGCCGGTCTGCTTCTTGTGGCGGCCCTGCACGTCGGCATGGCCGCGAATGGTCTCGCGGTAGGGAATCTTGGGCGCCTTGAGGGTAACGTCCACGCTGTAACGTTTTTTCAGCCGGCTGACCACGATTTCGACGTGCTGCTGGCCGGCGCCGGCGAGCAGGAACTCGCGGGTTTGCGGGTCGCGGTAAAAGCGCAGCGACTGGTCCTCTTCGAGGATGCGGTGAACGGCGTTGCCCATGCGGTCTTCGTCGTTACGCGACTTGGCTTCGATGGCGAAAGCGATGGAAGGCTCGGGCAGCTTCACGGGCGGGTAGGTGACGGTGAAGCCCTTCTCCGCCAGGGTGTCGCCGGTGAGCGTGTCCTTTAGCTTTGCCACCGCGCCCAGATCGCCGGCGCGCAACTCGGTCACCGGCTGCAGGATCTTTCCCTGCGGGCTGCCGAGGTGCGCCAGCCGCTCAGCCGAGCTGCGCGTGAGGTTCTGCAGGGCAGCGTCGTTTTTCACCACGCCGGTGATGACCTTGAAATAGCTGATGCGCCCGGCGAAAGGATCGGCCGTGGTCTTGAAGACGAACAGGGAGCTGGGGCCGGTCTCGACAATCTTCTGCGTGGATTCCTCGCCGCCGGCCACGCTCGCGAAGCCCTCGCGCTCGGTGGGGGCGGGCAGGTTTTCCACGATGAAGTTGAGAATCAGGTCGCTGCCGGTATTGTGCAGGGCGCCGGCGCAGAGCACCGGGAAGATGCGCATCTCGCGGATGGCTTGCTTGAGGCCGGCGTCGATTTGATCTGGCGCCAGCGTGCCCTTGTCGAAGAATTCTTCCATGAGGGCGTCATTGCCCTCGGCCACCATTTCGATCAGCGCGTCGTGAGCGGCCTTGGCCGAGCCGGCAAGCTCGGAGGGAATTTCGCCCTCTTTGCCTTTGCCATCGCCGCCGGCGGTGTACGTGTACGCTTTCATACGGACGAGATCGACCACGCCGGAGAAATCGCGTTCCGCGCCGATGGGGATCTGAATGGGCACGGCAAAGCGGCCGAAAGCTTCCTGCACGCTTTCCAGGGCGCGCCCAAAGTCGGCGCGCTCGCGGTCCAGCTTGTTGACGACGATGGCACGGGGGAGCTTGAAATGGTTGGCGAAGTCCCAAACCTTCTCGGTCTGCACTTCGACGCCAGAGACGCCATCGACCAGCACCAGGGCCGAATCCGCCGCTACCAGGGAAGCGCGCGTGTCGTTAATAAAGATGTTGTAGCCCGGCGTATCCAGGATATTGATCTTGGTTTTCTTCCATTCCGCCACGGCGATGGCTGTCGAGATAGTGATTTTGCGGGAGATTTCCTCGTCGTCAAAATCGGTGATGGTATTGCCTTCATCCACGCGCAGCAACCGGTTGGCCGCGCCCGCGGTGAACAACAACCCGGCGGTGAGCGACGTCTTGCCGGAATCGCCGTGGCCCACCAATCCGACGTTCCGTATGTCCTTGCTTTCGTAAACCTTCACGCTTGGCTCCCTGTTGGCAAAACGGAATAGTAACACGGGTCCTTGGCGGCCGGCGCGGATGAAGGGGAGAGGAGCGCTGGCCGGCAGGAGATAACCAGTTCCGTGGCCGGCGACCGCTCCCTTACTTTACAGTTGCGGCACTCAAAACGGGCAGTCTCTCGGTCGTCGGACTCGGCTCCGGCGCGAGAGGTCGTTGGTCTCCGCCAGAGCGCTCAGCGGTAGCGGTACAGGGTAACGTGCTGGATGCCGACGTAGCCGTCCGCCGGGATGCGATCGACCGGGTGCGTCCGCAAGGACAGATTCCCACCCTGCCCGGTTTCATCGCCGGCGAGCTGGCGGCTGGGAATCCAACGGCCGTTCACGAACGTACCTTCTTCCACCGTGCCGATTCCGGCATGCTCCGGCCCCGGCGCGTTGGGAGAAAAAGTGACGCTCACGCTGCCGCCCGCGGCATAGTATTCGTCGGGCCCCGCCGCAATGAAGATTGCCGCCGAGAAGCCCTGCTGTTGCGGCGCCGAGGGCCGTGGCCTCAAGCGCGCGACCTCCAGCGTGTAATTTCCCAACTGGATCTTTTGCGGCGGGTCGTCCGGGCGCAGCAGGACGGCGGACATCGTGCCGTTGCCCTGGTGTCTCGCAATCAGGGGCGCCAATTGCGCGATGATCTCGTAACCGCTGACCATTTCCGGATCGGGAGTCTCGGCCCTTTCGACCCCCATCAGCGAGATACCGATGGCATCATGACGTCCGAAGGCGTAAAGCACCCTGGCTTCCATCTGATATCGCGTCTCGGGTATGAACAGCGGATTCCCGGATTGGGTGTACTTGGCGCAAAACGCCACGAAGTCCGGCTGGCTGTAGATGTCGGGCGAGAGGATATCGATTCGCGGCGCTCCGGCCTTCCAGACGTCCATTACGAGGTCCCAAGGACGCCCGCCGCTCGGCGTAAATCCCTTCCCAACGGCGTACAACGCCGCGTTGGCGAACATCGGCAGCGGGTATTCGGCTTTGCCCGCTTGGGCCACCCGGTCGAGGTAGCGCGCATACTGCCAGGCCATGAAGATTCCCTCCGTCGCGGCGCCCTCGCCGAACACCTCTTCCCAGCTCCCGGAGGTTTTGAAACCGGCCGCCTCCCACGCCTGGCGAAACTCCGGAATCAGGGTATCCTTGTGCTGCTGGAGATAATCCATCAACTCCTTGGGCACCGGACCGGCGTAAGCTTTGTCGGCCAAGGGCGAATGGTCGCGGGAATCGGTATGCATTCCCACTTCGTTCTCCACCTGGACCATGACGACCGTGTGCGCGCGGCCGTCCACTTCCTTGACATGGCGCATCAGGGCCGCAAAGGCGCGCGCATCCGCGTCGCGGTTGGCATCGCTGAAGGGGCTGAGCAGTTCGATGCTCTGCCCGCCGGCGCTCCAGGCGCGCGGGAACCGTTCGTAGTCCTTCTTCAGCCAGTCGGGCGCGTAGCTGGACAGACTGTTCTTCCAGCTTCCGAACCAGAGAAGCACCAGACGCAGGTTGTGAACCCGCGCACCCTGGATCACCCCGTCCAGCACGCTGAAGTCGAACTTTCCTTCCTGTGGTTCGATCTGGTTCCACGAAACGCCCGCCAGGACGGTGTTGACCTTTGCCGCCACCAGCCTCGGCCATACCATCTTCATGTACTCGACGCTGGTGGCGGTGCTGTTGCTCAATTCGCCCGCCAGCGCCAGGAACGGCTTGCCGTCGACGATCAGTTGCGTGGCCGTACCCTGCTTTCGCAGGTGAGGGATGTCCGCCGCGGAGGTGGTTGCAACCGGCCTGCTTTGGCCCCAACCCGCAGCGAGGGCGAGAAAGCACAGGAGTGCCGGGTAAATCGAAGTTCGCAGTCTCATAATTACCTCCCCATTTCGCAAAGATGGGTATCCTTGGCTCAGGGAGCTACACTCCTACTCCGATTGGCCCGCGGCCCCACCCGCTCGTTGCAGTACGGGCAAATCTTGTCTTTGTTGGTAATGAACGCCCGGCAGTGCGGGCACATCCGGCGCGAATCCATAACAGCCTATGATACAACCCGTGCACCGGACCCCCTGTGGGCCGTGGGGCAGGATGATATCCTGCGCGCCGATTGTTCAATCGGCGCAGCCGGGCGGCAGGCGCTTTCGCCCGACAAAGCGGGCGCAAGCCCGGCGTGCCTTCGTACCCGATAGTAGGGGCCGGGCATGCCCGGCCCGCTCGCCGAATCTTCACCAGGTTCCTGGATCACGGATACAGAAGCGTCCCGGCATCCGATCCGGATATCACGACTTCTCCCGCCACCTTGCCGACCAATGGCGGGTTGAAAGGATCGTCAGGACGCCAGTGGTACCTCGTTCCATCGAACCGGAGCTCGGCCTCATACACACGGTGAGGGATAACAGTGTCGTCCTGGACTACAGCGTCACCACGGACCCAAGCGCTTATATTGCGCCAGCCATGCGAAGTGCTCGCTAATACGCGGATTGGAGTCCGGGTGGCTGGTATCCACCCAATGACTCTGTAGGAAGCATCCTTGCGGGCCAATATGAACGTGGTGCAGCCGCCGGTCCCGCACCAGTCCCGTCCGCTGACGTGCACGATGACTTCCGGTTTCCCATCGCCGTTAAGGTCAACGAAGGCCGCTGAGTATCGGGTCGTTGGGTCATCGCCCCCAGGAAAGGTTCGCAGGTAGCCCCGAAGAAACGTCTTCAGGGAATCCTGCGCTGTCGAAGGCGAGCCTGCCGGCTTCTGCTGTGCTTGGGCAGGACAAGCTGCCACCAGGAACGCCAGACAGGCCATCGAGGCCGGCACAGCAGTGAAACGAAATCCGCGAGCCCGCTCACGCATAACACAAGGCTTCTAATCGGCCCTTACTCCTGTTCGCAGCTCCACGCTCAACCCCGCCGCGCGATAGGCTTCGAGCAGCGCGCCCAGATGCGGCGGGTGTTGCGGCGGGGCGAGCCGGTTCCCCGCCTCCATCTCCACCAGGATGCGGAAGCGCTCCAGCAGCATGCGGCTTGCGAACACGCCGCCCGAGTATGCCATCTCCACGACCTCGGTCGGCCTCCAAAGCTGTGCGCGCACGGCGGCGGCGAGTTGGGCCAGTTCCTGCGCCGCCTGGTTCACGATGTGCAGCGCTACGGCATCGGCCTCGCTGGCCGCACGGTCCACCAGCGGCGCCAGCGCCGCCACGCGGGAGCGCTCCCATTCCGGCGTGTAGAAACGGTGCAGCAGTTGGTCGGCGCTGGCCGAGCCAGTGGCCTCGAGTAGCGCCGCGCGCAGCGCCGTTTCCGGGCCCCAGCCTTCCTCCATCCGTAAGGCAGCCCGCGCCGCCTGGCGGACCATGTCGAATGCGCCGCCCTCGTCGCCAAATACGTACCCCCAGCCGCCCGCTCTTGCCGTGCGTCCCTGCCTGTTGCGCCCCAGCGCCATCGAGCCTGTCCCGGCGATGACCACGATTCCCAGCCCGCTGCCGGTTGCGCCTACTAGCGCAACTGCCGCATCCGTCGTCACGACCAGCCGCGCCGCGCGGACAGTCCCCGAGAGAATCGCCCGCTTGTCTTCCGGCCCGCCGCTCATGCCGAAGCACGCCGATTCGAATTCCAGAGCCGCGGCATCGAGGCCCGCTTCCCCGGCGGCCTGACCGACGCTTTCGCGCACGGCGCGCTCCAGCTTCGCGCGCCCTTCCCCGCCAGCGGCATGGTTGCCCGGTCCGGCCCCGCCCTCGCCCAGTACGCGGCCCGTCTCATCGCCGATCGCCGCTGTGGTCCCGGATTGCCCGCCATCCACGCCCAAAAACAGTTTCATGGCAGTCGATAGAGCCGGCCGCCGGCGGCCGCGCCCACTTCTTGCACGCCCCACAAGTCGCGATTGCGCCGCAGGTCATCCGCCCATGCTTCATCCTGGAAGCAGAGAACGTAGTCGATACCACGCCGTTTCAGTTCTTCCGCCGCCGCCCGCCGAAACCCGAGATAGGGCGCGCCATCGCTCGCCACCGGCTGACCGGCAAGCCGCTGCCACGACGCATCGCCGGTCCCGCCCTCCAGCTCCAGCCGGATGCCGTACTGGTCCGCGGGACCCTCCAGCACCACTTCGTCGGCCTCCCGAATACCGCCGAAGTCCACCTCCACAAACATCCCGGGACGATTGGCTTCGCCGCTGCGCCAGAAAGTAACCGGGGCATTGTCGAAGGCGTCTTGAATGCTCCACGGGTACGGGTGCGCCGTCAGCCGCCAGCTCGCCTCCCGCGGCAGCTCGTGGCCGCCCAAGAAAATGCGCAGCTCGTTGATGCTCCAGACGTCGGTTCCGCTCGCCGTTTGGTTAACGCGAATCGCCCGCAGCGGCCGCGCAGGAAACGTGAAGCGCAGCCGCCCGTTGGGCTGGTCCGTGCCGATTGCGGCACTCTGAAAGATACGCGCCGCCACTTGATTCGCCGCCGACTCATAGTCCACCAAGATGCGCCGTGAAGTGTACGCATCGGGAATCGCTTTGAAAGTGAGCACGGCCGACCCCGGCGGCGCAACTCTTTCTATCAGTTCAACTGCCGGATACAAAGCCAAGTGCATCTTGTAATAGCGCTCCGGATCGCGCAGGCGGAACGCATCCCGCCACGGCGTCAGCGTCAATTGCCAGGAGCCGGGCGGCACAAGTTTTGTGACCATCGGCGGCCAGCAGAGCACGGCGTGCAACAGCACCACCGCCAACGCCATTCCCGGCAAAGTTGTCAGCGCCATCGCCATCGCCAGCGCCACGAACGGCATGGGCGGAATCAGGAATCGAGCCCCGATGTTGCTGAAGTAGTTGGCGCCAAACACGAAAGCCGCCAACCACAATTGCCGCCCCAACGGCTTGCGCAGCGCCGCCAGGCCGAGCGGCGCCAGAAGAAATACCGGCCCCAGCACACCGCCCAGGGTGCCGCGAACGGTTGCCGCCAGCGGTATCTGCCAGCGGCTGGCGAGATCGTATATCCGGAAGTAATTCTTATAATCTTCTTCAAAATCAATGGTTACGTACGGATTCGGAAAGTAGCCGTTAAAGAACGGAGCCAGCGGATTGTGCATCCACATCCAGTTCTTGACCATCCACGGCACCACCAGCAGAAACGCGAACGCGGCCACTACGGCCACCGCGCGCGCCTGCCTGCGCTTCCAGGCGACAAACCCAATCGCGTATGCCACACCCACCCACCCCGTGTACTTCAGCGCGTATCCAAAGCCGGCCAGTATCCCGATCGCCGGCAACAGGCGCGCGGTTCCCTTCTCCGCCCAACGCTCCAGCAGGCAGAACAGCGTGAACGCGACGCCGGCGAGGGCGACATCGTTATACGCGCTCGAGGCGTCCACGCCCACCATCGGGCTCAACCCGACCAGCGCGGCGCCGCAGACTCCCACCCAGGCCATACCATGGCGCACGCCCCAAATACCCATCTGCCAGACCAGCGCCACCAGAAAAGCCAGGTGAACCAGGGCTGCGGCCGAGTGCTTGCCAAAGGCGAAAGCGAACAGGAACAGCATCTCCATGCCCTGCGACAGGCTGGCGTAGAGGTTCCAAGTGATGGTGTGAAACCCGTGCTCGCGCAGATAACGGGCCGTCAGGCCGAGGTGGTATGTGGAGCCATCGGGGCTGACTTCCGGAGCAAGAGCCCTCAAAAAGTAGATGTAAAAATAGGCGATAAATATGACGAATAATAGAATGTCGATAGCTGATGGCCTGGGCCAACATCGGACACCATCCCCACCTCGCCAGCAATTCCACGGCCGGCAGGCGATGATCGCCGCAACACCCAAAACCGCGAAAGCGGCGGGGTACACCAGGCCGCTGGCCGCCAGCAGGAACACCAGGAAACTCAGCGCGCCAGATCCCACTACGAAGCGAGCTGGCCAATCGCCGCACGCCTTGCCCACCAGCAGCGTACCGAGCGCCGCGGCCGTTGCCACCGTGAACAGCGCGCCGAACAGAATCGCCGCCACCTGCATCGGCTACTCCACGAAGCCGGCGCGGCTGAGCACGAACCCCAACCGCTCCCCGTCCGGGCCGGCCGCAGTCTTGTCGGGCTCCAGCGCAACCGTATTGACGCCGTCCAGGTGCAGCCACTCCCACGGCGTCTCCTTGGTGTACTCCTGGCTGCCCGGCTTGGCGTACCGGACGCGGTCAAATTCCCTGCCGTTGATGCGGATGGTAAGCTCCACCGGCCCGGTCTGGGCGAACGTCTGGCCGGGGAACGTCAGATCCATCAGAAAGCGGAGACGAGGCGCGCGCGGCACATAGAACTGGAGCACCGGATGCTCGTGCGTCCAGCGCCACGCCCCTTCGCTTTGATCGCGAAAGCCGCCTACGATATATGCCCCGGCATTGGGGTCGCTCATGGCCACGAAATATCCGAAGGGAAGCGACGACGGCAGGCTGAGCGACGGGCGCTGCTCGGGCGGCGGATACCACTCGAGCCGGCTCCCGCACCCCGCCGCCGACAATGCCAGTACGATGGAAAGCAACCGCAGCACGAAGAAAGATTGTAGCAGCGGCAGGCGTGGGCGAGACTGCAAAGAACCCGGGATGCGCGTTCGATTCCGGCGTTTCCGGTTGTGAATGCAAGCGCCGTCCGGCCGTCGCCTTCACAAGAGCCTTGCCGGTTGGATTCGAGACGTTCCACGCTTCATGCTACCTGCTCAAAGAAGCGCGAGAGGCTTGGGATCACCTTGTTAGCGACGAGGTCGTGTATTTGCTCAATCCGGTCCAGTCCCATTTCGATTCCCTCTTTGGAATCGCCAAAGACTACCTGAAAGGAACCTGTTGGGTCGAATGCCATCTCGTCTTTCATGCTGAGCGGACCGCTCACCACTGTGTTGTCATCCTCGAATGTGAGCAGATGCCGTTGGGCCTGGGGGAACTTCGGAAAATTAATAATGGCCACCTCACTGTGGACCGGGATTCTTCGGTGCTTATCGATGTTGCACATCAGGTTCAAGCACCAGAGGAGGTTCGTGGTGGCTGGTGCCCCGTCCGCTCTGCGGTACGGCTGGAGCGCATCGATGACGTCCAATGCTTCCGCGGGTATCCCGGCAGTGTAGCGCTCGAATTCTCGCCGCCCCTTACTGTTGAGCCTCTCGATGATCGGGAACTGTGTGCCGACAGGGTAAACCGCCTTGTCCCCCTTTGCGAGCGCAAAGACCATTTGGTCCAAGGCACATCTGAGACAATAAAACAAGTCTCCGACGATGAGGGCAATCCGCACGGGATACTCCTTGACCTCAATTCGCAGGCGGTATCGCTGATGCTCAACGTCCTCCTCACGGAAAACGGAGCACGGATTCGATTCCCGAAAGGCTGCAAGCCCCCTCTTCAGGCTGTCAAGGTGCTCCCTTGCCCTTCCGACCTTCAATTTGGCGTCCAGCTCTCGCTTCACGACCAAAGCGTAGCATTTCTACGTGAGGTGCAGGGACAATTACCTGCCGAGGCACGCCCCACCCCGCTCAGAACGTGTACAGCAGCGTGCCCGGCGCCGGTTCGGCGGGAGCGGCGCCGGCGGTGACGGCGGCTTCGCCTTCCCCGGCGGTCACCGCGGCTTCGCCTCCGCCGCCGATCACGCGGTAGAAGATGCCGGTATCGCCGAGGTAGACTTCCAGCTCGGAGGGCCGCGGCAGGGTGCCCTGGATCAGCGATTCCGAAAGCGGATCCTCGATATACTTTTGCAACGCGCGGCGCAGCGGGCGCGCGCCATAGCTGCGGTCGCCGCAGGTCTTCTCGAGGATGTAGCGGGCGGCTTCCGGCAGCAGGTGCAGTTTCACCTGCTTGGCCACCAGGTTCCCGTTCACCTGCTCGACCATCAGGCCAATGATCTTGATCAGGTCGTCGTCGGTGAGCGAGCTGAACAAGATCACTTCGTCCAGGCGGTTGAGGAATTCCGGGTTGAAGGCTTTCTTCACTTCGGCGCGCACCAGGTCCTCGACTTTCGAGGGCATGCCTTCGCCCGAGGGAGCGGAAAAGCCCAGGTTGCCGCGCTTTTCGAGGAAGCGCGCGCCCAGGTTGGAGGTCATGATGATGATGGTGTTCTTGAAATCCACCTGGTTGCCGAGGCCGTCGGTCAACTGCCCGTCTTCGAACACCTGCAGCAGGATGTTGTAAATGTCCGGGTGCGCCTTCTCGATCTCGTCGAGCAGGATGATGGAGTACGGATTGCGCTTCACGCGCTCGGTGAGCTGGCCGCCCTCTTCATAGCCCACGTATCCGGGAGGCGAGCCGATCAGCTTGGAAACCGAGTGCTTCTCCATGTACTCGGACATGTCGAAGCGAACTAAACTCTTTTCGCTGCCGAACAGGAAAGCGGCGAGAGCGCGCGCCACCTCGGTCTTGCCGACGCCGGTGGGGCCCAGGAACAGGAACGAGCCGGCCGGCCGGGCGCTGGCTTTCAAACCGGCGCGCGAGCGGCGGATGGCGCGGGCCAGCGCGGAGATGGCTTTTTCCTGGCTGATGATGCGCTTGTGCAACTCCTCTTCGATGCGCAGCAGCTTGGCGATTTCCTCCTCCTTGATAGAGGTCATGGGGACGCCGGTCCAGCGCGCCACCACGTCTTCGATATCGTCCTTGGTGACGCAGCCGGTGGAGGAGTCGTCGAGATTGTATTTCTCGCGGAGCTGCCGCATGTTCTCGCGCTCCTTGCGTTCCTCGTCGGAGTAGAAGCGCGCCTTCTCGAATTCATGATTGGCGATGGCGTTCTCCATGCGATGGACGATGAACTTGATGCGCTTCTGGATATCGGCCAGCTCGGCGGGGAGAGTGGTCTGGCGCAGCTTGACGCGGGCACCGGCTTCGTCGATAAGGTCGATGGCCTTGTCGGGCAGGTAGCGGTCGGGGATGTACCGGCTGGAAGTGTAGACCGCGGTTTCCACTGCGTCGTCGGTATAGGCTACGGCATGAAATTTTTCGTAGCGGTCCTTGATGCCGAACAGAATTTTGACCGCGTCGGCTTCGGTGGGCGGAGGAACCTTGACCGCCTGGAACCGCCGCTCGAGCGAGCGATCCTTTTCGATGGACTTGCGGAACTCGGCTGGGGTGGTGGCGCCGATGCACTGAATCTCGCCGCGGGAGAGAGCCGGCTTGAGGATGTTGGCCGCGTCGAGCGAGCCTTCAGCCGAGCCCGCACCAACCAAAGTGTGCAGCTCATCGATGAAGATGATGGCGTTTTGGTTCTCCATCAACTCCTTCATGATGGTCTTGAGGCGCTCCTCGAATTGGCCGCGGTACTTGGTGCCGGCGACAATGAGGGACAGGTCGAGCGCCAGTATCCTTTTGTCGGCCAGGAAGGAAGGGACGTCGCCTTCGGCGATGCGCTGCGCCAACCCTTCCACGATGGCCGTCTTGCCGACGCCGGGCTCGCCGATCAGGACCGGGTTATTCTTGGTGCGGCGGCAGAGGATCTGCACCACGCGCTCCAGCTCGTAATCGCGGCCGATCAGCGGATCGAGCGTGTTATCCATGGCGGCCTGCGTGAGGTCGCGGCTGAATTCCGACAGCAGGGAACTTTCCTTGGGCCGGGTGGGAGCTTTCTCGCTCTGCGAACGTTGCAATTCTTCGCGGATGGTGGCGAGGCGCAGGCCTCGCTCGTGGAGGATTTCGGCGGCGAAGCACTTTTCCTCGCGCAGCAGGCCGAGCAGCAGGTGCTCGGTGCCGATGTGCTTGTGGTTGAGGCGCTCGGCTTCCTCGGCCCCGTAAGCGAGCACGCGCTTGCATTCGTGGCTGAGCGGCAGATCTACGGAAGTGGAGACCTTTTCCCGGGGCGCGGTATGTCCCTCGATCTGCTTGCGGATCGATTCCACCGCGGCGTGCGAGCGCAGAAAGCGGTTCGCCAGCGCCTTATCCTCGCGCAGCAGGCCCAGCAGCAGATGCTCCGTCTCGATATAGGGACTGCCGAACTGGCTGGCCTCATAGCGGGCGAAGAAGATCACCCGTCTTGCCTTCTCCGTGTATCGCTCAAACATAGGATTTGCGAAGCCCCCCTAATCTTAAAGATAACCCGGCCCGGCCTCCGGATTCGGCCCGGTGGCGCCATCCGGTACTATTCGCTGTAATTCTTCGCGGATGGCGGCGAGGCGCAGGCCGCGCCCGTAGAGAATTTCGGCGGCGAAGCACTTCTCCTCGCGTAGCAGGCCGAGCAACAGGTGCGCGGTGCCGATGTGCTTGTGCTTGAGGCTGTCGGCTTCCTCGACCGCGTAAGGGAGCACACATTTACATTCGTGGCTGAGCGGCAGATCGACCGAAGTGGAGACCTTTTCCCGGGGCGCGGTATGCTCTTCGATCTGTTTGCGGATCGATTCCACCGCACCGTCCGAACGCAGAAAGCGGTTCGCCAGCGCCTTCTCCTCGTGCAGCAGTCCCAGCAGGAGGTGTTCCGCCTCGATATAGGGACTGCCGAACTGCCTGGCCTCATACAAGGCGAAGAAGATCACCCGCCTCGCTTGTTCCGTGTATCGCTCAAACATGGGATTGGTGAGGCCCCTCTAACCTTCAAGATAACCCGGCCCGGCTTCCGCTTGTGGCCCGGTGACGCCGCCCGGTACCAGGCCACCTTTGTCCAGGGTGACGATCCGGTCGCAGCGCCGTGCAAAGGCCAGATTGTGGGTAACCAGCACCGAGGTCAACCGATGCGAACGGTGGAGGCCGGCCAGCAGGTCAAAGATCATTTCGCCGGTCCGGAAGTCCAGATTGCCCGTAGGCTCATCGGCCAGCAAAACGGAAGGTCTGGCGACCAGTGCCCGAGCCAGCACCACCCGCTGCTGCTCTCCCCCCGATAATTCGCCCGCGCGATGCGAAGCCCGCGCGTGAAGTCCGACCTCATCCAACCTCGCCACGGATTCCGCGGCGGCGGCCAAGTGCGCCACGCCCCGGATCAGCAACGGCATCATCACGTTTTCGAGCGCCGTAAACTCGGGCAGCAGATAGTGAATTTGCCAGACGAAACCAATCTCCCGGTTGCGAAAATCCGCGCGATCCGCCTCCGCGAGCCCGGAAATCTCCCTCTCTCCGTAATGTATCGTACCGCCGGAAGGACTGTCCAGACCGCCGAGCAAGTGCAGGAGGGTGGACTTGCCGGCCCCGGATTCACCGACCAACGCGAGCATTTCGCCACGTTCCACATCGAGGTCGAGGCCCTCAAAAACCACCAGGACGGCTTCGCCGGAACGGTACCGCTTGGCCAGGTTGCGCGCGCGTATGTACGGCTCGCTCATTTCACCCGTAGAGTAGCTCACTTCAGTGTCGCCTGATGCCCGAGAAGAACCTGCGGCTGCTGGCCCGGGTGCAGGCGGCATTGCGCGCGGCAGGCTGCGGCGCGCCGCCAGGTGGAGAAGCAGTCCTGCGATTGGGCATTCGACGAAGTCTATGAGGGCTATGCAGCAACCTTGTTTGCTGCACCGGCATGATGCGGGAGTTGCCGGCCCGACTACATGATCTGGCGGAACAGCGCGAACAATCCCGCCGCCAGCACGATGGACGCAGGCAGCGTCAAAACCCAGGCCATCGCCAACGAGCGGACGGTGCTCCATTGCAGGCCGGAATGATTCGCCGCCATGGTGCCGCCCACACCCGAAGACAGGACGTGCGTGGTGCTCACCGGCAGGCCCATGTAATCGGCCGCACCGATGGTGGCCATGGCGGTGATTTCGGCGGCCGCGCCTTGCGCGTAAGTCAGGTGCTGCTTGCCGATCTTTTCCCCCACCGTGACCACGATGCGCTTCCAGCCCACCATGGTGCCCAGACCCAGAGCCATTGCCACCGCCACTTTCACCCAGGTGGGGATGAACTTGGTGGCGGCATCCACGTGTTTCTTGTAATTGTCGAGGACCGCCCAATCTGCCGGCGTCAGTTTCGGGGTGCCGCTCTTCTTCATCAGCCGCAGCGATTCGCTGACCAGGTACATGTCATTGCGGAAGTTAGGCGTCATCGCTTCCGGCACCTTCTTGAGCTGCTTGTAGATGGCGGCTTCGTTGCCCAGGTCGCTGATGGTCTGCTGCAAGGCCAGCATGGTGCCCGGCGTGAATTCGCGCGTGCGGATGAAATCCGTCACAGTGGCGCGCGGGTCGCCGATCACGGCGTTCGGCGAAACATACTCGTGCACGGTGTTGGCGGCTTGCTCCGAAACGGCCACGAAATCCATGGTTTGCGCTGGCGTGACGGCGTGGTTCAAAGCGTACGCCATGGGCACCGTGCCGATCAGAATCAGCATGATCAGCCCCATGCCCTTCTGGCCGTCGTTGGAGCCATGGGCGAAGCTGACGCCGGTGCAGGTCAGCACCAGGAGGCCGCGGATCCACCACGGTGGGGGATCGGTTCCCTCCGGCGCTTCATAGAGCTTCTTGTTCTTGAAGACTGCCTTGGAAACCAGCAACAACATGGCCGCGCAAACGAAGCCCACGACGGGCGAAATGAGCAGCGTCTTACCCACGTTGGCGGCCTGGCTCCAGTCGACTCCGCTGGTGCCGGTGCGGGCCGACATCAATTGGTTGGCGATGCCCACGCCGATAATGGAACCTACCAACGTGTGGGAACTCGAAGACGGCAGCCCGAAATACCAGGTGCCCAGGTTCCAGATGATGGCCGCCGCCAGCAGCGCGAAAACCATGCCGAAGCCTGCGCCGCTGCCTACCTGCAGGATCAACTCCACCGGCAGCAGGCTGATGATACCGAACGCCACTGCGCCCGACGAAGTCAGCACGCCAACGAAGTTCCACACGCCGGACCAGACCACCGCTACGTGCGGCTCCAGCGAATGCGTGTAGATCACTGTGGCTACCGCGTTGGCTGTGTCGTGAAAACCGTTGACGAACTCGAACCCCAGCGCGACCGACAAGGCCACGCCGAGCAGGACGAAGGGATAAACGGAACGTGCATGGATGTTGGCCAGATCGCCGATAAGTTGCGATGCGGCATACACGAACCCGATGGTCAAAGCCAGGCCGAAGACCAGCATCCCTGTTTTGCCGGGCTTCCGGGATAGTTTGGCGTCAAGTAACGTCGCAGTGGCAGCGCTCATGTTTCCCCTCGATCGGCCAGAATACAATGCGGATTGTCACATTTTTGTGAATAGGGCGGGGAGAGAGAGCGTTATGGCATAGACGCCGGCGCGAAGCCCGGACTGGTCGAGGTTCGTGCCAGCGTTTGCCCGGTGGGTGTGGTTCCGTGACGGCTTTAGTCATGGGACCGTTTGTAAAGAACGCAGGGTTTCATCACCGGGGCGCCATCTCCGGCGGAAATCGAGGCTAGCGCCAGTGGCCGCGATAGTAGCGCCAGTGAGCGCCTTCGTGGCGCCACACGGGAGCCACCCATACGGCACGCGCGCGCGGCGGGCGAACCCAGCGGCCGGGTGCCCACACCCAAGCGCCGCCACGCAGATCCCAGAATCCTTCGGTCCAGACGAAGCCCGGGCCGGGCGCCACGCCGATCACGCCGTAGCGCGGCGGCGGCGGCTCCACGATGACCGCGGCGCCTCCGGCGCAACCGGTGAACAGCGATCCGGCCATTAGGAATGCAACCGTCAAAAGTTTGCGTTTCATTTTGTTCTTGCCTCCTACAGGGTCAAACGCGGCGCGTGGGATGGCGTTGCGGTCCTGAAACGAAGTTAATGTTAGGAGCTGTTAATTACGTGCGGCCGATCTCCGGCCGTTGATGCGGCTGGCCGGCAACCGTTAAGATTGAAGTAAGTTCAGGCGAATGCGCACATTTCCCAGCGGGCTTTCGATTGGCACGGTGCGGATCGCTCCGGCCACGGTGCTGGCGCCGATGGCGGGCGTCACCGATACCGTGTTCCGGCGGTTCATCCGCAACCTGGGCTGCTGCGGGCTGCTGATGACAGAATTCACCAGCTCCCACGGCGTGAAGGCTGCGGAGGGCGCGCGCAAGCCCACGCGCACGATGAAATATCTGGCCTTCGAAACGGAAGAGCGGCCGATTTCGGCGCAGTTGTTCGGCGCCGACCCGCTGGTGTGCGCGGATGCGGCGCGGGTGTGCCAGAAGCTGGGCTTCGACATCGTCGATCTCAACCTCGGCTGCCCGGTGAACAAAGTGGTGAAGTGCAATGGCGGCTCGGGCCTGCTGCGCGACCTGCCGCTGGTGGAGCGCCTGCTGCGCGAAGTCCGGCGCGCGGTGACGATTCCGTTCACGCTCAAATATCGCGCCGGCTGGAACGATCGCGAGCTGGTGACGGTGGAGTTGGCGCGGCTGGCGGAAGATTGCGGCCTGGACGCCATCGCGCTGCACCCGCGCACGCGCGAGCAGGGCTACGGAGGCAAAGCCGATTGGAGCCGCATCGTGGAGGTGAAGGCCGCGGTGAAAATTCCGGTGATCGGCAACGGCGATATCGTCACTCCGGAGGATGCCGTCCGCATGGTGGACGAAACCGGCTGCGACGCGGTGATGGTGGGCCGTGCGGCCAGCTCCAATCCGTGGATCTTCCGCCAGATCGAACAATACGTGACCACCGGCGCCTACGATCAGCCGAGCGAGCACGACCGTTACCAGATCATGCGGCGCTATTATGCGATGCTGATGGAGCGCGGCGAAAGAGATACGGCCGGCAAGATGAAGCAGTTCGCCACTTACTTCACCCACGGCGTGCGTCACGGCGCGCAGCTTCGCGCGTCCATCTACCAGGCGCAGAACCCGCAAGAGATTCTCGACCTGGTGGACGAATTCTTCCAGGCCGAACCGGCGGCGGTTTCCTGATCCGGTGAAGAAAGTCCAGCTCATCACCGATGGCGCCTGCCTGGGCAATCCCGGCCCCGGCGGCTGGGCGTGCATTCTGCTGCACAACCGGCACACCAAGGAGATGTGGGGATCGGAACCGCACACCACCAACAACCGCATGGAGCTGCGCGCGGCCATCGAAGGTTTGCGCACGCTCACCGAGGTCTGCGCGGTGGAAGTGACGACGGATTCCGAATACGTCAAGAACGGCATCACCACCTGGATTCACGCGTGGAAGCGCAAAGGCTGGATGACCGCGGCCAAGAAGCCGGTGATCAACCAGGACCTCTGGAAAGCGCTCGACGAACAAGTGTCGCGCCATCAGACCACCTGGGTGTGGACCAAGGGCCACGCATCGCACGCAGATAACAACCGCTGCGACGAGCTGGCCAACCGCGCCGCGCGGGAGCAAAGCTCGAGCGGAGCGGCTGGATAGGGCGGGGTTGCACGCGCTGGCACCAGCGGAGCGCGCGGAGTTTCAGTCTTCGAGATGGGCGTTTCGCGGCAGGTTGACAACAAAGAGAGAATCTTGGACCACGCGAAACCTGATTACCCGAAACGACCCCAGAGGAACAGGACAACGAGTGCGTGCATGGCTTTCGTCAGGTGAGCGTAGCCGTCGCGGATCACGCAAATGGCGTCCTCTATTTCCTCTTGGCGAGGCTTGATCCCTGGAAGGTACTTTGTGAAAGCGGTTGCGGCAATCTCACCAGCATAATGTAATTTCGTCCCGCCGCCTCGTCGTGATGGATCGAAGACTACTTCAAGCTTCCCTATAGCATTGGGATCTACGTTGGCTGTGGCCTGGTGGGCGGCCACGTCGCTGAAGTGACCGCCGACAGCGTTTCTGAGATTCTTCACTACATCGTGACGTTTGTGGAAGAACGTGAGAGCGTTCGAGACCGTGTCGAACAGCTCTCGTTGAGACGTCCGCGTGAGGGAGGCATCTGGATGAAGGCAGGAGGCTCGTGCGGCCTTGTATTCCTCGGTCCGCGACATCCTTATCAATGCCCCCCTGAATTCGAGGAGCGTGGCTATTGAGCGGCGCAGGAAGTAGTGGACCCGATAGCGTTTGTCGAGATGGTCGAGCCGCATAATCTCTTCGTCGTTCGCGGTCAGGGCGAATGTCTCGATGCGCAAATCCTCATAGAGGACCGACATTTGAGCGAGGGAATCCATGAGGGCGACTTGCCTTGTGCAAATACTTTCTGCAGTGGCGCAAACCGTCTGCGGGAGGATGGGCATGGCATTGTGATTTCATCTTGACATCGTAGACCGGAACAGGGGAAACGGCGACGACCGCGGAAACTAGCGGGCCGAACAGCCACGGAGACCACATGTCCGAGAAGTCGCCAAGCCGGAAACTGAAGCTTGCCCAGCCCTTACTCGCCGAGAGCTTTCTGTATCGCGGCGCGGAGTTCGGGATCGTCCGGTTTGACCTTGCTCGGGAAGAACGCCGCGACCTGGCCGTTCTTATCGATTACGTACTTGCTGAAGTTCCACTGCGGCAGATTGCCGGAGGCGCCGAGGAACTTGTAGATTTGCGACTGATCCGGATTGGCTTTGGTGACGACCTTCGAGAACATCGGAAAGTCGACGTCGTAGGTCCGCTTGCAGAAAGTGGCGATCTCCTCCGGAGTGCCGGGTTCCTGTCCGCCGAAATCGTTACTGGGAAAGCCGAGCACCTCAAACGGCTTGCCGCTCATCTCGCGGTGCAGCTTTTCGAGGCCCTCATATTGCGGCGTGAAACCGCACTTGCTGGCCACGTTGACCACCAGCGTGACCTTGCCCTGAAACGTGCCGAGGTCGGCCGGTTTGCCGTCGAGATAGGTTGTCTTCAATTCGTAGAACGATTTCACGTCGCCTCCCAAGTCTTGCGCGGTTGCGGCCGGCGCGGCCAGGGCGGCAGCCATCGCGAGCAATGTCCAAATGTGATTCACTTGTTTTCCTCTCCAGTGCGATCAAGCCCTTGCGAGCTCAAGCAGCTTAGAACCAAGTTAGCCCAGGAGGGCGGGCCGGGTCAAACGGGGTGGGGCCACGTTTGTTGCCGAACCACGGTCTTCAGTTTCTCTCGGGGTGCTGGATATCACACTCGTGAGCCGCGGGCGCTGAGCGCAACGTTCGCATCCCGGACCCGGATGGGAAGGCGCAGCGTCGAGTTGCTTTTGGGAGGGTGCGCGGGGAGGTCGCAGGAGCGATGGCCGGCACGTTCTGTAGGTCTGAGGATCTATGGCAATCCCGTCGGGGACGTCAGCCACGCGTCAGACTTTCGGCCGGCTGTGCGCTACGGCCTCCCGGATTGAGTGTACCACCCATCGCATGCGCGCTATGATCGAGACACCACCATGACTCGCCTATTGCCGCTCGCATTCTTCGCTTCCGTGATCGCCGCCACGCCGGCCGGAGCGCAGCCGCCCGAGGCAAAGCCGTTGCGCATCGCCATCGCCGGGCTGAACCACGGCCATGTTTGGGGGTTTCTGCGCGGTGCGCAAAGCCGCCCCGCCGATGTCGTCATCGTCGCGGTTTGGGATCCCGACGCCGTGCTGCTGGCAGAATGCGCAAAATCGAACCACGTCGCCAACGATCGGCTCTTCACCGATCTCAACGCCATGCTCGACACGGCGAAGCCCGAAGCCGTTGCGACGTTCACCGATACTTATTCGCACGCCAGGGTCGTCGAAGCGTGCGCCTCGCGCCACATACCGGTGATGATGGAAAAACCGCTGGCCGTGGACATGAACCAGGCGCGCGCCATCCAGCAGGCCTCGGAGCGCTACCGCACGCCCGTGATCGTCAACTACGAGACCACCTGGTACCGCAGCCACGGCGAGATGTGGACCCTGCTGCACGAACAAAAGGCCGCCGGCGAGATCCGCAAAATGGTGGCGATGGACGGCCACCAGGGCCCTAAAGAGATCGGCGTGCAGCCGGAGTTTTTCGCCTGGCTGGGCGATCCCGTGAAGAACGGCGCCGGCGCTCTCTTCGATTTCGGCTGCTATGGCGCCAACCTGATGACGTGGATGATGGACAATCAGCGCCCGCTGAAGGTGACTGCGCTGACCCAGACGGACAAGCCCGCCATCTACCCGCGCGTCGATGACGAAGCCACCGTGCTCCTCGAATATCCCAAAGCGCAGGGTATCATTCAGGCGTCGTGGAACTGGCCGGTGGGCCGCAAGGACTTCGAAGTCTACGGCGCGACGGGCTATGCCATCGCCACCGGCGGCGACAGCCTGCGCGTGCGCCTGGCCGGGGCGCGGGCCGAGGAGACGCGCACGCCGCCGGAGTTGAAACCGCCGGACACCGACTCCATTTCGTACCTGATCGGCGTCGCCCGCGGTAAGTTCAAGCCCTACGGCCTCTCGTCGCTCGAGAACAACGTGATCGTGATCGAAATCCTCGACGCCGCGCGTGAGTCGGCGCGAACCGGGCGGACGATTACGCTGAGCCGGTGAGTGTGCGCCCCGGGACGGACCGGCGTTCCCCTGACGACGCAGCATCTTATGGCCGGCTCGATTTGCCTTGCCGCGCTAACGTGGCTTCCAGGTGCATTCGCGCGGCATCGAAGTCCGGTTTGATCCGAAGAGCCTCCGAGAACTGAGCTATGGCTTCGTCGAGCCGCCCCAGGCTGGCCAATAACTGGCCCAGATTGTTGTGGACACTCGCATCCGTGGGCTTGAGCTTCGCCTCGGCCGTGAACTCGGCGAGTGCTTCGTTCAATCGTCCCCTGCCCAGCAGTGCGACTCCCAGGCTGTGGTGCGCGTCGGCATCGTCGGGCCGGAGCCTGATCGTCTCATAAAACTCCGGGATTGCCTGGTCTGTGCGTCCCAAGGTGGCCAGCATCCTTCCCAGGAGAAAGTGCCCGCCGGCGTATTCCGGTTTCAGCCGGACCACCTCCCGGAACTCCCGCAACGCTTCGTTGGCGCGTCCCTGGTTGAACAAGAGCGCCCCATACCCGGAATGCCCTTCTATGTTGCGCGGCTGAAGAGTCAGCGCCAGCCGGTACTCCGCCTCGGCTTCCTCCGTCTGCCCGGTTCGTCTGAGAATCGTCGCCAGATTGACGTGCGCCTCGGCGTAATTCGGCTGGACGCGAAGCGCCTCGATGACGTGCCCGCGGGCTTCGTCGTTCCGCAGTTGGCTCAGATAATAGTCCGCCAGATTATTATGCGCGATATAGTTGTCGGTCGTGACGTTCACTGCGCGCCGGAACAGCGACTCGGTGTTGGCCCAGTATCGTAGTTGGATCGAGGTAAGTACGACGCAGGCCGAACAGGCCGCGAGCGCCGGGACGGCGACCGCGGTCCTGGCGCGCGGATGACGCTTGAGTAAGTCCACGGTCCCCCAACTCAGCATGATGGCAAGCCCCACCGTTGGCAGGTAAGTGTACCGGTCCGCCGAAGACTGCCCTCCCACCTGGACCAGTCCGATCACTGGCACAAGAGTCCCGAGATACCAAAACCATCCGACCGCGAGATATGGGTAAGAGCGAAACCGGCGCAGCACCAGGAACGTGATGCCCGCCAGGGCGGCGCCGGCCGCCACCGCATGCCAAACTGGCAACTGATGGGAATAGGGGTAAAACACGGCCAGTTTCGCGGGCCAGAACATCCTGGCAATGTACGCAATGTAAGTCACCAGAGCATTCCCGACCCGTAAACCGGCGGGCAAGGAACCGAACGATTGGACCGCGTGCCCCTGTCGTTGCGCAATGTAGGTAACCAGCGAGCCGGCGGCCGCAAGCGCGAAGAAAGGCAGCTTTTCCCAGACTATGGCGGGGCGATAGGCGCGGCGGAGGGGCCAGACATCCAACAGCAGCAGCACAAATGGCAGGGTTACGATCATCGGTTTGGCCATCAGGCCGCAACAGAACCCGAACAGGACAAGCAAATACCGGCCAACGCCGGGCCGCTGCGCATAACGCGCGTAACACCACAGCGTCAGGCACCAGAAGAATGCGCACAGCACATCCTTCCTCTCCGCGATCCACGCTACGGATTCGACATGCAGGGGATGCAGAGCGAAAAGGAAAGCCACAAACGCGCTGCGCCAGACCGCTCCGGTCATCCGTTTCAGCGCGGCGAACAAAAGCAGGCTGGCTAGCGCGTGAAGCAGCAAATTGGTCAGGTGATGCCACCCGCTGCGGAGCCCGAAGAACTGGTAATCCGCCATATGAGAAATCCACGTCAGCGGAAACCAATTCTCGGCATCGTAGGAAGTGAACGCCCAAGCCAGACCGTCCCACGTCAGTCCGGCGCGCACGTGGTTGTTTTCGGTGACATACTCCGGGTCGTCAAAGTTGACAAAGTCGAAATGCCGAACCTGGCTGTACACTGCCACGGTAGCGAGGAACAGCAGCAGATAGACGCACAACACGCGCGCGCGATCCCGCCCGCCGTCCGGCGCGATCACCTTGCCTTCCACCGGCCCGGGACGAACCTTTCTTACACGTCTGCCTCGTTTCCCCACGTGATTTATGCCGCCATTCTAACAGCGTTTGATCCTCTCGCATCCGAGTCACGAAATGCGCCCGCCGGCAGCAAGTTCCGTGGCTCCCGCTACACCTTCGCCAGCTTCCAGGTCCCACGCCGGAACCACACGATTCCGGCCACCGCCAGAACCGATTCGGCAATGCAGATGGCCAGGTACACGCCGCGCGGTCCCATCCCGGCCCATTCGGCCAGCAGCCAGGCCAGCGGAATCTGCAGCAGCCAGTAGCAGAAGAAATTCATCCAGGTCGGCGTCGCTGTATCGCCGGCCCCGTTGAAAGCTTGTTCCACAGTCATTCCCCAGGCGTAGAACGGGTAACCCAGGCTTACATACTGCAAGCAGGTTACTGCAACCGGCGCCACCGCAGCGTCGCTCGTAAACAAGCCCACCAGCGGCCGCGCCGCGCTGAAAAAGCACACCGCCACGCCAGCTAGAAACACCATGTTGTACACCCCGGCCATCCACACCGCGCGCTCCGCGCGCTCCGGCCGCTGTGCGCCGAGGTTTTGCCCCACCAGCGTGGTGGCGGCCGTTACGATGCCCCACGATGGCATCAGCGCGAAAAGGATGATGCGCATCGCCAGCGTGTAGCCGGCAATGGCCGCGCTGCCAAAGCGCGCGTTGATGCGCGCCAGGCTGACCCAACTCGCCGTCGAGATGAAGTACTGGAGCATGGCGGTCGAACCCAGACGCAGCAGCCGCCCCATCACCGGCCAATCGGGCCGCACATGGCGCAGCGCGAGCCGCACCCGGCTCTTGCCCCGGAACAAAACCGCAAGCTGGTACACCACGCCGATCGACCGCCCGATAGTGGTGGCCACCGCCGCGCCGGTGGCTCCCAGCCGCGGGAAAAACGCGAAGCCGTAAATGAAGCAAGGGTCGAGCGCGATGTTGATCAGGTTGGCCAGCCACAGCGTTCGCATCGCGGCGGCGGCGTCTCCCGAGCCGCGGAACACCCCGTTGATCAGAAACAGCAGCACGATGGCGACGTTGCCCCCGAGCACAATCCTGGCGTATCCCGATCCGGCGCCGATCACCGACGCCGGCGCACCCATCAGCCCCAGCAGGCGCGCGGCCAGAAACACGCCCGCCAGTCCGGTGGCGATGCCCACCGCCGCGCCGCACACAATCGCTTGCCCAGCCGCGGCCGACGCTCCCCCTCGATCCCTTTCGCCGACGCGGCGCGCCACGGTTGCCGTGGCCGCCGTGCTGAGACCCAGCGCGATGCTGAAGACCAGCACCACCAGGCCCTCCGTCAGCCCCACCGCCGCCAGCGAATCCGCGCCCAGCCGCGCCACCCAGAAGGCATCCACCACGCTGAAGGTGGATTCCATCGCCATTTCGAGCATGGTCGGGATGGCCAGCAGCGCAATGCCGCGGCTCAGGCTGCCTTTGGTATAGTCTTGATCGCTCCCCGCCAGCGCCTCTCGCAGAAGGTTGCGCTGGCGGGCAAAAGCACGTTTCTCTGTCGCCTGCATGGAAATGCCCTCGCGGAGCACAGCTCCGCACCGACCTGGTTCTTTTCTGTAACGGAAAATAGAAGCTACCGGAAGCGCCCTCGGCGCTTACCGGACAGCGATGGTGGGATTGGGCAATCGCATGGGCGAAATCACCTGGCAGCTATCTTATCACGAACCCGGAACGGGCTTCAATGAAGTCAGCGGCCTCCGGCTCCCTACTTCCTGTACACCACGCCGCCCTTCATCACATAGCTGACTTTTTCCAGCGCGCCGATATCTTCGAGCGGGTTTCCCTCCACCGCGATGGCGTCGGCAAGGTAACCGGCCTTTAGCGCACCGATCTGGCCTTCCCATCCGAGCAGCTTCGCTCCGTGCAGCGTGCCGGCTTGGATCGCCGCCAGCGGCGACATGCCGTACTTCACCATCAGCACGAATTCGCGCGCCTGCGTGCCGTGCGGAAACGGCCCCACGTCGGAGCCCATTGCGAACTCGACGCCCGCCGCCAACTGTCTGCGGAATTCCGCCGCATGGAATTCGAGCATGGCCCGCTCCCGCGCCGCCGCGGCCGGCGATGGCGCGTGATCGGCGAAGTACTCGACGATCGCAAACGTGGGCACGGCGAAAATGCCCCGTTCCCGCATCAGCCGTATAGTTTCGCCGCTCAATTGGTAAGCATGGTCGATGGATGCAACGCCAGCGCGCGCCGCATACAGCGTGCCCGGTTCGCCCATGGCGTGCACGGCTACGCGCTTGCCCACCCGCGCCGCCTCCGCAACCGCGGCCGCAAGCTCGGCCTCTGTATATTGATACGGCGTGGCGAATTTGCCGTCCGTCAGCGTGTCCTGGCCGGTCTCGTAGATCTTGATAAAATCCGCTCCCGCTTTGAACTGCGCCCGGATGACGCGGATCAACTCGAGCGCATTGTTGGCTTGCGTGGCGTTGGGCAGCACCTGCTGCTCGGGGTTGTAGCCGGTGGCATCTTCATGACCGCCCAGAATGTCGATAGCGTTGCCGCTGATGCGGAGCCGGGGACCCGGAATGGCGCCAGCATCGATGGCGTTGCGCACCGCCGTATCGGCTGATCCGGCGCCCTCGGTTCCCATGTCGCGCACCGCGGTGAACCCGGCCATCAGGTCGTCGCGCGCCGCCAGCACCGCCGCTATCGTTCGCTGCGGCACCGATTCCTCCACCGTCTGCAGGTCCTCCGCGCCGGGATGCAGGAACAGATGCACGTGCGCGTCGATTAAACCCGGCAGCAGCGTGCAGTCTCCCAGGTCGATCGCCTCCGCACCGGCAGGCCGGCTGACCTTCGCGCCAACCTCGGCGATCCGCTCCCCCCGCACCAGCACTTCGCCCGGCGTGATCATTCTCCCCGTCTCCACATCCAGCAACCGCGCCGCGTGCAGCACGATCAAGCGATTCGCGGGCTGGCACCATGCCGCCGGACCGGCCAGCGCCAGAACAAGTAACGAGAGCCAACGCAGGAGTTTCATGACTGTTGCGCGCCATCATACCACTCACCGGGTGGAGCAGGCGCCTTTGGTTTGCCGTTAACATGTGCAACCACGCATTGGAGTACATTATCTTGTGGGCGAACGCCCTTGAGGTGACAAATGAAGCTGAGCACTCTTGGTTGTACGGCAATCCTCATATTCCTGGCGTCCACGGCGGCCTTCTCGCAGGCGAAACCCTCCATCAACATCCCGCATCTTGAAAAGCAGGGAACGGCCACACAATTGATCGTGGACGGCAAACCGTTCCTGGTTCTGGGCGCGGAATTGAACAACTCCAGCGCCTCCAGCATGGAGTACCTGCGGCCGCTGTGGCCCAAAATCGCGGCAGCCAACCTCAACACAGTGCTGGCAACTGTCTCTTGGGAATTGATGGAGCCCGAAGAAGGCCGTTTCGACTTCAGTCTGGTGGACGGTCTGATTCAAGATGCGCGGCGATACAACCTGCACCTGATTATGATCTGGTTCGGAAGCTGGAAAAACGGCAAGTCCACCTACCAGCCCGTGTGGATCAAGACAAACCAGCAGCGGTTTCCGATCATTCAGGACGAGAAAGGCAAGGGCCTGCCGACCTTGACCACGCTGAGCGATACCAACCGGGACGCCGATGCGCGCGCCTTTGCCGGATTGATGAGGCACATCCGCGAGGTGGACGGAGACGCGCATACGGTCATCATGATCCAAGTCGAGAACGAAGTCGGCGTTCTCGGCCTTTCGCGCGACCACTCGCCGGTGGCCAACCAGGCGTTCGCGGGAACGGTGCCGAACGAGTTCATGGACTACCTCCGGAAGCACAAAAATACGCTGATTCCCGAGTTGCGCAAGCGTTGGGAAGACGCCGGCTTCAAGACTTCCGGAAGCTGGGAGGAAGTCTTCGGCGCCGGTATGGAAACCGACAAATTGTTCATGGCGTGGAACTACGCCCGCTACGTTGGCTATGTCGCGGCGGCCGGCAAAGCTGAATATCCGTTGCCGATGTTCGTCAACACATGGCTGCGCCAGGGCAAGGACAAGCCCGGCGATTATCCGAGCGGCGGCGCTTTGCCCGAGGTAATGGATGCCTGGCGGGCCGGCGGGCCAGCCATCGACATCCTCTCGCCGGACGTCCACGTCCCGAACTACTCCGATTGGTGCACCTGGTACACGCAATCCGGCAACCCGCTGTTCATCCCCGAGTCAAGGGGGGATGCGCGGGGCGTCGCTCACGCAATTGCGACCGCCGGTAAGTATGACGGCATCGGCTACTCGCCGTTTGGGATCGACCGGCTTGTGTCGCCGGACAGTGAGCTCGGCAAAGGCTACCAGGTCCTGTCGCAGGTAGCTCCGCTGATTCTGGAAAGGCAGGGCCTTGGAAAAGTGACGGCGGTGCTAGTGGATGCGGACGCCCCAAGGTCCAAGGTGCGACTGGGCGACTACACAATCGAGGCCCGGTTCGCCAAGCGTAGTCAGGATCCGAATGAGCCCGTCGCCGCACCGGTGGATCGGGTCGCCGGCTTGTTCATCCAACTGGGCCCCGATGAATACGTGATTGTCGGTAGGAGCATGAGTGTCTACTTCGAGACCGCCACGGACGCAACCCAAAGCGTCGGACTGGCCACGGTCGAGGAAGGCCAGTACGTCGACGGCCGCTGGGTCCCCGGACGCCGCCTGAACGGCGACGAGACCCCTGACTGGAAAGCCCTCTGGTTCCCCGGCGACCGCTACTCGATTCAGAAGATCAAGCTGTATCGATATCGCTGAGGCGAAGCACGTGGCGTATGCCGGCGTCGTTAATTCAGAACAGCCCGTGCTGTTCGCTCCTCGACTTCGACTTGCGTTCGGCCTGTCTGAACGTCGCCAGCACGTGACGAGGGAACGCCAGCCTCTTGCCGTCGAGAAGCTCCGCGACGGTGAGAATCTGAATCTTCGGAAACCTCTCCGCCGAACCGCCTTCCAGCCTCAGCGCCGATTCATAAAAGCCAGCGGAGACGGCTTCGGTCTTCATCGGGACAGTGGGTTCTTCCAGCGTTATGAAGCAGCCTATGGCAGCCTTCTCCCGCTCGAGGACCCCTTTCAAATCGCGGATATCGCCAACCTTGACGTGGCCGGATTTGACCTGCACGATGATTTTTTTTGCCAGGCCGCTGGTGTCGTCCACGAAATTAATATACCCGTCAATCCCGCTGTCTGCGCCTTTCCTCTTTTTGTCTTGCGCCGGAAACGCATCAACCAAACCGGCGGCCCACCACTGGAAGTCATAGCGGTCTTGCAGGGCAAGAGCCTGTGCTGAGGCCAGATCTTTTGGATCGCCTATGATGGCATACGGCGCAAGCTCAGACTTGAAATGATCGAACAGCCGGTGCCGGATCAGTGTGATTGCAAGATGCGTAATGTCTATCCCGATCCATTTCCGGTGAAGACGCTCCGCCACCGAGATTGACGTACCGCATCCACAAAACGGATCGAGAACAACGTCGCCTTCGTTGGAACTGGATCTAATAATGCGTTCGAGCAGAGCCTCCGGTTTTTGAGTCGGATATCCCAAGCGCTCCCGTGCCTGAGAATTGATCGGCGAAATATCGTCCCATAGGTTCTGCATCGGAACCCCCTGCATCTCGTCCAGGTAGCGTTTGAATCGCGGGACGGCTCCCGGACTTGGCTGCACGATGCGACCCTGCGAGATTAGCTCATTCATCTTCGCTTGGCTGTAACGCCAGTACCTGGTAACGCCCATCACTTTGTAGCGCGGATTGCCTTTGGCGGCTCCGCCCGGACCAGTCATGTCCCAGTGACCGTACCGGCGCCCGTCAGAATCGGTGTACGGGTATTTTGCCTTGATGTAATCCTCGTCGTAGGACATGTATCGAGGGTTGAACGTGAACGCCTCGGTCTTCGAGTAGTAGAGCAAAATGTCGTTGACGTTTCCAAAGCCCTTGCGGCCTTGCTTTGCGTCACTGTGCGCCGTTGTTCGCTTCCAGGTGATTTCGTTCAGGTAGTTCTCGCAGCCGAAAACCGAGTCCATCAACAGTTTCAGGTAGTGGCTGGCGGTCGGATCGCAGTGCAGGTAAATGCTGCCGGCCGGCTTGAGCACGCGGTGAAGTTCCTGGAGCCTTGGCGCCATCATGACGAGGTAGGCCATCATGTCGGACGGCCCAAGAAGAACCCGGAACGCTTGCAGGAAATCTGACAGCCGCCCACCCTTATGGATCGTCTCGAAGTAGGTCTCCTCCGCTTCTTTCCCCCATTCCCACGTATCCTCAAACGCAGTGATTTGGGCGTGGGATTGCTGGCCGCTCTTCTCCTTGAAGAGCACGTTGTAGTTGGCGTTCGAATTGAAAGGCGGGTCCAGGTAGACGAGATCCACGGATTCGTCCGCGACCTTCTCCCGCAGAATCCGCAGATTGTCTCCGAAATAGAGCTTGTTTTTCCAGTCCATCGGGCCTTCTAGCCTAGGATCAACCGTCAGAACAGTATCGATCCTTTAGTTTCCTACGCCTCGTGCATAGCCGCAACGTGTGCGTAATTGACGTCCATACGCCAGACTCCCATCTTGCGGCTGCGCAGCCGCCCACACTCACCCGCCGCTACCCCAGCAGATCCCGCGCGTCGATCTTCTTTTCTTTGGGCAGCGGAGCGTTCAGGAACCGCAGGAATGGCACCATGGCGCGAAAGCGATCCACAATCTCCTGGTACAGCTTGGGCGATGCGGCGACGCCGGCAGATAGTTCGACGTACAGGACAAACTGCTTGAAACGCAGCAGGTCGGCCGCCGGATGATCGGCGCAGAACCCTTTCGGCACCCGCGCCAGTTGCTCGCCCTGTAATTCGCCCAGCAGGCGGCGCACTTTCACGTTTGCCAGGATGCGGCGCAGCGCTGCATGATTCTCGGCAATATGGTGGCGGATGGCGAGCAGCGTAGCCGGCTCCGGCATGTACACGCCGCCGCCCACCGCGACCTCCTTGTGCGAAACGGAAAAATAGAAACCGCCGTGCCCATGCGCCATGCCGCCGCGCAAAGGGAAACTGGCGGCGATGTGCTCCTTGTATGGCTTCTTGTCTTTGCTGAAACGCACATCGCGATAGATGCGGAAGATGGCCTTCTCGGGATCGGTCGCGTACTCCGGCGCAAAGCCGGCCAGCGCCTGGTTCAGCGCCGCCACCAGTTCGCGCATGGGCCGCTTCACGCTAGTCTCGAACACCGCCTTCCGCGGCAGAAACCAGGCGCGATCGTTGTGCCGGGCCAATCCGCGGAAAAATCCGATTGCTTCCGGGGGAAAGCCCGCAAAGCCGGAGCGCGTCATACACCCTCCCTTTATAATCGAGGTAATGCCGACCACCGAAGAGATGCGCGCGCATCTCGCCGCGATTCCCAATTTAACCCTTTCAGTCGACGTCCCGCTGGCGCGGCATACACGCTTCGGCGTGGGAGGACCGGCCGATTTGTATGCCGAGACCGGCGCGGAAGATGCTCTTCTCGAGGCGCTCCGCGCAGCCGAAGCCAGCGGCATTCCAGTAATGGTGATCGGTGCCGGCACGAACCTGATCGTTTCCGACCACGGCTATCGCGGCCTGGTGCTGCGCTACCGCGGCGACACGCTCCGCGCCGGAGGCAACCGCGTGGTCGCCGGCGCCGGCGCCGAGCTGCAGCGCCTGGTGGATTTCTCGATCGACCACAGTTTGAAAGGCCTGGAGACGCTGGCCGGCATCCCGGGCTGGACCGGCGCGGCCATCTACGGCAATGCCGGCGCGTACGGCCATTCGATCTCGGAACGCGTCGCCTGTGTGCGCTTTTTGGATGGCCGCCACGTGCGCGCCTTCTCCAACGCGGAGTGCCAGTTCGCTTACCGCGAGAGCATTTTCAAACGGCACAAGGAGTGGATCATATTCACAGCCGAGTTGGAGCTGGAACCTGGCCGTAGAGACGAGCTGCGGCGCACCGCCGACGGCATCGTCAAGCTGCGCAATGAAAAGTTCCCGGTCACCATGCAGTGCGCCGGCAGCATCTTCAAGAACCTGCTGCTGCGCGATCTGCCGTCTTTCGTGGCGGCCCAGGTGCCGGCCGAGGCGGTGCGCGAGGGCAAGGTGCCGGCCGCCTGGTTCCTCGAGCAAGTGGGGGCCAAGGGCATGCGCCGCGGCGACATCCACGTAGCCGCCTACCATGCCAACCTTATATACAACGCTGGCCGCGGCACCGCCGCCGACTTGTGCTCGCTGATCCAGGATCTGAAAGCCCGCGTGCGCGGCCGATTTGGCTTCGACCTGGAAGAGGAAGTGCAGTACCTAGGCTGAGTAAGCCTAAACCTTCAGCCGTATCGCGCCGATCTCTTAGTACGAGAGATTGATGCCAGCGCACGAAGCCCTATTCACGAAAGCGGCCCGGCGGCACGTCGCCCGTCTGGCGCAGGTGATTGCTCCGGCGGCGGTGGGACTGGAGAGGAGTTTTTTGGCGCTGCTTCGCAAGCGGCGCTACGGTGCCGTAGAGCGGCGTGCGCTGATGGCCATTTCGCCGTGCGCGGCGGCGCGGCTCGGTTCGATCGAGGAATTCCTCGATCAGGTGGAATATAACGGCCGGCGCCTGGCGAAGTGCAACCTCCCTCCCGATGCAGCCAGAGAAGTGTTGCGGCATTTCGATGAAATGCTGGAGCCTCTTTTGCAGGGCAGATTTGGCCCCTCGCTGGAACAACTGCAATGGGCTACCCTGTTGGCGCTCGAGCGCGCCTATTACCGAGTGCGCGAAGAAGAAAGCCAGGCGCTGTTCGGCATTTATCGCGCCGGAGCGGAAGTGGCCGATTCCGGGCAGTTGTCCCACCGCCTTGTGCGCCTGCTGGCGCGCGCCTTTCGGGCCAGCGCCGGAGGCCTGTTGGCAAAGGAGGGGGAACTCGATCGCGAATTGCGCCGGCCATTGTATATCGAGCGTGGCAGCGCTGAGGAGCGATGGATTGCCGATCCTGCGCTGCGCGGGCGGTGCGCGTCCTATTGGTCTTACCCGCTGAATGGGTCGGCGGCGATTCAACTCGGTTTTCCGGTTCCGTACCCCTGGCTGCCGCGCGAGTTAGAGCTCCTGGAGGCGGCGGCGGAGCACTTCCGCAAAGCCACCGAGCGCGCGCTGCTGCGGGTGGAGGTGGAGCGCCTGGCCGCAGCCGCCCGGCAGGCCGAGGATGACGAGCGGCGGCGGATCGGCCGTGAACTGCATGACGAAGCCGGCCAATCGTTGCTGTCGCTTCGGCTGCAACTGGAAATGATGGAACGCGGCGCGGATCCGCCGATGCGGGCAAAGCTGCGGGAGGCCCGCGGCGTGCTCGAACGGACCGTCGTCGAGTTGCGGCGAATCATCGCCGCGCTCAGCCCGGCCGTGCTCGAGCGGCTCGGCCTGGCGCGGGCGATGCGCCTGTTGGCCGGCCGGTTTGCCGGAACTTTTCCGGCGGGCGTCCGGGTCCGCATCGCCGGCCGCCTGGAGGATTTGCCGCCCTCTCTACAACAAGTGGTCTACCGGGTCGCCCAGGAGGCCTTACAAAACGCGGCCAAACATTCTCAGGCGACCATCGTAAAACTTTCCGTGATGCGAACCGATAAGGTTATCAGAACGCGCATTTCGGATAACGGCCTGGGTTTTCAGGTCGGCGTTACGGCGAAGCCGCTGTCATTCGGTCTGGCAGGCATGCGGGAGCGCGCGGCGCTCCTGGGCGGCAAGCTCACCGTGCGCAGTGCGCGCAACCAGGGAACGACGGTGATTTTGGAACTGCCGCTGAACTCGACCCAGGAAAGGCCAAATGTCTAAGATTCGCGTATTAATCACAGACGATCATGCGATGTTCCGGCAGGGGGTCCGCACCTTGCTCGCGGCGGAGCCCGACCTCGAAATTGCCGGAGAAGCCAGGGACGCCGCCGAAGCGGTGAACCTGAGCCGGCAGAACCGCCCCGACGTCGTCCTGATGGATATCGGCATGACGGGGATGAGCAGCTTTGAGGCCACCCGCGTCATCCGCAAAGAGCGGCCCGAAACGCGCGTCGTATTCCTCTCGATGTACGACGACGATGAATACCTCGCCGAATGTGTCTCCATCGGCGCCAGCGGCTACATTCTCAAGGAGAGTCCCGCCGATCAATTGTTGACCGCCATCCGCGAGGTGCACCGCGGCGGCAGCTACCTCAGCCCGCGCCTGCTCACTCGCCTGGTGGACGATCTTCGCACACAGGGGCGAGAGCCTGTCCGCCAACCGCGCTTCGGCACCCTCACCAAACGCGAACGCGAAATCCTCAAGATGCTCGCCGAAGGCCAATCCGTCAAAGAGATTGCCACCGCCTTCGAGCTCAGCGTCAAGACCGTCGAGGCCCACAAGTTCAACCTGATGCGCAAGCTGGATATTCATAACAAGGCCCAACTCGTTCAGTACGCCATCCAGAAGAAAATTATTCGCCTGTCTGAGCCCCTGTTGAACTGAACCCCACCGTATCCTCACACCCGCTCTGTGGGGGCAGGCTACCAGCCTAATACCCCGTACCTCTTAAGCTCTACGATTAACCGGGCGAGTTGGTGAGCGATTGGGGCGCTCGGCCTTTGGGTCGGGTTCCTCCTCTTTGGCCAGCGCCACCAGTGTTGTACCGCGGGACCGCGCTAAAGCGCCACCACGCGCGCCGCGCAACCGCGTAACGTCCACTGGATGTTATGATGCGGGTCTATGCGCGACGTGAACGTAGGGATAGTGGGTCTGGGTAACATCGGTTCGGGCACGCTGAAGATTCTGGCGGAGAACGCCGATCAGATCGCTCTCAAGCTCGGGTTTCATCTGCGGGTCGGGGCGGTCTGCGATCTGTTGATCGATTCCAAACAGATTCCCGAATCGCTGGGACCGGTTTTCAAGACCAACGACTGGCGGCGGCTGATCGAACATCCGGGTTTGGATATCGTGGTCGAGCTTGTCGGCGGAACAACCGTCGCCGCCGAAGTTATCCACGCCGCCATCGCGGCGAAGAAGTCCGTAGTCACCGCGAATAAGGAATTGATGGCGTTGCGCGGCGCCGATATCTGGGAGCGCGCCATCCAAGCCGGAACCAACGTCGCCATGGAGGCCAGCGTGGCGGGCGGAATTCCCATTCACGCCGTGCTGCGCGAAGGCATCTCCGGCGACCGCGTGGTGGCGCTCTTGGGCATCCTCAACGGCACCAGCAACTACATCCTCACCGAGATGGAGCAGCACGGCTCGCCGCTCGAAGCCGTGCTGGCCGAGGCGCAGCGGCTGGGGTACGCCGAGGCCAATCCAAGCAACGATATCGACGGCTTCGACGCGCGCTCGAAGCTGGCCATCCTTTCCGCGTTGGCCTTCGGCGAGAAGATCACGCCGGCGGACATTTTCACCGAAGGGATTCGCCGCCTCTCGCCCATGGATTTTCAGTACGCCCACCGCCTCGGCCACACCATTCGATTGCTGTGCGCGGCGCGCCAGACGCCGGACGGGTTGATCCTGTCGGTGCGTCCAGCGCTGATTCCCGAGACCGCCATTCTGGCGAGCGTGCGCCACTCGTACAACGCGATCTGGGTGCAGGGGACCTACGGCGAGGACACGTTCTATTACGGCCGCGGCGCGGGTCCCAGGCCCACCGGCGTGGCCGTGGTGAGCGACCTGATGCGCGTGGCGCGCGAGATTCTGGGCGGCAGCCCCACGCGCGTCTCGCCGTTCGCGCATCAGCGCCTGGGCATATACAAGCCCATTCCCGTGACGCTCCAGACCCGCTCCTACTACGTGCGGTTCCGCGTCGCCGATCAGCCGGGCATCATCGCGGCGCTCGCGGGCATCCTCTCCGCCAAACACATCGGCATCGAGGCCGTGCTCCAACTGCCGCACGAGAACAAGCTGGATCTGCCCTTCGTGATCACGCTCGAGCCCACCACCGAGGAAGCCGTGCGCCATGCCGCCGCGGAGATGTCCAAGCTCGACTTCCTGTTGGAACCGCCGTTGGTGTTGCCGATGGAGCCGCCTCTGTAGCGTGGCGTGGTGCGCCGCGCGGCAGCCTGGCTGGCGCGGGGCTTACTGCAACCGTGTGTGCGGCGCTCGCTGCGGGGCGGACACACCGGCTTGCCAAAGCATCGGATTGTCCGCGTCGCGATCCCGGCGGGAAAAAATCTCCGCCAGAATCTCCGGAACTTCGAAGACAGCCAAGTTGCGAATGGCGGCGGCGCGCGCGCGGTATTGGGCGAGACGATCCGGCTGCAGCAACTCGCGAACGGCACCGGCGACTTTGGAGAAACTGCTCACCACCAGGCCCGCGCCCCGCTCCAGGATCCACTCCGCGTTGTAGCGTTCATGCGCCAGCGTCCACGCGTTCGATTCCACCACCACGGGCAGCCGCATGGCCAGCGCCTCGCTGATGCTGCCGGGGCCCGGCTTGCCGACGAAGTAGTCGCCCAGCGACATGAAGTATGGCACGTCCCTGGTGAAACTTTCGATCCGCAGCGGCATGCGCGGAGCGAGCGCACGAAGCGCGCGCGCGGCCGTCTGGTGTTTGCCGCAAAGCAGGATCAACTGTGTCTTCAGGTCCGACTGGTTCAGCGCCTTGGCGATCTTCACCATCTCCATCGAGCCCTCGCCGCCGAACATCACGATGCCGGTGGGCCGTCCGGGGTCGAGGCCGAGGCGGGCGAGCTCGCGCGCGCGATCCAACGCGGGCGGCCGATGGAAGCGCGGATTGAGGATCATGCCCGAGACCTCGAAGATGTGGGAAGCCGCGAGGCCGAGAGAGCGCGCCTGGTCCACCGCGCGCCGCGAGCCGCAGATGACGTACTGTTCCTGCCGCTCGATCCAGAAGTGGGGTGGGTAATCGGCGATATCGGTCAGGATGGTCACCAGCGGCGTTCCCGGCCACGCCCGGTCAAGCGCCTGCTTGAACGCGCGGTTGTAATGCGGGATCAGCGAAACCACCATATCCGGCCGCGAGGCCGCCCAGTGCCGCTCCAGAACACGGACTTCGGCCGAGTGAAACAGGCGGATGGCGGCGTGCATCACCGGCACTAGCTGCGCCGTGCCCAGCGTCCATCCGCGCCGCAACATGATGTTGTAGACGTCCTGGAAATCGATGCCGGTCGACTTGCGAATTACGTCGATCGAATGGAACAGATCCTGCACAGAGTGCGTGCGAATGTCCCACGGCCGGCGCTCGCCGGCGATCACCTCGGCCAGCGCGGTGGCGGCGGCACGGTGCCCGCCGCCGGCATCGATGTAAATGAATTCGATGGCGCGCCTCATTGCTGCGACCCGCCGCCTTCCGCGCGGGGCCCCTCGAAGCGCGCCGCCGCCTTGGCAATCGACGCAGGGCCCGGCTGCGCGCCCGCGGCCAGGCAGCCGGAATTCCCGCCGATCACAGATGCGCGCATGGCCACTACGGCGGGTTGGAACGCCGCCAGCACGGGCCTCCCAATCCAGCACGCCGGCGGCTGCAATTCGAAGATCCAGGCCAGCGTGGCTCCCGTGTCGTAGGTGAACACCGAAGCGGCGATTTCGCCCGGCGCGACGCCGGGGCCTGCCAGTATCCACGGGATCTGAATTTCAGCCAACGAGTTCCCGCCGTGGTTATGCCCCTTGCCGCCGTGATCCGACGTCACCAGCACGAAGGTGGAATCGAGCGCTGCGGCCTCGCGCAGCATGGCGAGAATGGCGCCGATCTGCCGGTCGGCTTCCTCCACCGCGCGGTAATATTCGCGGCTCGACCAGCCGGAGCGATGTCCCGCGTGGTCCACGTTATCCAGGTGGATGAAGAGCAACTCCGGACGGTATCGCTTCCAGTACTCGATCGCGGCCTGCGCGGTCCGCTGCGGGCCGCGCTGGTGCTCCATCACATCCGGCACGTTGCGCTCTACCAGTTTGGCGAAGCCGGGCCAGTCGTGAAATATGGCGATGCGGCTAGCCGGCCGCTGGGCACGCAAAGCGCCGAAAATGTTTGGAAAGCCGCCGGATTCGTCCCGGCACGCGGGCGCGATCTCCTGCATCCGCTTCAGGTAGCCGTTGGAAGTGATGCCGTGCTGCTCGGGCCCGGACGCGGTAATCATCGACATCCAGTTGGGACTGCTCAGCGTGGGCATAACGCCGCGCGCCTCCAGGCTCCACGCCCCGCGCGCCATCAGTTCGCGCAGGGCAGGGCCGCCGTCCGTAACCACGCCATCAATGCTGAGCCCGTCCACGCCGATGACGATGACGTGGGCCTCCGGCGCCTCCTCAAGCTGCCGCGCGGGCAATGCCGCGCAGCCCAACATCAGAACAGCGATTGCGATTCGTCGCATGGACTCCCCATTTCTTCAAGTACCATGCAGGCGGATTCGGTTCCGTTACATTCCCAAGAAGGTTGTGTTTCCGCCTTGCAACGCGAACCACGCCGGAAGGCGCAGCGGGCTTTTGCAGACTGTCGAGCTATGCGTAAGACCGGCTCCGAAACTACTTTTCACCGGATGTTAATTCGTTTGAAACCAAGCTGCGTCAGGCTTGGAAAGCAGCCTGAAGAATCGCCGCCAAGCATGCGCACCGAGACCGGCAACGAATTGCCTTCCTTCTCCGGCCTGTTCCAGGAGCCCCTACGCCGCCTTCTCGATCCGGTGGAACCGGCCATCGAGCGGCTCTTCGCCATGGACCGGCTGCGTCAAACGCTGGAAACCGCACGCGGCATGGCCAACGGCGGGGATGCGGTCGAGCGGCTGCTGGAAGCGCTTGGCATCGCCTGGGAGGCCAGCCCCGCTGAGCTCGAGCGGATTCCGCGCTCCGGACCGCTGCTGGTGGTGGCGAACCATCCCTTCGGCTTGCTCGAAGGCGCGATTCTGGCCAACGCGCTGCCGGCGGTGCGCCCGGACGTTCGCATCCTCACCAACTCCCTGCTGGCCGGTGTCGCGGAGTTGCGTCAATGGTGCATCTTCGTGAATCCGTTCGGCGCCAAACAAGCGGTGGGAGAGAATGCGCGCGCGTTGCTGGAAGCGGTCGCGTGGTTGCGCTCGGGAGGCGCACTGGTAGTATTCCCGGCGGGCGAGGTGGCGCACTTCGATTGGAAAAGCGGCACGCTGGCCGACCCCGATTGGAATCCCGCGGTAGCGCGCATCGCGCAAAGGACGAACTCGGCGTCGGTGCCCATTTTCTTTGAAGGCGCCAACAGCGTCGGGTTTCAGCTCGCCGGAGTGCTGCACGCCGGGCTGCGCACCGCCAGTCTGCCGCGCGAACTGCTGAACAAGCGCGGCCGGCGCATTCGCATGCGCATAGGCCGACCGGTGACGCCGGCCACGCTCCAATCGTTCGAAAGCGCGCGAGAGGCTATCGAGTACTTGCGATGCCGGACTTTCCTGTTGGATGACACTGCGGCAGCCGCCGGCCCCGAACTGCGGCTGCCGTTGCGGCTGCTTCCGGCGAGGCGCCAGACGCCAGTCGCAGCCGCTCGCGCGACGGACCACCTGGCCGCGGAAATCGCCGCGCTGCCGCCCCGGAGCAGACTGTGCGACAACGGCGAATTCGCGGTCTACTTGGCGAATGAATCCGCCTTCCCCGGCGTGGTCGCCGAAGTCGGCCGCCTGCGCGAGCTGGCCTTCCGCCAGGTTGGCGAAGGCACCGGCCGCGCCATCGATCTCGACCGCTTCGACCACCACTACGAGCACCTGGTGCTTTGGCACGAGGGCGATAGCCAGGTGGCGGGCGCATACCGTCTCGGCCCCACTCCCGATATTCTGCCCGCCCATGGCACGCGCGGCCTTTATACCAGCACGCTGTTCCGCTTCCGCAAAGACCTGTTCGAGCGGATCGGCCCCGCCATCGAGCTGGGCCGGTCTTTCGTTCGTCCCGAATACCAAAGACAGATCGCTCCGCTGCTGTTGTTGTGGAAGGGCATCGCGCGCTACGTGGCAACCCGGCCGGAATGCGCCGTGCTCTTCGGCGGGGTGAGCATCAGCAACCAATATCACGCCGTATCGCGACACCTGATGGTCCGCTTTCTCGAGGCGCACCGCGCGGGTGAACTGGCCGGACTGGTGACGCCGCGCAGCCCCTACAAGAGTTCCCAGCGGCAGTTTCGCCGCACCGGCATGGTCAGCCACGTTCCGGCGAACATTGAACAGCTCTCCGGCCTGGTGGCGGATTTGGAACGCGACGGCAAAGGCGTGCCCATCCTCCTCCGGCAATACCTCAAGACCGGCGGCAAGCTGCTGGCCTTCAACGTGGACCGCGGTTTTTCCCACGTGCTGGACGCGCTCATCATGGTGGATCTGCGCTCCGCTCCCACGGCCATTCTGGAGCGCTATTTCGGCAAGCCGGAAGCTGCCGCTTTTGTGCAATGGCACCGGGAGCGCGCCGGTGGTGACCAGAACGGCGCGAGAACGCGAATGTAGCCCGGTGGTCTGGAAAGCTATAACCCGAAGTGCGCTCGCCCGAGCCTACCGGCGTTCGAGCTTGATGGCGAAATCGCTCAGGTCGTGTTCGACGGCGACCTTAAGCATTAGCTGCTTGCCAGGCAGGTCGTACCCGCGAACGGCTGTCCAGACGTTGTACTCGCCCGGCGCCAAGCCTGCGAATTCGAAGTGGCCATCGCGGCCGAGGGCGGCCTCTTGGCTGTCAAAGCCGCGCGTCGCCGAGATGTACGCACGCATGCCAGCACGGATCTCCGCGCCGTCGCTCAGCGTCACTGCACCGCGCAGGCGGAGGCCAGGCTGGATCTCGAGGTCGCCGATATCCACCTCGGAGCCGTCGGCCGTGCTGGCGCATTTCACGGGCCCGGCAGCCCCCCGCGCGGCGATCGCCGCCATCTTGCCGTAGATGTACCACTTCACTCCGGCGGGAACGTTGGGAATGACGAACGAACCGTCTTCCTGCGTGCCGATGCGAATCTCTTGGTATGGGTCGCCGAAGACCTGCAGCTTCCTGCCGAATCCGCCCGGCGTTTGAGGGTAGAGGCCCACCTGGGCGCCAGCGACGGGCTTGCCATGATCCACCAGGCGTCCGCGAAACACGGCGCCATCGCCCACGGCAAGGGTCTGACGACCGGCTCCGGTGAGCATCGCCACCATCTTCGGCGCCATGCCCCGCGGTACCACCTGCACCAGGATTCCCAGGGCCGGCACCGCGTGCGACAGCTCGAACTCGCCCTTCTGGTCGGTGACCGCGACCGGCTCGAGGCCCTCAATCCCGCCGTAACCGCTCCGCTCGCCATGGTCCGTCATGACCGAGACGCCCATGGGTTCCACCACCGCGTCGCGCACGGGTTGTCCGTGGGCATCCACAACGCGGCCGCGCACCACGCGCGTAGGATCCGCGACGGGAGCTCGCGGGCTGAGCGCCGCGGTCTTCGCGGGTCCTTGCGAAGGATCCACCTTCGGCACGAATGCCGGCGTGTAGCCATCGTGGATCACCAACAGTTCAAACCAAAGGTCGGGATCCAGGCTCGGGATGGTGAAGGCGCCAGTCGAGTCGGTTAAAGCGCGCTTGCCGCAATCGGCGTAGCAGCTCGGGCAGAACGTGCTGTAACCGGTTTTGACGCCCGCGTGGTAGATCATCGCGGTGGCGTGTTCCAGAGGCTTGCCCGACGCGTCGGTCACTTTGCCTGTGAGCGGAACGCGATTGGTGGCCATCGCGGAGACGGCGCCGGTGAGAAGAACGAGCGCAAGCCGGGTGCGCATGAGGCTTGCCTCCCTTCGATCATTGTACACGCACCGGCTTCTCAGCGACTCTCCAGCGCTCAGGGCGTGTCGGCCAGGGTCATGTGCTTCCACGCAGCACAAACCTGCTTCGGGGTTACCGCAGCAGCGCTTCCAGGCGCGAACCGGCGCGCACGATGGTCTGCGTGCGTTCGGGTCCGGTCGAGACCGAGCCGACCTCGACGCCGATGCGGCTTTCGAGAAACGCCAGGTAGTCCTTGGCGCGGGCCGGCAATTCGTCGTAGGCAGACACGCCGAAGGTGGACGTCTTCCAGCCGGGCAGGCGTTCGTAGACGGGTTCGGCGTTTTCGACGCCGGCCACGCGCGGCGGCATCTCCGTCAGTTCCCGGCCGCCGGCGCGGTAGCCCACGCACACGGGAATCGAATCGAACTCGTCGAGCACGTCCAGCTTGGTCACCACCAGGCTGTCGAAGCCGTTGATGGCGGCGGTGTAGCGCAGCAGCGGCGCGTCAAACCAGCCGCAGCGGCGCGGCCGTCCGGTGACGGCGCCGAATTCGCTGCCGCGGCGGCGGATCTGTTCGCCCTCCGGATCGCGCGCTTCGGTGGGAAACGGTCCGCCGCCGACGCGCGTGATGTAGGCCTTGGAAACGCCGATCACGCCGCCAATCCGGGTGGGAGCGACGCCGGTGCCGGTGCAGGCTCCTCCGGCCGAGGCGCTCGACGAGGTGACGAACGGGTAGGTGCCGTGATCGACGTCGAGCATGGTGCCCTGCGCGCCCTCGAACAAAACGCGCTTCCCCGCCCGGATCGCGCTATTGAGCAGCATGGCCGTGTCGCACACCATCGGGCGGATGCGCTCGGCCATGATTTCGTAACGGTCGCGGATGGCGCGGTCATCGTCTTCCACGTCGATCGAGAAGGTGCGGGCGATGGCGTGCTTCTCTTCCATCAGCGAATCGTACTGGGCGTGGAAGGCGTCGCGGTCGAGCAGGTCTGCGACGCGTATGCCGCGGCGCGCGATCTTATCCTCGTAACACGGCCCGATGCCGCGCGAGGTGGTGCCGATGGATATGCGCCCGGGGCGCCCTTCCGACATGCGCTCCATCATGCGATGCTGGGGGAACAGCACGTGTGCGCGATTACTGATGGCCAGGTTGTGCGTGACATCCACGCCGGCCGCTTCCAGGGAGTCGATTTCGTCGAGCAACGCCGCCGGGTCGAGCACCAGGCCGTTGCCGATGACGGCCATTTTCCCGGGCCGCAGGATGCCGCTCGGAATCAGCTTGAGGATGAACTTGTTCGAACCGATGAAGACGGTGTGGCCGGCGTTGTGCCCGCCCTGGTAGCGCGCCACGATGTCGAATCGATCGGAAAACAGATCGACAACTTTGCCCTTGCCCTCGTCGCCCCACTGGGCGCCGAGGATGATGATATTTGCCATGAAAGCGAATCCAAACTATTCTAGCGTAGCCATGCCGGCGTCAGTGATATTCGGCACAAAAAGAGCGCGGGACATGAGAGCGGATTGAGGATGAGCCCGCGGGCCGGGCATGCCCGGCCCCTACGGCATCGCGCTTACACCACCGGGGGCTTCTTGCGCGGGCGGGAAACGCGCTTCTTCTGCGTGCCATCGCCGGCGGTCTTGCGAGGGGCGCGCGGGCGGCGCTGCACCTTGGGCGGCGGCTCGGGGATGGGGATCTCTCCGGTGGCCGTCGGCTGGCCGGGAACCAGCGGCTGCGGCTCGTCTTCTTCTTCCTCAATCGGCCGCTCGGGCTCGGGCTCGGGTTCCGGCGGCGCGGGCGGATGGAACTCGGCGCCGAGGAACACGATCAGGCCGCGCTCTTCGTCGGCCTGAATGCGCACCAGGCTTTTATCCTGCGCGTAGTTGAGCAGCTCGCTGAATTCCTGGAAGCCGTACTGGCGCCAGTCGAAGGCGGGGTGGTCAGCCTTGACCCACTCGGCCAGGTCGTCGGCCAGAGCGCCGTTATCCACCGCCAGGCGGTGCGTTTCGAGCACGTCGCGCAACAGCGGTATGGCCTGCTCCGGCTTGGCGCCGGGCTTATCGGCGGCGACGCTGCCTTTGAGGCGGATCATGTAGCGGCCCTCGCCGCCCGACACATCGACGAAATCGGCTTTCTGCAGCTTTTCCACAAAATCGGTGAAGGAGCTGGCGCCGTAAGCCTTCTCATTGAACGTGGAATCGAGTTGCAGCATGGTGGACTTGAGCAGGCCGAGCTGCGGCCGCACTTCGCGCCGTTCGAGCACGCCCAAGGCGCGTTCCACCAGCGGCATGGACTGCGTGAGATCGAGCGCCACGCGCTTGTGCTGCGAGCGCTGCTGCGGCGGCGCCTGCGGTTGCTGTTGCGGCTGCTGCGGCGGCTGTTGCTGTTGCGGCCTTTCGGCCGCCGGCCGCTCATGCGAGCGCGAGCGCGGGGCATCGTCGATGATGGCTTCGTAGGCCACGAATTCGTGGCAGTTCTTTTGCAGAATAGTGCTGGTGAAGGCTCGCCCGCCCACGACAAAGATCCGCTTGTCGTATTGCTTGAGCTTGTTCACCAGCGCAATGAAATCGCTGTCGCCGCTGACGATGGCGAAAGCGTTGATGTGGTCGTGGGTGAAGGCCATTTCCAGCGCGTCGAGCGCGAGGTTGATGTCGGCGCCGTTCTTGTCGCCGCGCGGCGAAGGGTCGCGCTGCACCATTTGGACGGCGTGCTCCGAGAGAGGGCGCGTGGCCGCTTCCTGCCTGCCCCAGTTCGCATAGGCAAACTTGGTGACGATTTCGCCGCGTTCCTTGAGCGCGTCCAACACCGCCGCCACGTCGAACTCGCGGTGCAGTGTGGACTTGACGCCGATCTCGATGTTATCGAAATCGATAAACACGGCTATCTTTAGTTTTTGTTCCATTCGTAATTTCCTTAAGTCTGGCAACCGGTGTGGCGGACATCTTGTCCGCCGCCGCCGAAGGCCGATGGGCATGCCGGCCCGGCGAAAGCCGCGCCTCTGCCTCTTGCGTCAGTGTATCCCAAATGCAAGCCCGTCTGGGGCGTGCCGGCGCGACGCTGCCCGGCCGGGGCAGAGACGGCGAAGCCGTGGGCGCTAAAACAAGCGCAGCAGGGGGACAACGGCGATGAATTGGTGGTGCGGTGCTGCTGTCGCTGGGAATCGGCAAACGCTGCGCAAGCGGACAGGATCGGCGAGTTCTTTCCCCGTAAAGAGCGCCGAACGTTCGCGCTGCTAGGTGGGATAATCGGTTATGTATTCCGGGAATCGCGAGGGTTTTTCAATTGCCTCTGTCAGCAACTGCATGAGGCTGCGCTTCCTTGTCTGTTCTGCACTGGCGCTTTGCGGGACGCTCGGTCGAACCGCACTGCTCGTTTTGCTCGCCGCCGCGGCGCTCTTCGCGGCTACGCCATTTGAAGCGGAAATCGCGGCATGGCGCTTGGCGCGTGAGGCGGCTCTGACTGCCGATGGCGGTTGGCTCACGGTGACCGGGCGGTTCTGGTTGCACGAAGGCAACAACCGTTTTGGCCGGGCTGCGTCCAACGATATCGTCCTGCCCGACGGCCCCTCATATGCGGGCACGTTTACACTCTACGGCGACAAGGTGACGGTGAAAATGGAAGGCGTTACGCGCGCCGTGCGGCCCAATTCCGCCGATGAGTTCCGAGTAGGACGACTCGGCCTCTCCGTATTCGGAGCCGCCGGCACCTACTCGGTCCGCATGAAAGATCCGGAGAGCCGGATTCGCCGCGATTTTCACGGGATCGAGTACTACCCCGCCCGGGACGAGTATCGCGTCACAGCCCAATTCTTCCCGGCTCCCCGGCGAATAGCGGATTCGGTCTGCCCGGGATACGTCGTATTCCGTTTGCTTGGCCGTGAGTTGCGACTGTATCCGATTATGGAACAACCCAACGCCAAGGTCCTCCTTCTCGTTTTCCGCGATCTGACCACCGGGAGAGAAACCTATGGCGGCGGCCGCTTTCTGGATATGGAGCTGCCCCATGAGGGTGCAGTCGTACTGGACTTCAACAAGGCCTACAATCCTCCTTGCGCGTTCACGCCGTTTGTCTCTTGCCCGTTGCCTCCCAGACAGAATCGTCTGCCGGTGAGAATCGAAGCGGGCGAGAAGAAATACGGCCATTGACGCGCACCTGGTATCGGTTACTCCGTTTTCACATCCAGGTACGCCAGGTAATAAGCCGCCAGCTTATAGGCCGCATAGTAGTCGTCGAAATGGATCGCGTCCATCCGGTCGCGTGCGGTATGGAGAATCGGAAAGGTTTCCTGAGTGACGGAGTGGATTGAGATGACGGGGATATGGGCCGATAGGAACGGGTGTGTGTCATCGTCGCCCACCCGGTCTACGTTGACGCCCTGCAGAGGAATGTCGAGCGCTCTGGCAACTTCGCTCAGGCGCATCACCAGAGCCGGCGTTGACCGGCGTGTCCACACCTTCACCGTAGTGAGACCGAGACATTCCAGGTTTACAAATGCGCGGGTGAGCGCCTTCTGCTCGGGCGTCATGTCCCTGACATATCGCGAGGAGCCGACCAGCCCCCGCTCCTCGGCCGCAAACGCGACAAAAACAAAAGTGTGCCGTCGAGGCCGGCTCTTGAGCGCCTGATAAAGGGACGCCAACAGGGATGCGCCGCTCCAATCGTCGACGATTCCTTTTCCCGCCTCCACAAAATCGAAGTGGCCGCCGATCATGATGGTGGAACTCGTTTGGCCGGGCAGCGTGCAGATGACATTCCCGGAATTCCTGTCGACCCGCTGCTCCTCGACCGGACACCCTGCGTCATGGAAAAGATTTTCGATTGTGGCCTGACGCTGCCGGAGCCCCACTGCGCCGTTAGCGAGGCGATTCCGCAGCAATGGCGGATCGACCAGATCCACTAGCAGCGTTTGGCCTGCACAGGAGCCGGCGAGCAGCGCGGCGACGACTACCGCTCGAGAAATTCGGCGGGTCAATCTTCAATCTACGGCAAACGGGAATTCAATTGCAAAAACGCGCCCGTACGTGGGCGATCATGGGAGAGCAATGAGGAAGCGATAAAAAGAGCGCGCCCGCAAGCGGGCGTTGGCAAACTTAAAGCATGCCCCACCTGTTACCCCTGCTGTTCCCACTTGGATTCCAGCAGACGGGAGTATTCTCCGGAGGCATACAACTGGAAGCGGAAACTGGCGGCAGTGATGGCGCTGTGAGTCTCGGCTTCCATGAATGCCCGATAGAGCGAGTCGCCATAGTGGTGGTAATGAAAGAGGAAATCCCCCGACAGGATCTCCAGCGGCGGCGGCTCGCCGAACAGCGCGTTGAAACCGATGGCGCGGGAGAAGATTGCCAGATAGTCCGTCACTCCCCAACGGGTGAGCTTTTCGCGGACCTCTTCCGGCGGGCAAACGGTGACCAGGCGGGCGAAGCTCTGGCGTCGGACGCAGGCGTTGCGGAGTTCGGAGATGCGCGAGGCCCATTCCGCGCATTGATCGATCCAGCGCATCACGTCCTTTCCAATGAAGAAGAGCATGCGGAGCTCCGCGTAACGGCCGGCCAGCACGCGGCGATGCAGAATCTCGTCCTCGGTTCCATCCCGCGCGGCCAGACCGGCCAGCATCAGCGCGGCCTTCGAGTTTTCGAGTAGCGTGGCCGGCGAAACGCGTTCGTTGAAGGGATGCAGAATCAGCGGTGGCAGGTCCCATTCAGCGTCGCCGAAGTCGTTCTTGGGCGTAGGCATTTAGTTCCAGCATCCTTATCGGCCTGAGGCCATAAGAACATTAGGGGAAAACGACCGCTCGATGGCGGGCCATTCGGCGGGCCGCCTCGGTTACGTAATGTCTAAACCCAGGAACTGCTTGGCGTTGCCGTAGCAGATATTGGCGATCACGGGTCCTGCCAGGTCGTCGGAATCGGGGAGTTCTCCCGCCTCCATGTCTCTGCCGAACAGGTCGCACAGCACACGCCGGAAGTACTCATGGCGCGGATAGGACATGAAGGACCGCGAGTCGGTAATCATGCCGATGAAGCGCGAGATCAGGCCGCAGTTGGAGAGCGCGTTCATCTGCCAGGTCATGGCTTCCTTCTGGTCGAGAAACCACCAGCCGCTGCCGAACTGGATTTTGCCGGCCACCGAGCCATCCTGGAAATTGCCGATCATGGTGGCGAGCACGTAATTGTCGGCCGGGTTCACGTTGTACAGCACCATCTTGGGGAGCGCGTTTTCGCGGTCCAGCCGGTCCATATAAGTGGCCAGGGCGTCGGCCTGCGGCCAGTCGCCAATCGAATCGTAGCCGACGTCGGCGCCTAGCTGGTGATAGCGCCGAGAGTTGTTGTTGCGGCGCGCGCCGAGGTGAAGCTGTTTGGTCCAGCCCTTGGCCGCATCCCAGCGGCCGAATTCCAGCAGCAGGAAGCTCGAAAAGCGCGCCTGTTCGGCGGGTGTCGCCGCCTGGCCGGCACGGGCCTTATCGAAAATTTGAGCGGCCTCCTTTTCGTCGCAGAAATCGGCGAACGCGACGTTCAGACCGTGATCGGAGAGGCGGCTGCCCATCCGGTGGAAGAAATCGTGCCGGCGCGCGAGCGCATCCACGAAATCGTGAAAGCTCGCAACGGAAACGCCGCTGGCCGCCTCAAGCTTCACTACCCAGGGATTGAACAGCTCGGGCAGATGGACGTTGAACGCCTTATCGGGGCGAAAAGCGGGGAACACCTTGGCGGCCAGGCCGGAGGCGGCCAGCGCCTTGTGGGAAGCGAGGTCGTCGGTGGGATCGTCGGTGGTGCACAGGGCGGCGACCCGGAATTTGCCGAGAATGCCCTGGGCGCGCAGTTCGCCGGTGGCCAGCAGTTCGTTGGCGCGGTCCCAGATGCGCGGCGCGCTCGATTCGTCAAGCAGCTCGTCGATGCCGAAGTAGCGCTTCAGCTCGAGGTGCGTCCAGTGATAGAGCGGGTTGCGCAGCGTGTGGGGCACGGTGCGGGCCCAGGCCAGGAACTTCTGGTACGGGTCCACTGCCCCAGTGCAGAACCGCTCGTCCACGCCGTTGGATCGCATGGCGCGCCACTTGTAATGGTCGCCCTCCAGCCAGATCTCGGACAGGTTTTGGAACTGCCGGTTGGCGGCCAGGTCGGACGGCGGGAGGTGGCAATGATAATCCAGGATGGGCTGCTCCTCGGCATATTCGTGATAGAGCCGCCGCGCCGTTTTGTTGCTCAACAGAAAATCGTCGTGAATGAAAGACATGCCGGTCCCCTCGAACGGAGCAGCATAGCATGCTGCCGGGAAGACCGATTCACGGGCTGCTGGGCCGGCGCGGACGCGGCGCCTTGGCTAGCGTCGGCCGGGCAGGGTGAGCTGCACAGTAACGCCGTCGTCGTCGGTGACGATCTTGCTTTCCCTGCTTGGTGTGTTGGGGGCGTGGCTGGGCGGAGCCGGCGTCGAACCCTGCGGCGAAGCGGCAAACGCGCTGAATCCCTGGCCCGACCTGGCGGCGGCGATCTGTTGCGGCAATTGCGACAGGCGCTCGGCGATGATGGCGCGCTGCTGCTCCCATGCTTGCTTTAATTCTTCTTCGGGAACCCGCAGCGAGACATCCAGCGTCTTGCCCGTGACGCGGCTCTCGATCTTGATCTGGCTCGGACCTTTCGGCTCGTCCTTGAGCATCATCTGGAGCATCGCCATCGTGCCCAGCAGTCTTTGCGCGTCCTCGGTGGAACGCATGTGGAGCTGCGCCACTGCCTCGAGGTTATGACTCACGGCCAGGCCGAATTCGAAGCTATCCACGGCTTCCATGCCCTGGGGCGCGCTCTTGGGCGCGGAGGGCCCCTCAGGACGATCGGCCACCGCCCAGATCCAATAACGGGCGCGCAGCTCGGTGGCGGCATCCGCCAGGTGCGAATCCAACGTTTTCAATCCGTGCCGGTCAATTGCCCGTTCCACGATGAAGCGGTCGCCGGCGAGAATGGTGGATGGATCCACGATGGCCAGCAACTGCTGCCGCTTGGCGTCCACCGGGATGAGCGGCACTGCGTGGTAGCGGCCGGTCGCGGCTGGAAGCCGCGATTTGTCGAACCGGCCGCGCAGAATGGCCAGCGAGGGCGCCGTCTTGTCCACGGAGGGACTCGCGATCCACAGTTCGTCCAGGTCCTTGAGCGGATCGAAGCCTTGGAAGGGCGGTTGCTTCAGCCACGCATCCCCGTAAGCGCTCTTCAACTGCTCGATGACGGCTTTGCCCCAGTCCGAATCCATGATCGTGCGCACTTGCACGCCGATCAGCATTCGGGTATCGGGCGGAACATATTCCGGCAAGGTTGGATCGGCGGCCAGCAGGGCTCGGGCCGTAAGCAATAGAGAGATCAACACACTCGAACGCAGCACAGGATTACTCCTGTAACCAGCATGGCCCTGCATCGCGGCGGGCGCCAGATGTCTTGGGTTAGCAGCGGGGTACTGACAATTTGAGACTGGGACTGCGTTGCAACGCCGGGCCGGGCGTGCCCCTACGGCGGTGGGGAATAAATGGACGTCTCAGCCGGTCTTGGCTTTGCGCGCGCGGGGCTTGGGGGCGGCCTGGACTGGCGGGTCGGCGGCTTCGGCCGAGCTGGCTGCGGCGGCAGTGGCGACCTGAGCGGGTTTGCGCTTTTCGGCCAGGCTCTTCTTCAGCGCCTCCATGATGTCGATGACCGGAGCGATGTGCGCCTCGGGCGTCTCGACGACCTTCTTACCCTCGATCTTGGCGTCGATCATCTGCCGCAGGTTTTCGCGGTAAGAGTCGTGGTATTTCTGCGGTTCGAACTCGGCCTCCAGCGAACTAATCAGCATTTTCGCCATCTCGAGCTCCTTATCCTTCACCAGGCTGGTGTCGGTGCGGAACTCATCCACCTGGCGGATCTCGTCTTGGTAATACATGGTGTGGGATAAGATCCCCTTGGCGCCGGGCCGCAGCACGATGACGTGCTCGCGGTTGTGCATGGCCACCTTGGCGAGAGCGAAGTAATTCGATTCGCGCATGGCCTGGAACAGCAGCGCGTAGGGCTTTTCACCACCCTCGTCGGGCGCCACGTAGTAGGAACTTTCCAGGTAGACCGGGTCTACGTCGGTGGCCTTGACGAATTCAAGGATCTCCATCACTTTGGCGGTCTTGGGTGCCACCTTTTTAATGTCCTCGTCGTCGATGACCACATAGCGGTCTTTTTCGTATTCGTAGCCTTTCACCAGCTCGCTGCGCGGCACCGGCTTATCTTCGAGCTGGCAGTAAGTGACCTGGCGGATGCGCGAATGATCGTCTTTGTGGAGCTGATTGAAACTCAAGGTTTCGCTGCGTGCGGCGCTGAACAAGCGCACCGGAAACGAAACCAGCCCGAATGTGATGTGCCCCTTCCAAACGCTGGATGCCATAAACGCGGCTCCCGAACCGCGGCAGAACTCTGAGGCTCCTAACATACTACAATGCCCCATAAGATGTAAACGGCGCGTTGTAAGGGTACTTATGCCGCTTGAAGAGTACGCGAAAAAACGCCGCTTCGGCAACACACCGGAACCCGCGCCGGGCGGCCGGCAAGGCTCTGGCAACTACTTCTGTGTGCAGCGGCACGATGCCACGCGGCTGCATTACGATTTCCGGCTGGAGATCGACGGCGTGCTGAAATCGTGGGCGGTGCCGAAGGGGCCGACGCTCGATCCGGCGGTGAAGCATTTCGCGGCGCACGTGGAAGATCACCCGGTCGAGTACGGCGATTTCGAAGGCAACATACCGGCGGGCAATTACGGCGCGGGCAGCGTGATGCTGTGGGACCGCGGGACGTTCGAATTGCTGGGCGGCGCTTCCGGCGCGGAACAACTGGCGCGCGGCGATCTGAAATTCCGCTTGCACGGCGACAAGTTGAATGGCGATTTCGCGCTGGTCCACATGAAGGGCCGTGGCAAGGGGAATGAGTGGTTGATCCTCAAGAAGCGCGACCAGTTCGCCGCGCCAGGCTGGGATGTGGAGGCGCATGCGGCGAGCGTTCTTTCCGGACGCACGCAGCAGGAGATTGCGCAGAACCTTCCGGCGCGCAAGAGCAAACGCAAGACCGCGGGAGCGGCGGACCGGGTATGGAAGAGCAGCCGTCCGGGGCGGGGGAGTGCCAAGGCCGCGGCCGCCACGCAACGGGCCCGGACGAGGAAGCGGGCCAGCGTCGATTGGGAGAAGATCCCTGGGGCATGCGCCGCGGAAATGCCGGCTGCACTGGAGCCGATGACGGCTACGCTGGCCGATCAGCCGCCGCGCGGCAGCGAGTGGCTGTTCGAAGTGAAGTGGGATGGCGTGCGCGCGATTGCGTTCATCGAAAATGAAGAGATCCGCCTGACGTCGCGCAGCGGGGTGCGTTGCGAGCGGCAGTATCCCGAGCTGGCGGTGATCCCGCACCAGGTGGCCGCCGCGCGCGCGGTACTGGACGGCGAAATCGCGGTGCTCGATGCCAAAGGCGTTTCGCAGTTCCATTTGATCCAACCGCGCATCGCCAACACCGATCCCAACACGGTGGCGCACCTGGCGCGCTCGCACCCGGCCATCTACTTCGTCTTCGACCTGCTCTACCTGGATGGTTACGACCTGCGGCGGGCGAGCCTGAGCGAACGCCGCAAGCTGCTCGAGAAAGTGGTGACACCCGGCCCGGCGCTGCGCATCTCCGAGGCCTTTCCGGGTGCCGGCGCGGAGCTGCTGGAGGCGGCGCGCGAAGCCGGCCTGGAAGGCGTGATGGCCAAGCACGCATCGAGCGTCTACGAATCGCGCCGGAGCCGCGAATGGCTGAAAATCAAAATCACCGGCAACCAGGAATTCGTGATCGGCGGTTTCACGGCGCCGGCAGGCGCGCGCTCGCATTTCGGCGCGCTGGTATTGGGAGAGTACGACGAGGGCGAGCTGCGCTGGGTGGGCAACGTGGGCACGGGTTTCGACCAAAAACTGCTCGCCCAAGTGCACGCCCGGCTGCAGCCGCTGATCGCGAACGACTGCCCGTTCCGCGAGCGGCCCGCTCCGGAAAGCGGCATCACCTGGGTCAAACCCGAGCTGGTCTGCCAGGTGAAGTATTCCAACTGGACGCCGGAACACCATCTGCGCGCGCCGGTGTTTTTCGGGCTGCGGGAAGACAAGCGGGCGGCCCAGATCGTGCGCGAAGAAGCCGCGCGCGAACCGGAGGAGCTGCTGTCGGCCGGCGAGAAAGAAGCGACGCGCGAGATTGACGGGCACACGCTCAAGTTCACCAATCTGGGCAAGGTGTTTTATCCGGACGAGGGCTACACAAAACGCGATGTGCTGAACTATTACAGCCGAGTGGCGCACCTGATTGTGCCGCATTTGCGGGACCGGCCGCTATCGCTGAAACGATACCCGGACGGCATCGGGAAGGAGTTCTTTTTCCAGAAAAACGTGCACGAGCATTTCCCGGACTGGCTGCGCACGGAGCTGATCGAATCCGATCACACGTCGAAGCCGATCAAATACTGTTTCGCGCAGGAACGCGCCAGCCTGCTGTACCTGGTGAACCTGGGCTGCATCGATCACAACCCCTGGATGAGCCGCTCGCCGCGCCTGGACTATCCGGATTTCGTGCTGATCGACCTCGACCCGCAGGAATGTTCCTACGACCGCATCGTCGAAGCGGCGCTGGTGGTGAAGGGACTGCTCGACCGGATCGGTCTGACCGGTTATCCCAAAACCACCGGCGGCGACGGCATGCACGTGTACGTCCCCGTGGAGCCCGTGTACACGTTTGAGGAAACGCGCACCTTCACCGAGCTGCTGGCGCGGCTGGCGGACGCTGGAAAGCCCGGCTTATTCACCATGCCGCGCACGGTTTCCAAGCGGCAGAAGGACCGCGTGTACTTCGACTACATGCAGAACGCAAAATCGAAGACCATCGCCGCGCCGTATGTGCTGCGGGCATACACGGGAGCGCCGGTGGCGACGCCGCTCGCATGGAGCGAAGTGAAGCCGGGCTTGCGTCCGGCGCAATTCAACATTGAGAACGCGCCCGACAGGTTTGCGGAAAAGGGCGATTTGTTCGGCGGCGTGCTCAAGAAACCGCAGCGGCTGGAGGAAGCTGTGGAGCGATTGGAGAAGTTGTTGCGGTGACCGGAGCAACGTGCTTGCGGTTCAAACGCGAACCCGAGGCCGCGCATCAGTCCAGCTCTTCACTGCCCGTTCTTCGCCGGCCGGGGCGCGGTGTCGCCGGGCGGGGCGTCAATCGTAGCCGGGCTGCCGCTGAGTCGCCGGTGCAGCACGGGGCCGTCTCCTTTCCCCCGGGGTATCTCAAGATCTTCCAGCCGCGCCAGGCGGCCGCGGATATTCTCGAATTCGGAAGTGTCCACCACGTACTCGGGCCGCGGCTCCAGCCGGCGCTGAATCAGGTTCTGCGCGGTCCTGATGCGGCCGGCGGTCATGCGGTGCGTCGAAAGCACGCGGGCCACCAAAGCAGGCTTGGTTTTTTCCAGCGTCCCGATGCGCTCGAAAAAGTCGACGAAGGCCAGCGGGTCGTAGCCCGACCGGTAGAGATATTCCAGGCCGAGCGCATCCGCCTGCTTCTCCATGCCGCGCGTAAACTGCATGAACCCCATCGGCACGGCGACGCCCACCAATTGGCGAACGGCATAACCCACCCAGCCGCCTGCCATCACCAGGGGCATGCTGACGTAGTTGAGCAGTTCCCGGCGGGTGGCCTGCTTGGTGCCATGCCGGGCAGCCACGTGAGCAATCTCATGCGCCAGCACGCCGGCGAGTTCGGCCTCGCTCTCCGCGCGGAGCAGCAGGCCGGTGTTGACGAACAGAAACCCGCCCGGCAGCGCGAAGGCGTTCACCTCGTTCGAGTCGATCACTTTGACGGTGAAGGGCACCCGCGCGTCCGAGTTGCGGACCAGGTTTTGCGATAGGCGGTTCACGTATTCCGCCACCACCGGGTCGTCGAGCATCCGCACCTGCCGCTCGACCTCGGTCGCCATCTGGCGGCCCAGCTCAACTTCCCGTTGGAGAGAGTAGATATTGACGCCCTTGCCGGGATTGGCATCGTCGCCCGAGGCGGGCGCTTTGGGATCCTTCGCCGCCGCGGCGCAAGCCAGCAACACTCCGGCCGCCAAAACAACCCACGCGCGTTTCACGCCACAACTCTCTGGTTCCCAGGTTACACCCCTCCGGCGGCGGTTGCCTATGGGCAGCCAGATTACTCTCTGAACCCGATCACCGTATTCGGGTGATAGTAATTCAGAATCGCCCGATGCCGCGGTGATCGGATTGCGATCCAAACCACCAGGATTGTCCTTCGGTTGCTCAAGTCACTCGAAAATGGGTTAGTGTAGGAGGTGGCCGTCAACGTAAAGACTGCCCTGAATCCTATGCCGATAAAACTCACCAACGAAATCCTCACCGCCGCCATTGAAGGCTTCGAGTCCCAAAAGGCGCAAATAAACGCTCAGATCGCCGAGCTTCGCCAGATGCTCTCCGGTCCCTCGGCCGAGACCACCGTCGCGCCGGGACCCCTCAAACGCAAACGGCGCAAGATCAGCGCGGCTGGCCGTGCCCGGATCGCCGAGGCGCAGCGGAAGAGGTGGGCTGAATCCAAGAAGCCGCAACCTACGCCGAAAGCACCAAAGCCGAAACGGAAGCTCTCGGCGGCTGGCAGACGGGCAATCATTGCCGCCGCCAAGAAGCGCTGGGCTGCTAAGCGAGTGGAAGCCGCGAAGTAAACGGGTGCTCGATCATTAATGGAAAGCTCCGTGGCACAGAGCACGCCACGAAAGGAACCAGGACAATGAAATCCCCTACCTCTGCTTGGCGGGCGATGGCAGTGTGCTTCGTCCTCTGCCTGGGCTCTTTGCCGGCGGTTTGCCAGGTGCCGAGCATCGAACGCATCCGGAACGGCGTGCAACTTACGACCGGCAATCTGAACGTCAGGGTGCAGTTCTATTCGGAGGGCACGGTTCGCGTCGTGAAATGGCCGGCCGGGGGCACGTCCGAAAAAGTCAGCCTCTCCGTGATTCAGAAGGATGTGCCTGAGCTGAGCGTGCGATTTGAGGAGAGCGCCGCGGCCATCACGCTGAGTTCGGCACAGGTCAAAGTCCGGTTGAGCAGGAGCGATGGGGCGATTCAGTATCTCGCCATTGACAACCATGCGGTTCTGAAAGAGCAAGGGCGGCCCGTTTTCACTCCGTGTAACATCGCGCAGGAAAAGACCGCGTTCACCGTTCAGCAGAACTTCGCGTTGACCCCGGACGAAGGAGTGTATGGGCTCGGACAGCATCAGTCCGGCTACATGAACTATCGTGGACGGACTGTGAAGCTGGTGCAGTCCAACACGGATGCGGTCACGCCCATGCTGGTTTCCACCGCAGGATACGGGATATTCTGGGATAACTATTCCAAGACGATCTTCGCCGACAATCGTCAATCGGCGTCCTTCTGGTCCGAAGTGGCGGATAACATCGATTACTACTTCTTTTTCGGCCCGGCCATCGACCAGGCCATCGCCGGATACCGGCAGCTCACGGGGCAGGCTCCGATGTACGGTAAGTGGGCCTACGGCTACTGGCAGAGCAAGGAGCATTACGCGACCCGCGACGAACTGCTGGGCATCGCGCAGGAATACCGCAAGCGGCAGATTCCCATCGATAACATCGTGCAGGACTGGAATTACTGGGGCGGGAACGACACGTGGGGCGGTATGTTCTTCGACGAAACTAAGTACCCGCGGCCGAAAGAAATGATCGATCTGCTGCACCAGCGGAATTTCCATCTGATGATTTCCATCTGGGGCGGGCTCGGACCGGCTGCGCCAATTTACAAGGACATGGAACGCCGCGGGTATTTGTATTCGCCGGTGGGCTGGGCCGGCTTCCGATACTTTGATGCGTACAATCCGGCGGCCAACGATTTGTACTGGAAGTACGCGAGCAATGGACTCTTCTCTAAAGGAGTCGACGCCTGGTGGATGGACTCGACCGAACCGGACATCGTCAACGCGCTCACCAAGGAGTCGGAAGAGTACGAGATGAAGAGAGTCGAGAACAATCATCTCGGCTCGTTCGCCAGATATCTCAATCCTTACTCGCTGGCGATCACGGAAGGCGTCTACCGGAACCAGCGCAAAGAGACTGATGCGAAGCGGGTTTATATTCTCACGCGGTCGACATTCGCCGGCCAGCAGAGGGCCGCGGCAACCACATGGTCGGGAGACATCGGCGCGAACTGGGACGTTTACCGGAAACAGATTTCGGCGGGGATCAATCACAGCATGGCCGGCATTCCTTACTGGACCTTCGATATCGGCGCCTACTCGCTGGGGTGTCAGGGGGGAGTGTTCTCGAACGGCGGCAAGGACCCGGCGTATCAGGAGCTGTACGCGCGGATGTTTCAGTTGGGAGCCTTCTCGCCCATTTTCCGGTCGCACGGCTCGGAGACGCCGCGCGAGATTTGGGAATTTGGCGAATATAGCGACTCACTCGTCAAATTCGACAACTTGCGATACAGGCTGCTGCCTTACATCTATTCGCTGGGGTGGCGGGTCACTCACGATGGGTATTCCATCATGCGCGGGCTGCCGATGGACTTCGCGCACGACCGGAGGACCTATTCGATCGACGACCAATTCATGTTCGGCCCCGCGATCATGGTCTCCCCGGTGACGGAGTACATGTATCACCGCCCGCCCGAGGACACCATTCTCATTACGCCCGAGCACTTCCGGACGAAGGATGGCAAGCCAGGCCTGACCGCCAGATATTACTGCGATGCGGACTTTAAGAAGCTGTGTCACGAGGCCGTCGAGCCAGATATCAATCTGTATTGGTATACAGGCTGGCCGGATTTCATTACCGACCCCCATTTTTCGATGCGCTGGGAAGGCAAGCTGATTCCAACGGAAACCGGGAAATACCGGTTCAACCTGAAAAGTTTCGGGCCGAGGCGAGTCTATCTGGACAACAAAGAAGTGGCGCACAATTACGACTCGATGGAGTCTCACACCGTGCCCGTCGAGTTAGTAGCTGGAAAGGAGTACGACTTCGCTTTCGAGACGTCGAACGCGGCGCTCGGCGCGTTCCGTGCCCAGATGTTCTGGAAGACTCCGGAGATTTTCGCCCGTGAGGCGAAGCCTGCCGAGCCGAGACAGAAGACACGGAGCGTCTATCTGCCGGCCGGGAATCAGTGGATCGATTTCTGGACCGGAGAGGCGCTATCCGGCGGCAAGAGCGTGGTTGCGGATGCACCCATCGACAAAATCCCGCTTATGGTCAGATCAGGATCCATCATACCGATGGGTCCATTTGTTCAATACTCCGCGGAAAAACCGGCCGACCCCATTGAGTTACGCATCTACCCCGGGGCCAATGGCAGTTTCACGCTGTATGAGGACGAGAACGACAACTATAACTACGAAAAGGGCGTCTATTCAACCATTGATTTTAACTGGGATGATGCGCGGCACCAGCTCAGAATCGATGCCAGGAAGGGAAGTTTTCCGGGCATGTTACGGGCGCGGACTTTTCATGTTGTCATCGTGCGGAAGGGCCACGGCACGGGAGTGGAGGTTACAGACGCGCCGGACAAGGTGATTTCGTACCAGGGTGAGCGACAGATCGTCCCCATAACTTTCTGACCGTGCGCTTCAACCTGCCTGGTTGGCACGCGCTTCCGGTTTCGCGTAGCGCACCACGCACCATGCCGCGCGCCGCTGCATGGTGCGGCCTTGGGGTTGGCCTGGTTCCGCGACGCTTACTTCTTCGGGTTCAGGTCCCGCTTGAGGCGGCTTACAATATCGGAGGCGGTGCGATTCATTTCCTTGCCGGCAAAATCCTTGGGCGGCGCGTATACGGACCAGATGACCTGGCGCGACTTGGCATCCACCAGGAAGACTGTGCCGCGCGCGCGGCTGAACCCGGAGCTGGTGGCGGGGTTGCTCAGTGTGTTTTCCGTCTTCCCCAGCAGGTCCGGCGACGTTGGCTCATCGCCAGACTTGGCCTTGGAATCCGAACCAGCCGGTTTTGCCGGCGGCGTTGGCTCGTCGCCCGTTTTGGCGGTGGAGTCCGCACTGGCTGGTTTCGCCGGTTCGGGCGGTTTGGGCGTCGGCGAAAAGTCCTCCAACTGCGCCTGGAAGCCTTCGCTGAGGTGGTCGGTGAAGATGGCATCGGCCAGCTTGGGATCCGTGACGACCTGGAAAACGTGCTCGTTGGTGAGCCGGTTGGCCAGATACTGGTCCATGCCGCGCGCCATCGGCAGCAGGTATACGGAATGCACGCCGGCCAGATCCGCCGCGCACGCCAGCGCGCCGGCAAGCGGCAACAGGCACAGACATCGCTTCATGGTTTTCATCATAGCAACCGGCTTCTCAGAGACTAGGACGGTGCTCGCGCGGAAAAAGTCTGCGCCGGCAGGCCAAATCGCGGACTAGACCATGTCCTCCCGGCTGGAACACGAAATCGAACGCTACCTGGAGGGACTGGCGCGGACGGCGGTTTCGCCGCACACGCTCGACGCCTATCGGAGCGACTTGCGGCAACTGCTTGACTTCCTTTCGCCGCCGGGAGTCGAACCGCCGGCGCCCGAAGCCATCGACCTGCTGCTGCTGCGCGAATGGATGCTCTGGCTTTACCGGCAGCAACTGGAGGCCGTCAGCATCCGGCGCAAGGTGGCGGCGGTGCGCGGCCTGTTTCAATTCCTGCAGCGCGAGGGCGTGGCCGCCATCAATGTGGCCCGCCTGCTGCGGCTGCCCAAGGCTCCGCAGAAACTTCCGGTGGTGATGACGGCGGAACAGATGAACACGCTGCTCGACCAGGTGGCCGCCGGCAAACTGGAGCGGCCTTACCCGTCGCGCGACCGCGCCCTGCTCGAGATCCTCTACGGCTGCGGAGTGCGTGTAAGCGAACTGGCCGGTCTGAATCTGGACGATCTCGACCGCGCGGCGCAAGAGACGTGGATGCGGGTGCGCGGCAAGGGTAAGAAAGAGCGCCAGGTGCCGCTGCCCGGCCAAGCCGCCGCGGCGCTCGAACGATACCTCGCCGAGCGGCCGGTCGTGCGCGACGAGCGGGCGGTGTTTCTCAATCATCGCGGCCGCCGCCTGAGCGTCCGCGGCATTCACGGTATCGTCAAACTCTATGCCACGGCTTTGTGCGGCGATCCGTCGGTGCACCCGCACGGCTTCCGCCACGCGTATGCCACGCATTTGCTCGCCGCCGGCGCCGACCTCCGCTCCATCCAGGAGTTGTTGGGGCACGCGCGGCTTTCCACGACACAGAAGTACACCCAAGTTTCGCTCACGGACCTGATGAAGGTGTACGACAAGGCGCATCCCAAGGCGTAACTCGTGGCGGCCCATCGACTCCATTTGCGCGCCGAGTTCGCGCCCATGCTGCGCATGGCGGTTCCGCTGGCGCTGGCGGAGTTGGGCTGGATGGCGATGGGTCTCGAAGACATCATCATGGCGGGGCGCCTGGGCGCGGCCGCGTTGGGAGCCGGCAGCCTGGGCGCAATGCTGTTCTATCCCCTCGCCATCTGCGGCACCGGCTTTCTGCTGGGAATGGATACGCTGGTGGCGCAAGCGCACGGCGCCGAAGATGCCGCGGACTGCCGGCGCACGCTGGTCAACGGCGTTTGGCTGAGCCTGGCTCTCGCGCCGTTTTTGGCACTGGCGATCCTGCTGTTGATCCCACTGCTCCGCGCCACCGGAACCAACCCCAACGTGATGGCGCTGTTCGATCCGTTTCTCAAGGCGCTGACGTGGGGCCTGCCGCCGCTGTTCTTCTACGCCGCTTTCCGGCGTTACCTGCAGGCGATCGACGTGGTCAAGCCGGTGACCTTCGCGTTGGTCAGCGCCAACGTGGTGAACGTGCTGGGCAACTGGGTGCTGATGTACGGCCATTGGGGCGCGCCGCGCATGGGACTGGAAGGCTCGGGGTGGTCGACCACGATTGCGCGCTGCTACATGGCGGCGGTGTTGCTGGCGGCGATTGCGTGGCACGAGCGGCGCACGGGCAATATTCTGCTGGCGGTCTCCTGGCGGCCTTCGTTCGAGCGCATCCGCCGCCTGGCTGGTTTGGGAATGCCGGCGGCGCTGCAGATCCTGTTTGAAGGCGCGGTGTTCGCATTGGTGAGCGTGTTTGCGGCGCACCTGGATGAGGCCTCGCTGGCGGCGCACAGCATCGCCATCAACGTGGTATCGACCACCTACATGGTGCCGCTGGGCATCAGCTCGGCGGCGGCAGTGCGGGTGGGGCAAGCCTATGGCGCCGGGGACGTGCGCGGTGCGGCAACCCGCGGCTGGACGGCCATCCTGTTGGGCGCGCTGTTCATGGGCGGTGCGGGCCTGGTACTGGGAACGGCGCCGCGTTGGATCGTCCGCATTTACACTCACGATGCCGCGGTCGTCGCCGCTGGTGCGTTGCTATTGCGCATCGCCGCGTTGTTCCAACTCTTCGACGGCCTGCAAACGGTGTCCACCGGCGCGCTGCGCGGCCTCGGCGACACCCGCACGCCCATGCTGGCGCACCTGGCCGGTTACTGGGCAATAGGTCTGCCGGTCGCGTACCTGTTATGTTTTCACTTTGGATGGGGAGCGGCGGGAATCTGGGTGGGCTTGAGCGCGGCGCTGATTCTGATCGGATCGGCGCTGCTGGCGGCGTGGCGCTGGCGCGCCGCTAAAATTAGCGCATGACCGTTCCCCTCCGAGCGGTCATGCGCCCTGACTCCGCGACCGGCACTCCCCAGCGGGCTTATCGACCCGTACCGGTTGTCTTTGTGACATTGGATACAGCGCAGGCCGGGAAGTTTCAACTTTTTTTCGACTGCCCGTGGCGCAGGCAGTTTTGCCGAGCCCTGGTAGGACAGGCCATCGCCTTTCGTGGTCTGTCACGCCTCACCAAAGCACGACAGACGACAAAAACCGATCGTCTATCCCACCAGGACCTCGCGCCACGCCGCTACTCAACGCGGCAGCCGCCAGAGCAGGTAAAGCAGCCCGGCGGCGAATCCGGCGCCGGCTTGGTACTCCTGATTTTGCAGGTACAAGCGAAAGCGGAACGCCGCGTGGATCGACCCGGGATCCGGAGTCAGGCGCGGCCAAAGCGCTCCCACCCGCGCGGCATACGATTCGTACTCCGGAAACAGGTGGCGCAGGTGCTGCTCTTCGAGCTGGATGACGGGCAAATACACGAACAGGAAGACACAAGCGAACAGCACCGCCAGCCACGGGCTGCGCGCGGCGATGGCAAGCCCGGCGGCGGCCGCGAGCGTACCCAGGTAGAGCGGGTTGCGAGTGTGGGCGTACGGTCCGCCGGTGGAGAGCTGCCGGTTCTTGTCGAGGCACCCCGCCGCCCAGCCGCGCAGCGCGAGGCCCAAGAGAGAGACGGGGACGCCCCAGACTATCGATACCGGTGAGGGCCGCGACAACCAAGCGAACACCAGCACGATGAGAAACCCGCTGGGCACGCGCAGCCGCGCCACGGCATCGGCGTAGGGCTTGGGAAACTGAATCATTTGGGACTGCACCCGCTGGAGCCACGCGCGCGGCCAAGCGCGGCGCGCAGCGATTCGAACACTTCTTCCGGCGTGATCCGGCGCATGCTCTCGTCGATCGAGCCGAGACGCTTGTAGGTGGTCACTGCGCCCGGCCATCGCAGCACTCGCAGCGAATCGCCATAAGGGCCGTTGCGCGCCGGGTCAGTGGGACCAAACAGCGCCACGCCGGGCTTGCCGAGGGCCGCGGCCAGGTGCATGGGTCCGCTGTCCACGCCCACCACGGCGATGGCGCGGCGCGTGGCGTCGATCAAGCCGGGCAGGCCGCAAGCGTGCAGCCATACGCCTTCCGCAGTTCCAAGCGCGGCGGTTGACGGAACGTTGAGCACCAGCGGAAGGTTGCACTCGGCTCTGAGCAGCCCGCCCAAAGCCAGGTAGTTTTCGATTGGCCACTGCTTGCCGCGCCAGCCGGCCATCGGCGAGGCGAGCACGAAGGCGCCATCGGGCAAGGGCGTTTCGGCCCGGCCGGCTGGTAACGGGAAGACGCGAAGCGCGTGGCCTGCACCGGCGGCCGCGGCAAGGTCGAGATTGCGTTCCACCACGTGCGCGGCGGCGCTCGAAGCGCGGTAGGTATAGAAGACGCCGGCCGCGGCCTCGCGCAATTGGCTGCGGTCCCAGCCGAAAGTGCGCTGGGGGCGCGCGGCGGCGGCCACCACGGCGGACTTGAGCAGACCCTGGAAATCCACCGCGAAGTCGAACGGCGCGGACCGCAACTCGCGCCACGATGCCAGCACGCCGGAGGCGTTGTGCCGGTGCAACAGAATCACGCGATCGACAAACGGGTTGCCTTCGAGCAGGGCGGCCCACTGCGGTTCGATCACCCAGGTGAGGTGCGCACCCGGGAAGCTTTGCTTCAAAGAAGCCACGGCGGGCAAAACGTGGACGATGTCGCCCATCGCGCCGAGCCGGACCACGAGGATGCGCGGAGGGTTCTGGGTCAACGGAGGCTGCCAGCCCCTATTCAATCACAATTCGCCGCGGCAGCTTGGGCGTGCGGCCCGCCCGCAGTGTAGTGCACGAAATATGGTGGAAGAATATCCCCACACCTTATCGATGCCAGTGAAGCGGCGCTCCGGTCGAGCGGAACCGGGCGGCGCTACCATTCCGAATACGCCGTGCCGTCCAGTCCCTTCTTGTCCGAGCCGCTGTGCACGTCGAAAATACCGGGCTCGGCCTGGCTAAGCGCCTGGCTGGCGTCTTCCATCACGATTTTCCAGCTCGAGTTGTCGCCGGTCATCGGGTCGATGGGCACGTCCTTGAGGTAGCCTTCGGTCACCAGATCCTGCAAACTCTGCGGCGCCTTCTCCTTGTCGTAGCTGTAGTTGTCGATCACCGTGCGCAGCGTGAACAGGTTGTTCGCCAGCACGCTCTCCTTGGCGCGGATGATCGACTTCTGGTAGATCGGGATAGCCATGCTGATCAGGATCACGATGATCGTGATCACTACCATCAGCTCGACGAAGGTGAAGCCGCGCCTCGCGTGCCGAGCACGCTCACCACTCCGAATATGCCGTTCCATCGGGCGCCTTCTGGTCGGTCTTGCTATACACATCGAAAACGTTCTGGCCGCCCCAACTGTTCGCCGTGGGATCGTCCTGGTCGCTGCGCAGGCCCCACTCGGTTGAGTTGGTGAACGGGTCGCGCGGAATGCGGCGCAGCAGTTTGATCTTCTTGTCGTCGGCGGAGCTGCCGATCTTCACGCCCTCCACCAGTGACTCCAGCGTTTCCGGCCAGCAATCGGTGCCCTGCTTGACCGGCCCGAAAACGCCCATATCACAGTAGTCTTTGTACTTGTCGATGGCCAGGCGCATGTCGTCGAGCGCATAGCGCAGTGCGCGCTCGCGCTGTGCCCGCACCTTGGCGCGTGCCAGCGGCACCGCCATGCTGGTAAGGATCAGCATGATGGTGAACGCCACGATCAGCTCCACCAAGGTCAATCCGCTTTGCTTCCGCCGCCGCATGACGCCTCTCACTTTACCGTAACGGTGAGCTGCGGGCTACCGGTGTGAATGACGCTGCCGCGGGAATTCTTCACCGCCATCGATTGAATCGTGACAGTGCCGCTGCCCGCGGCCACCGCCTGGAAGTTGAGCGTGACCAGCGTGCCCGAGGCCGCCGTAACGCCTGGGTTGTTCGGGATCACGTTGAGAGTCACGCTGGCCGCTCCGTGATCGTTCTGAATGTTCTTGTTGAATACCGGTGTCTGGCCCGTGGAAGAAAGTAGGCCGCCCAGCGTGATGTTGTTCAGGTGGAGCAGTTTCGGATCGAACTCGAAAATCATCGGCGCGGAGGCCACGTCCAACCCGTTGTCGAGCGCCACAGCCACCGTGAAGGTGCCGCCGGCCGCCGCATCCACGTGCCCAGGCTTGAAGTAGACCCGGGCCGGGCCATTGAATTCCGCCTGCGGAGCGCCGCCGGTGGGCGGAGGCTCGGCTCCAGGTGCGAGCGGCGGTGCAGTCGCCGGCGGCAGGCCCGTGGCCCGCGGAACCGCTAACGGGTTGTTGGCGGCCGGCGCGGTTGCCGGCGGCGCCGGGCTCGGCGGGGGCGGAGGCTGAACCTCGGCCACGGCCGGCGGCTGCGCGGCGGGGCTCTCCTGCGGCCTCGGCGCGCGGTTCAGATGAAATATGTTTTGAGTGCCCACGGCGATCGTGCGCAGGTTCTCCGCGGTGATCTCGGGCTGCCGGATCACGTGCGGGATCACCACGATCATCAGCTCGTCGCGGTTGTGGTTGACGCTGGAACCCTTGAACAGGTTGCCCAGCAACGGAATGCTCGCGAGGCCGGGAATTCCGGTCACCGTTTTATCGTCCTCGGTATTGATCAGCCCCCCCAACAGACCCACCTCACCCTCCCGCATGCGGATATCGTGCTGCACTTTGCGCTGACCGATCACTGGCTGGCTGATGCCACCCACGTTGACGTAACTGGCGACCGTCGAGATATCCAGGTCGATGTGCATGGTGACGTCGCCGTTCTCATGCACGCGCGGTGTGAGTTCCACGTTGACGCCCACGTCCTGGTATGTGAACTGCGTGTTCACCAGCGGATTGACCCCCACTCCGGCCACGCCCGGCTGGAAACTGCCGGTGGCGATCGGTTCCTTCTCGCCGATCTTCAGCGTCGCTTTGACATTGTCGATGCTCCGCAGTTGCGGCGCTTGCAGAATCTTCGATCCGGCATCGCTCAATGCGGCCTGCAACAGCGCACTGGGCAGTGTGGTCGCAAAGTCCGCGCTGGAGACGTGGCCCAACTCGTTAAGCGGAATCAAAGTGCCTGTGGTGCTGCTGGCGGGGGTGGTGCCCGTGCTTGGGGTCACGGTGGTCGGCGTGGTCGTGCCGTTGTTGGTGGTGGTGTTGTTGGCGGCGGTGCTGCTTTGCACCTGTATGCTGCTGCGCGGGTTGAAGGACACCGGCAGGTTCAACCCGGTGGAGGCGATCGCTGCGGTGATCTGTTTGCTGAAGGTCGTGCTGGCTTCGATCACCATCAGGTCCACCACCACTTCGGCCTTGGGTTTATCGATATCGTTGATGATCTTCTCCGCCAGTTCCACCTTGTCCGCTTCGCCGCGCACGACGATGGCGTTTTGCCCTTTATACGGGGAGGCCAGTCGGAGATCGGCCACGGTGCGGAGTAAGGTCACCGCGTCGTTCAGCTCCGTATCGCTTTGAATATTTTGCAAGTAGAAAACCTTGACCACCTGCTCGTCGTAAGCCTGCCGTTTTTGCTGGCTCTCAGTGGCTACGAAAATGGTGTTGGCCGAAATCGGCCTCCAGAACGAGTGCGTGAGCACCGCCAGATAATCCAGCGCCTGCTCGATGGTGGAATCGTTGAGTTCCACGTTGAACCCGTCCTTCGACGGGGGCTGGTAGTCGGGGTCGAACAGCAGATTGATGCCCGCGTACTTGGCCACCGTGTCGAACAAGACCCTGGTCTTGTTGTTCATCTTCAGATTGATCGGCTGGGGATTGAGCGGCTTCAGCTCGGGGACGTCCATCAGCCGGCCCAGACGCTCCTGTTGCTGCTTTTGGTATTCCTCGACCGGCGTCTGAGCGCGCTCCGCCACAGGCGCTTCCTTGCCGGTGGCCGCCTGGCGCTTGCGTTCGCGCTCGATCATCTGCCGCGTGAGATCGACTTCCTGAGCGGCGATGGCCGAGCCTGGGTTGATGCCATACGCCTTTTGGAACTCCGCCAGGCTCTCGTCCAGTTGTCCCTGGCCGCGCAAGCGCAGCCCTTTGTCGACGTGCATCTGCGCGCACTGGAAGCGGGCTTTTTCGGCGGCCATCTGGTAGGTCATCTCGGCCGGGTCTTCGGATAGCGCTTTCTCATAGGCAGCCAGCGCGGCGTCCCAGTCTTTCTTGCCCTCCGCGATACGGCCCTCGGCCAGGTACTTGTCGCCCTTGCGGGTTTTGGCTTCCAAAAGAGCCAGCGGCGCGAGCATCGCGGCGGCCAGCCAGACCGCGGTTAAACGATTGAAAAAAAGCATGTTCCTGTTTCCGCCAGGCCTTCGGCGAACCCTGTGCTAAGATGAAGTCGCACTTCGCTTGTCCGGGTACATCTAACAGCATTGACGCGCTTGGGGCTCGAGGCGTGGAGAACAAAATTGGCGGACGAGAAGGACGCGCGATTCAAGATCCTCAGCGATAACCGGCAAGCCCGTCACAACTACTTCCTGATGGACCGCTTCGAGGCCGGCATGGTGCTCACCGGGACCGAAGTCAAGGCTGCCAAGGACGGCAAAGTCCAGCTTAAGGACGCCTACGGCGCGGTGATCGCCAACGAAGCCTGGCTCTTGAACGCGCACATCAGCCAGTATTCGCACGGCAACCGCGAGAACCATCCCCCGGTTCGCAACCGCAAGCTGCTGTTGCACCGGCGGGAAATCGACAAGCTGCTGGGCATCACGCGGGAAAAAGGTCTAGCCCTAATTCCCACCAAGATCTACCTCAAGCAAGGCCGCATCAAGTGCGAGCTGGCGGTGGCTAAAGGCAAGAAGCTGCACGATAAGCGCGAAACCGAGCGCGCCCGCACCGCGGAAGCCGAAGCCCGCGCCGAGATGCGGAGACGGGCGTAAGGCCCCCGCTCAGACGCGCAGCTCGTAGCCGAGGGAGCGCATGCCGTCGATGATGCGGGCGCGGATGGCGCTGGTTTCGTCGTTCGAAAGCGTGCGCTCGGGCGAGCCGGCGGTCAGGCGGAAGGAGACGCTCTTCTGCCCGGCTTCGAGCGGCGTCCCGGAATACTGGCGCAGAAACTCGATCGATTCCACCAACGGCCCGGCGAAAGATCGCACCTTGCTCTGCAACTCGCCCGCATGTTCGCGCAAGCCGGCAATCACCGACAGATCGAAAGCCGTGGAGGGGTAGCGGCGGATGGGCGTATAGCGAAGCTCGGCGGCGGCGAGCGAGCGCACGTGGTCCAGATCGAGATCGAGCACGGCCGCGCGGCCGGTCTCGACCAGCGACGGGTGCAGCTCAAGGACGCGGCCCACGCGTTCGCCCTTCCAGAAAATGTCTGCGGCGCGCGCCGGGTGTTCGTAAGATGCGGCGGCGGCCGGCTGCGCCTGCGCTCCCGGCATCAGACATTCGGCTGCATGGCGGATCTCGTCCAGACCCGCCGCGCCATCCCCCTGCCGCGCGAACGCCGCCGCCGCGAGGTGCGGTACTTCCTCGGGCAAGCCCTGCCCGTGCTTATGAATCTCCAGGCCGATTTCGAAAATGCGGAACGCCTCGCGGTGCTTGCTGTTTTCCTGGATGTTGCGCCACAGGCCCGGCAACAGGGAAGCGCGCATGAGCGCCTGGTCGCTGGCGATGGGGTTGGCCACGCGCACGTGCGCGGCCGGATCGAAGCCGAACTCGCGCACGGCTTCTTCACTGACGAACGAGTAACTGTAGACCTCGGTGAAGCCCAGATCCACCAGCAGGTCGCGCACTTCGTGCTGGAACTTGCGCTCCGTGTTGGCGGGCGGCACGGCGGCGGCCACGAGCGGCGCCACTGGCACGATGGAATCGTAACCGACCATGCGGCCGACTTCTTCCACCAGGTCGTCGGCCATCGAAACATCTTTGGTAGCGCGCCAGGAAGGCACCGAAACCGAAAACACGCCGGGCCTCGGCTCGGCGACGCCGAATTCGAGCCGCAAGAGAATCCGGCGGACTTCGGCGGGCTCGATTGCGCGGCCCAGCTTGCGGCCCAGCCACTCGAGGCGCAACTCGATGGGCGGCGGCGCGGGCAGCTCTTTCATTTGGTCCGCCACGCCGCCCACCACGCGAATGCCCGGCGAAATCTCGCGCAGCAGTTCCACGGCGCGGGCGAGTGCACGCACCGTGTTGGCGGGGTCCTGGGCTTTTTCGAAGCGGATGGAGGCGTCGGTGCGCAGCTTCAGCGCAGACGAAGTTTTGCGGATGGAAGCGGCCTGGAAGTTGGCGCTTTCGAGCACGACGTGCGTGGTCTTGTCGCCGATGGCGGTGGACGCACCGCCGATCACGCCGGCCAGCGCAATGGCGCCGGAGGCGTCGGCGATCACCAGGTTGCTTGGGTCCAGCGTGTAGTCCTCGTCGTTCAAGCCGCGGAACCGCTCGCCCGGATACGCGGGGCGGATGAAGATGGTATCGCCGGAGAGCCGGTCGGCGTCGAAGGCGTGCGTCGGCTGAGGCAGTTCCGCCATCAACAGGTTCGTCATATCGACGATGTTGCTGATGGGGTTCAGCCCGAGCGCGCTCAACCGGTACTGGAGCCAGGCCGGCGACGGCTGCACGGTTACATTGTCGAACTCTAGTGCACTGTAACGCGGGCACAGGTCCAGATCTTCGATCGCGATCCGTACGCGGCTGGCGTCGCGTGGCAACAGGTCCGGCTTGACGGGATCGACCAGCGCGCACCCGAGGATGGCCGCCACTTCGCGCGCCATGCCAACGTGGCCCCACAAGTCCGGCCGGTGAGTGAGGCTCTTGTTGTCGATTTCGATGATGCTATCGGGCGCGCAGCCGGGAACGGGATCGCCGGGCGCGCCCTCGATTTCGAGAATGCCGGAGTGGTCCTTGTTGATTCCGAGTTCGGCGCCGCTGGCCAGCATGCCGTCGCTTTCGACGCCCTCGATCGTTTTCCGGCCGACTGGCACCCACACGGCGGTTACACCGGGCCGGCAATTGGGCGCGCCGCAGACCACCACTCGCCGGCCGAGCGGACCCAGGTCCACGACGGCCTTGACGTTGTGGCTGGCGCCGATGGGCTCAACCGTTTCCACGCGCGCGAGCGCCGCGCCCGCGAGCAATGCGCCGGCCGATTCGATGCCTTCGCACTCGGCGGTCTTCATGGTGATCAGCCGCTCGAGCCGCGGCGGCGCGCAATCGAGGTTGTCGACCAGCTCGCGAATCCAGTTGTAAGAGAATCTCAAGATCGCCCCACCGTCAAAACTGTTCCAGAAATCTCAAATCGCCGCCCTGCAAGAGTCGGATGTCGTCAATTCCGTAGCGCATCATCGCCAGTCGCGTCAGGCCGAGGCCGAAGGCGAAGCCGTTCCACTCGCCCGGATCGATGCCGCTCATCCGCAACACGTTGGGATTCACCAGGCCGCAAGGCAGCAGCTCCACCCAGCCGCTCTGCTTGCAGACCAGGCAGCCCGGACCGCCGCAGATCAGGCATTGAATGTCCAGCTCGAAGCCCGGCTCGACGAACGGGAAATATCCCGGCCGCAGCCGCACGCTGACTCCGCGGTGGAAGATGGCGGCCAGCAGGGTCTTCATGAAATACAGCAGGTGCGCTACGGAAACGTCGCGATCGATCATCATGCCTTCCAGTTGATAGAAGGTGTGCTCGTGCGAGGCATCCACGCTTTCGTTGCGGAAGACCCGGCCGGGCGCGATCATGCGCAGCGGCGGGCCGAGCCGCTCCATACCGCGCACCTGCACTGGCGAAGTGTGTGTGCGGAGCAGGTTACCGCCGTCCAGCCAGAACGTATCCTGCATGTCGCGCGCCGGGTGAGTGGCCGGGATGTTGAGCGCGTCGAAATTGTGGTATTCGGTTTCCACCTCCGGTCCATCGAGCACCGCGAAGCCGAGCGAATGGAACAGATCTTCGAGCTCGCGCTGGATGCGTGTGATGGGATGCAAATGGCCGCGGCGCGGGCCGGGAGCGGGCAGCGTGAGATCGAGCCATTCGGCGTCCAGGCGGCGGACCAGCGCACCTTCGTCGAAACTGCGCTTGCGGGTTTCGTAGGCCCGTTCGAGCGACTGCTTGGAGTCGTTGAGCAGCTTGCCGAAAGCGGCGCGAGCCCCTTCCGGCAGTTTGCCCATTTCCTTGCTGGCCGTGGTGAGGGCGCCCTTGCGTCCCAGCACCTCGACGCGCGCGGCTTCGAGTTCCTCGATGCTGCGCGCGGCACGAATCCGCTCGAGAGAACCGGCAACCAGCTCCCGTATGGAATCTTCAGACATGCATGTTGAACCTCTGATTGTAGCAAGCGCGCGCCGGCGGCCCGGCTCCCGGCTGGCGGGGCCGGACTCTCGTGGACTGGCTCGGCCCTCGCAAAATTACCACGCCAGTCGGACTACCAGTTGGAGTTGCCGCGCGGGAATAACGGTATGGCTGATGACACCGGAGGATTCGACGCCGAGGAACCGGTTGGGCAACGCGAAGTTAACGGCATTCAGAAGATTCGTGGCGGCAAGGCGCGTCTCGAGGCGTAGGCTTTCGCGAAGCCGGAAGCTTCGGCTTACAGCGGCATCGGTGGCAGCCAATCCCGGCCCGCGCAGTATATCGAAGCCGGAGTTACCGTACTGGTAGAGCGCGGGAACCTGGAACGCGCTGTCCGCAGCGCCCAGGGCCGTGTCAAACCAATTGAGGTAGGAACGCTGATCCGCGGGCAGAGCGCCGTTGCCGGCGCGGTTGGGGAGCTGAAAGCCGCCGTTGTTCAGACTGTTGACCGCCAGTTCCGGCGTAAAGGGAAAGCCTGTTTGCAGCGTGACCATGGCGCTCAAGCGCCAGTCGCGGGTGACGGCCGCAAGCCAGCCACGGCCAGCCTGGCGGGGCAGGTCGTATTGCGCGGTCAGGACGGCGCGCTGCGCAATGTCAAAGGGAGACGGCCCGCGATTGCCGCGCGCATTGTAAGTGTCCTGCGGCGCCGCGGGCCGGCTTTGCGGATCGGTAAACGGCGCAACCGAATCGTCCACCGATTTGGAATGCGAGTAACTCAGCAGTATCATCAGACCGGGACGAACCTGACCATTTAGTTTGGCTTGTCCGCCGTAGTAAGTGGAGCCTCCGCCGAGATTCAGATAAGTGATGCGCGACTCATAAGGGTCGTATGGATAGCGCAGCGTGGCATAAAGCGTCGGCGCCGGGAAAGGTTGATTGGCGTTGAATGCGTCTTCCAGGTGAATGCCCATCGACCCCACGCCGCCTAGATCGAAGACCAAGCGCGAGCCCAGCCGGCGCTCGAGAAACAGGTCCCACTGGTCTGCGTACGGAGTGTAGTTTTCGGGTTGGATGGCATTGATACTGCCTTGGGCCGCGTTGAGAGCCTGTGCGTTGAGAAGCGATGCCGGCACCGGGGCGGGCAATCCGGCGGTAAGATTCGGCCCGAGTTGAAACGTGCCGTTGATCGTATCCAGCAGCGACGCATACGGCGGATTGCGCGCCAGGATGCCTTCCGCGAGATAAGCTCCGGAATCGTAGTCCGTGCTGAATCCGCCGCGCAGTGCGGTAGCGCCGCTGGGCGAAAGATCGAGCACGAAGCCCACCCGCGGCGCCAACGCTCGTTTGTTGAATCCCAGGCCGGCATATTGGTTCACACCGCCTTGACCCGCGAATTGATCGAGTGCCGGCGCCGTACGCGAGAAATTAAAGTTCACCATGCGGCCGGAGGCCTCGGTGAGTGGCGGATAGAGCGAATAACGAAGGCCGGCCTGGATGGTCAGCCGGCCCAGGCGAATCTGGTCGCCGGCGAAACCGGACACCTCCCAGGCACGCAGGTGGTAGGGCGAGAACTGAACGTCGCGCTCGACCTCGGAAGGAAACCCAAGCAGCAGCGACGCGATGGAATCGCCGGTGGGCGTGGCGGACCCTTCCTGGCTGGTGTAGTCGGGAGTGAAGAAGAAGGTGCCGCGGCTGGAGACATTGCCCGCATCGCCGTCCGCCAGGCGGCGGGTCGCCTGCACGCCGAACTGCCAGGCGTGGCGCGCGGTAGTCCAGCGCAGCGTGTCTTCCAATTGGAAATTCGACATGCGGAGCTGGAACGGCGCCGCGCCGGCAGCCCCCAACGACGTGAACCCGGTGGGGCTGACGGTGGGAAGGCCGGTAGCGCTCAAGCCCGGAATGTCGAGCAACGTCGACCAGTTGATCCCCTGGTCGAGCGGTTGAGCCTGAAGACGGAGCGATGCCGCGCCGGCGCGAAATTCATTGATGAGCGAAGCGCTCAACGCCGCGGTCTCGGCGGCCACGGCCTCCCAGGCGCTGGAGGTCATGTTGTCGTCGTCCGCATTTTGGGTGATGTCGCTGCCCAGGCTGGTCGGCGCCAGCGGCAATCCGGCGGGCGCCGGCAGCGCACCGGGCGATTGCTCGCGCTCGCGTTCGTATCCGGCGCTCACGAACAGGGAGTGCTGCGCCGAGAATCGCCTGTCGGAACGGCCGTGAAACCAGCCCGCGTTGTGCGGAGCCGACGGCGTGTAACGGTAGTTATCGGCGATGCCAGGCAAATTCGGATCGGGATACAGAGCCAGTAACTTCTCGCCGGCCGGTGAAAACAAGCTCGGCGGAATCTGGTTATTCGGGAACGGTTGCCGCTCGAAGATGCCGGAGGGCGTGGAGGCAATGGTGAAGAGATTGTAGATCGGCGCAAATGCATAATCGCCGAGCTTTTGCGCGGAGGTGGGCACGGTGGAAATCACCGTCAGTCCCTGGCGTGAGCGTAGCGTTTCCAAATCGGCAAAGAAAAACCAGCCATTCTTGCGAACGGGACCGCCCAGGCTGCCGCCGAATTGGTTCGCCGTCATGGCGGGCTTACTGGCGCCATCGAAGAAATTGCGCGCATCGAGCGCGGAATTGCCGAAGTCCTCGTGCGCGCTTCCGTGCAGTTCACTCGATCCGGAGCGGGTGTACACGCTGACGCTGGCACCGGTAGCGTGGCCGGACGCGGCGGGAATATTGCCATCCACCAGACTCACCGCAGCGATCGCTTCGGCCGGAGGATTGAGAATGGCGGCGCCGGTCCAGTTGTCGTTGTTATCCATGCCATCCAGCAGGAGGTTGTTATTTTGGCCGCGCTGTCCGTTGGCGTTAAAACTCATGTTGGCGCGGAAGCCGTACGGGCCGGCGCCCTCGGTGGCGCTGCCCTGCTGGCCGGGCGCGATTTCGGCACGTTCGCGAATCGAATCTAGGTACGCACGGAGGGCGTCCTCATCGCCTGGTGGGACCGCGTCGTAGACGACGATTGACTGGATGGCTGTTGCCTCGCCCCCGACTACGATGGTTACGGCAGAGCTTCGATAGAGCGGCGACGTCACCACGATGGTGTACGGGCCCGGAGCGAGACCATCGAAGCGAAACCTCCCGTGCGAATCGGCAGCCAGCGTGCGGCGGAAATCGGTGTGATCGCGCAGCAACGTGATTTCGACGAACTGAGCGGGATTGCCCACCGGGTCGAACACTGTTCCGGAGATGGCTCCCAGGCTCTCGGCGGCCAGCAACCGCATCGACAACAGCACCATGGCGGCCCAACGCAAGCCGCCCGCAGCAGGGATCCTAATTGAGGAGTGAACGAAGGCGAGAGTGGAGAGCATCGTGTGTTAGGACTCGCAAAGCAAGCTGCCTGCCGTGTGGCGTGTTGCGATGCCAGGCGCCGAAGACCCTATACTAAACCAACACCGGGGGGCGAGCGGAAATGAGCGTGGAGAGGCGGACCGGGCATGCCCGAGCCCTATTCTATCGGAACGGCGCGATCGAAGACCACGTCGACGGTGGTGCCCTGGCGCAGTTCCACTTCCTTGCCGCGGGTGAGGAGCACGACGGCCATGCCGACGCCCGCACCGGCTGCGCCGCCGATTCCGGCGGCGGACCAGGACCCCTCCGCCATGCCGCCGATGGCCGCTCCGGTGCCGGCTATCGTGGCCACGCGTTCCGCGTCCGCATCGTGCCCTGGGCCCTGCTTGACGTCGCCCTCCTGGGCATCCACTTTTTGAGTCGAACCGGCGGAATCCACCGAGCTCAAGTGGGGATTGATGCGGATCTCTTTGCCGTCCGGGAAAGTGAGAGTTTCAATGCGGATGGCCAGCTCGGCGCGCCCGCTCACCCGGCCGCTGCGCCGCGCGCGCGACACCGTGGCTTGCACGTAGCTGCCCACCGGAACCAGAATGTGGCCGCCGGAGGCGATGGGGCTCGCGGTGTGCAGGTAAACATAATCGCCCACCTGCGCCGTGCGGGTGTCGACCGTGTTGACCAACTGTAACGCGACGTGCGCTCCGGCCGGAATTTCAGCGGCTCCGGCAACAACGCAGAAGCAGAGGATTGCAATACCCGATCGCATGGATGCCCTCCTGGCTTATTCTACCGCGGCATATTCTACTGGCCGGGGCGAGCGCCGGCCGGCGAGCGCCCATAGCGCGGCCGTCATCGCCACGGCGATCAGCGAATCGGTGATCTCGGGCGTGCGGCCGGGCAGGTAACGCTGCACGACTTCGAGGATGAACAACGCTGCGGCCAGCGCGCCGCCGGCCACCGGGTACGCGACGCGGGAGCGGACCAGCAGCCAGATGGCGGCGCCGTAGAGAAACGCTTTTCGCAGCAGGATCACCAGCGCGCCCCAGCGTTCGTTTCCGAATGTGGCGCCCAGGGGAATCCAGGAAAACGGAGCGGCGTGCCGGGTGAAATGGAAGGGCGCGAACTCGACCAGCAGGATTGCCGACAGCACCATCCAGACTCCGGCCGGCAGACGGCGTTTCGATGGGAGGATCTCCCAGGCGAGCAGCGCGAGGGCTGCGCCAGCCACTTCGTCGAGCGCGAGCGAGCGGGAAGGCATGAAGATCCTCAGCCCGGAAATCAGCATGGCGCCAGCCAGCCAGGACGTGCGCCATCGTCCGAAGATGCCTTCCAGGGCCAGCGCGGCGGCAAACCACTCCGCGGCGGCGGCCCATATCGCGACGGGAGAAAGGGTGTGCGTGGCGATTAGCGCGTGAACCACCTGGCGCAAGCGCGTCGAACTGAGGATGGGGAAAAACGGGTAAAGCTGATAGCTGCCCCAGCAGGCCAGCAGCAAAGCGGCGCCCGGCGATGCACGCCGCGCTTGGCTGTGCAGGGGCGGGATGATCGCGGGCGCGAACGCAACTGCCAGGCAAGCTCCTGCCGCGGCGCCGAGGGTGTTGGTGGCTAGGTCGGAAAGACTGGTGACGCGGCCGGGAACATAATTCTGCAGCAGCTCCATGGAGAGGGACAGCGCAAAGCCGAAGGCAGTCGCGGCGGCCCCAGCGGCGCGCGGAAAGCGGGTCAGCCACGCCAGACAGGCGGCCGCGCCCAACGGCATATACAGCAACACGTTGATCGCGACATCGCGCGCCACGAACCGGTTCCACACGGTCGGCCAGGAATGGAGCAGAACCGGCACGGGCTCGGGGCGGCCGGTGAACGTGAAATGCCAGGGGTAGAGCGAACCGTAGACGATAATCCTAACCACCAGCAGGAGCAAGCGGCGCATTTAGGGCTCGAAGAACCGGCGGAAGCGGACCAGATCGACCAGCGCGAAAAACAGGTTCAGAATTCCCAGTCCGCTGACCGCTCCGCGCAGGTACGGGCTCGACCAGTAGTCCTGAATGGCGGGCACTTCGAGCACATAGGAATTCGCTTCCCAGAATGCGCTCCAGGGAAAAACTATCAGGAAGAGGCCCATGGCTGTGCACACGGCAATCATCGCCGCGGCACTCAGCATGTGGTACCAGCGGTAGACCGGGTGCGGCACCGCAACCGGTGGCGGAGGGTTGCCCGGAACCTCGGGAGCCGGCGAGGCCGGCGTCATACGGCCACCGCCGTCTCGAAGAGTTCCAATTGCCGGTCGCACGGGAACAGAACGTGTGCTTGCGCGCGCACGGGATCGAAGCTCAGGCGGTGCAAAGGTGTGGGGCCGAATTCGCGGAGGGCGCGCAGGTGCTCAGGCGTGCAGTAGCCCTTATGGGAAGCCATGCCATAAGCGGGGAAAACGGCGTCCCACACGCGCATCAACTCGTCGCGCCAGACCTTGGCGACGATGGAGGCGGCGGCGATGGCGTGGCAGCGGGCGTCGCCTTTGATCAGCGCGCGCTGCGGCACATCCATATCGAGCGGGACGGCGTCCACCAGCAGAAAATCGGGTGCGGGGTTGAGACGGCCGGCGGCCACCCGCATAGCTTGCCGGGAAGCCTGGTAGATATTGATGGAATCGATGGTGGCCGCATCGACCGCGGCCACGGCCCAGGCCACGGCGCGTTCGCGTATGCGCGCGGCGAGCGTTTCGCGGCGCTCCGGCTCCAGCAGCTTGCTGTCGTTGAGGCCGCGTATGGGCCGGTCGGGAGAGAGGATGACGGCGGCAGCCACCACCGGCCCGAACAGCGCGCCGCGGCCGACCTCATCGATGCCAGCCACGCAGTGAAAACCGCGCGCGCGCAACTCACGCTCAATGGTGGCCTGGCAACGGATTCTGCCACACGCCGCTTCGGGCCGCATGGGATTGGCGCTATTCGCGCTCGCGGAGGCGGGCCGCTTTACCCTTCAGGTCGCGCAGATAATACAGCTTGGCGCGGCGGACGCGGCCGGTGCGGACTACGTCGATGTGATCGATGATGCTGGCATGCACGGGGAAGATGCGCTCCACGCCTTGTCCGAAGCTGACCTTGCGAACCGTGATGGTCTCGCCGAGTCCCCTGTTGTTGCGGGCAATCACCGTGCCTTCGAAAGCCTGCAGCCGTTCCTTGTCGCCTTCCTTGATCTTGACGTGGACGCGAATGGTGTCGCCCGGCCGGAACGCCGGAATGTCGGTCCGGACGTTCTTTTGAATAAACTTCGTCAACAGCGTGTTCTGCATTTGGAGATGTCCTTAAACTGTTTATTTTACAACGGGGAGGGGAGGGTTTGCTGGGGGAAGCACGGGCGGGACTAGAGCGGCTATCGAGTTGCCCTGGGCACCAAGGTCAGGGTTATGGACTGCGATCCCTCGGCAAGTGAGAAGGGAATAGCGTCGGAAACTAGCCAGCCTTCGTCGGTCTTGGCGGCAGTCAGGCTGTAATTGGATCCCTCCATGGCCGTAAATGAGAAGTGGCCAGCTATGTCGGTGATGGGATTGCCGTAGCCGTTATGGACGCCGAAGGGCCCTGAAATCACGGTGATAGTAACTCGTGCCCCCTTCGCCGGTTTTCCGTCTCGCAGCAAGACGATGCCCTTAACCACCGTGCTCCTCAGTTCGGGGGGCAACCGAAAGTCACATTGCTGTGAGATGGCGTGGTCGCTGATTTCGACCTCAGAAGCGGTCGCCTCCGCACTCGCGTCCGGCCAGTAGATGGTCGGATAGGGAAACCTCGGCGTGGGGTTGCCGTAAAGGTTCATCGCGACTTTGTACCGCCCGGGCGCGGCCCCGCGGAACGAGTACTCCCCCTTGTCGTCTGTTTTCGCGGTCAAATCTAGAACCGCATCGGACCGCTCGTCCTTTCCCGTCCCCTCCACGCGAATCAGCATGAAGGGAATCCCGGCCGTGGCTGGCGTGCCGTCCGACCGTGTCACCCGCCCGCCGATCATGCCGGGCCAATTCTTCCGCAGGGTCATGTCGACCACCAAACAACTGCGAGCTTCCACCGCATACGGGGGGCCGTAGAACTGGCGCGACAGGAAATCGAGCGCCCTGAATCCGGGTTTAGTTACGTTGAAGCCATATCGCGCGGGTTTCAGGCCGTCGAACGAGTAGTGTCCCTCGCCGTCGGCGGCGGTCGTCAGCGTCTTCTTTGCGCCCCGGATCTCGACTACCGCACCCGGCGCCGGTTGATCCTTTTCTCCAATACCGTCGCTTCGCACCGAAACCTGGCCATAGATCGTCCCTGTTGGAGCCGCCGTACCGAGGCCATTCAGATATTTCAGGTCTTCCTCCGCGTCTTTCACGTTCCTGCTGCGCGAACAGCCGCGGGATGGCACGGGAAGGCCACGGCCAATGCGGTGGGTGTACATCAGGTACTGCTCGCCCACTTCCAGAACCGGGCCGTTACACATGCCGTTATCAAAGAGAATCAGCGTCTTTTCGGAAACCCCCTTATAGGCCCGGTCGATTCGCATGCGCGCCTCCTGAATCCAGCCGTTGTCGGCTGCCACAAGCGCCTCGGTCACGGTCCCCAGGAAAACCATCTCCGTATCCGGGTACTCCTCACACGGCGGTGATGGAGGCGCGCATTCGCAACCCAGCGCTCTCGGCGACAATATGCCGACCTGTATGCCGACGGCAACTACTGCCGTCAGCGCCGCTCTCCAACGAACTGTGGCAGCGGCCCTTGAAGGCTCGCTCACATCACCATTAGACAACAATAAGCGAACGTCCGCGGTGGCGGTGGCTGCTCATCGCTGGTGCGCGCCGCGGCCGAGCCGATCACGCCGCCGGCGGGGTGCGAACTGTGCGGATGATCCGATCGCCGACTCGCTGGCGCGCGACGCGAAGATCGTAGTCGATCTGCAGGCCCAGCCAGGTCTCCGGCGACACGCGGAAGTATGTTCCCAGCCTCAAGGCGGTGTCGACCGTGATGGCGCGAGTGCCATTCACGATTGCGCTGATTCGGTTGGGCGGGACATCCAGGTCGCGAGCCAGCTTATTGATGCTGATCCCGAGCGGTTTCATGAAGTCTTCCAGGAGGGTTTCTCCAGGATGGATTGGATCGAGTCGCTTTGACGGCTTCATTGTCATCTCCCCGGCGGCTTAGTGGTAATCCACGATCTCAACGTCATGCGCATCGCCGTCCTCCTAGGCAAAGCAGATGCGCCATTGGTCATTGATCCGAATACTATACGTCCCCGCGCGTTCCCCTTTCAGCAGTTCCAAATGGTTTCCAGGCGGGACGCACAGATCCTCCAGCCGCAGCGCCCGATTCAGGTACAGAAGCTTCCGCCGCGCAGGGCGTTCGATGGATTGAAATCGCCGAACCCAGCGGTCCTCAAAGAGCGACTCGGTGTCTCGGCACCTGAAAGACCGGATCAAACCTAAGTCTATGACGTCGACAGCATTATGTCAAACGTAATAGCTACGTCTGACGCCCTTATTGGAGACGCCCCCGCTGAAGAAGAGTCGAGACGACTCTCGACTCAGCAGGCCGGACGGCCCGCGCCACGAGCTGCGGGTGGATGGTTGGGCGTGCCTCACCCCACGTACAGCCCCATGCGCTCTTTCGCCAGTTGCACGGTTTGATTGGCGATCGGGGCGACGCGCGCGGCGCCGTGGCGGAGGACGCTGGCCAGGTAGCCTGGCTCGCTGACAATCTCGCGGTAGCGCTGCTGGAAGGGCTCCAGGTGGGCGATGGTCATGTCGGCCACATGCTTCTTCAACTCGCCGTACCGCATGCCGGCGAAGCGCGCCTTCATGGCATCGTCGGTATCGCCCGAAAAGGCCTGGTATATCGCCAGCAGGTTGAGCACGCCGGGGCCGGCGCCGTTGAAGTCCACGGCGGGGCTGGAATCGGTGGTGGCGCGCATGATGGTTTTGCGGATGGCCGCCGGCGGGTCGAGCAGCGCCACCGCGTGGCCCTGGCCGGCCGCAGATTTGCTCATCTTCTGCGTGGGGTCGTCGAGGCCCATGATGCGCGCGCCCACGGCCGGCAAGCTGGTGCCGGGCACCACGAAGGTTTCACCGTAGAGCGCGTTGAAGCGCTGCGCGATGTCTCGCGTTAGCTCCAGGTGCTGGGCCTGGTCCTCGCCCACGGGGACGATGCCGGCCTGGTAGAGCAGAATATCGGCGGCCATCAGCACCGGGTATTCGAGCAGCCCGGAGCCCACCGATTCCTGCTTCCCCGACTTGGCTTTATACTGCGTCATGCGCTCCAGCCAGCCCACCGGCGTGACGCAGGTGAGCATCCACGCCAGCTCGGCGTGCGCGGGCACGGCCGATTGCACCATAATGGAACAAGTGTTGGGGTCGATTCCGGCAGCCAGGTAGAGCGCGGCTATCTCTTCGATCTTGCGGCGCAGCACGGCGGGATCCTGGTAAGCCGTGACGGCGTGCAAATCGACGATGCAGAAGATGCACTCATAGTCGTTCTGAATGCGCACCCAATTCTTGAGCGCGCCCAGGTAGTTGCCGATGTGCAGGTTTCCGGTCGGCTGCATGCCGGAGAAGACTCGTGTTTTCATGGTAGAGGTACGGGAGTAAATCCTATCGTAAGCAATTTCGAAGTGCGGGTGGAAAAACTGGTGTACGGCGGCGACGGACTGGCGCGCCTGGATGGACGCGTGGTGTTCGCGCCCTTCGTGCTGCCGGGCGAGCGCATCCGCGCCACGGCGCGCAGCGAGAAGCCGGGCCTGGTGCAGGCGCGCACGATCGAGGTGCTGGAGCCCGCGCCGGAACGCGTGGCCGCCGGCTGCGCGGTGTTCGGCCGCTGCGGCGGGTGCCACTATCAGCACGCGCCGTACGAATACCAATTGCAAGCCAAGCGCGCCATCCTGGTGGAGGAACTGCGGCGGCTCGGGAAGATCGAAGCGCCGGCGGAGATCGCGGTGGTGACGGGCCCCGCGTGGGGATATCGCAACCGCGCGCAGTTGCACGTCGAGGAGCGGAAGATCGGCTTTCGCGAGCCGCGCTCGCATAGCCTGTGCCCGATCGACGACTGCCCCATTTCGTCGCCCAAAATCAATCGGGTCATTGCGAGCCTCAACCAGATGGCGCAGGAGCCTCGCTGGCCGCTGTTCATGGAAACCATCGAGGTGTTCAGCGACGAAGAGCATGTACAGATCAACGTCATCGACACCAAGCGGCCGGTGGCGCGCCGCTTCTTCGAGTGGTGCGGCGAGCGCATTCCGGGGATGGTGGAGGGCGCGCTCGATTACGGCGGCCGTTTCCGCGTCAGCAGCAATTCCTTTTTCCAGGTGAACCGGTTTCTGGCCGACCGGTTGG